>CAYJPE010000021.1:0-20054 GCA_964371965.1 uncultured Desulfovibrionaceae bacterium
ACACCGAAAGTGACGTGTTTGAATTTGGCTATACGGTGGAAGATGCCGACGGTGACCAAAAGTCCAGTACCCTGACCATTACGGCCACGGGCAAGGACGATGACGCAACCATTACTGTGACAGATACACTTGAGACAGGTGATGCAGGACTCGTTGACGACGGTAAGGACAGCGATACCGGTTCCTTTACGTTCTCAGACGTGGACGGCATGGCTGGTGGCAGTGTGACTATTGGTACTGTGACCATTACGTTTGACAAAGACGGTAATGCGCAGCTTCCTGCTGACAAGACTGTTGCAGGGAAGAACGGCGACTTGACCATCACCGGCGTCGTACCGGACGGTAATGGTGGCTACACTGTCAATTACGAATATGTCCAAGATACGGCTGTTGAGCATGACACGAAGGCTCATGATGACACAGAAGTTGGCGACAGCTTCAACGTGACCATCACAGATAGCACTGGTGGCACAACAAGCGGAACCGTCAACGTGACCATCACTGACGACGGACCTGATGCTGTTGCAGACACCGCTACTGTCGAGCAAGGCAGCACTGTGAGTGGCAATGTGGTGCTTGGCACAGGCGATGGTGACGGCCATAAGACGGATGCATCCGGCGGTGACGGTTGGGCAGCAGCGGGCGCTCTTGTGGGCGTGACGGCACCTGACGGTTGGACAGTGCCTACTGGCTGGACACCTGCAGAAGGAGAGCTTGCCAAGTTTGAGTCTGACAAGGGTGTGGTGACGTTCAATAAGGACGGCAGTTATACATTTGAATATACTGATAAGAGCTTATCTGACACCGAAAGTGACGTGTTTGAATTTGGCTATACGGTGGAAGATGCCGACGGTGATCAGCAAGAAAGCACGTTGACCATCACGGCTGAAGGGGTGAATGATTCGCCCACTGCCGATGACTTAACATATGAGATCACCACAAGCGATGCCGGTCTTTCGTCTGAGGAAGATACGTCTGAAACAGTTTCAGAAAGCGTCACTTTTGAGAGTGCTGAAAGTATGAATGGTGGTACGATTACCGTGAATGGTGTCGTATTTAATGTGACAGAAAAACCTGACGGCACATTCGCTGTGACACCTGCGGTTGTTGGTGCAGTCTCTGCCGCCAGTAATAATGGCTATGGTGACGTTACCATTGATTCATTGACGAAAAATGGTGACGAGTACACCTTAAGTTATACATTCACGCAAGATACGGCATATGGTCACACTGATAATAATGTACATGACACAAAGGCGTCAAATGCAGACTCGTTTACCATAAGCATTAAAGATGGTGTACCGCAAAGCGATGGTTCCGATGACAGTCTTGATGTCACTGTGAATGTGCATATTACTGACGATGGCCCTGTTTTTGATAATGATGTTACAGATGTTCATGCAACAGAAAGAGCTGACGACGGCACTTACAGCGTAGACGGCGACCTTGGTCTTGAATTTGGCGGTGATGGTGCGCAGTCCTTGACTATTGGATGGGGTCTTGTTCCGGCAACAACATCACAAATCCGCGTTGAAAAAGGCGATGGCACCGAGATTGTTGTTGCGTTAAGTCGTGATCCTGATGATAGTAATGTTATTATTGGCACAGTGGAAGGTGGTGCGGACGACGGTGCCGAGGCCTTCACCATGACACTAAACGATGACGGAACATGGACGTTTGAGCAGTCCTATCCCTTCACCGGAGAGGTCGACTTTAATGTCAAAGCTACTGATAACGATGGTGACTTTGTTACGACGACTATTACTGTGAAGGGCACGGACGCTGTTCCGAGTATAGACAAGTCAAGTGTAGACACAAAGCTCACAACAGACGATTCTGCGCTGTCTGCCGGTGTGGGTGTGGAAAGTGCCGCGGCCACTGCTTCGGGCAGTTTCGACTACACCATAGGCAACGGTGACATTACACAGCAAGTGATTACTGTGCACTTGAATGGAGAAGATCACACCTTAACCTTTGATAAAAACGGTGAGGCCGAGGTAGAAGGCAAGTATGGTACGTTTACCTTTACGCGAGGCACAGAAGTGAATCCGGATGGTGAATACACCTTGTCTTATGACTATGTGCAGACGAAACCTTATGACCATGACCAGACATTGGAAGCAGGTGAAACGGATCTTGCCGATGAGCTCGATGCGGCTGCTGAGTCTTTCGAAGTGACCGTTACCGACATTGACGGTGATTCCATAACGTCTGATACCATTGAAGTGGACATCTATGACGATGCGCCTTTAGAGCATGGTGATGTGGTAACCACAACGGATACCCCTGATTCGGATGAGGCAACGACGCTTGTAAATATAGGATTTGGTGCGGACAATGGTGATGGTAAGTCCCTTGAGTTTGGTGATGCCAAGTTCACTTACAACGATAATGGCGATGGCACAGGATCATGGTCATTCTCGGGTAAAGGCTCCATTGAGGTGACTGAGGACGGTGTTGTGCTCAAGTCCGGCGATATGACGCTCACCGGCACAGGGCAGTCCGATTTGTGGGCTGCCACGGTGAACAATGTGCCTGAAGATGGCGAAAAGCGGGAAAGCATTACGCTGACGGATGCCGACGGCGATTCCGAGAGCTTTGACATACTGGCATCGCGCGGCGATACGACGGACAATACCGTTGTGGGTCTTGACGGCGCTGCCACACACATAGAATCGGGAACCAATTATAATATTTCTATTATTCTTGATACCTCCGGTTCCATGTATGATAAAGGCCCGGGCTTCAACGGTATTATTGATGATCCGGATAATCCTGGAGAAATGACAACGCGTCTTGATGAAGCGTGTGATGCCCTTATAGACTTTGTGGAGAATACGCTCTATCCCCATGCCAGCAGCGATATTGGCGGTATTGTTAATCTCCAAATCGTGACATTCTGGGGCGATCTGGATGTTGTTCTAGATGGTTCGTTGTCTTTGAAAGATAATAAAGCGATTATCATCGACGAAATTAACGAGTTGAGAGACCTGAAGACAGAGAAGCCATATGGGCACAAAGAATTCCATCACAACACCCAATACGCGCAAGCCTTTGATGCTTCGGCAGCATGGTTTAACGGTGATGAAAACAATCCGGGCGTTGGGGATCTTGAAGGCTATGTCAACAAAGTGTTCTTCCTCACAGACGGTGAGCCTTATGGCACTGAGACAGAGGAAGATAGAAGTGAAGCCTTTGATGCGCTGGAAGAAGCTCTTGGCGTAGAAAGAGATACTGAGGGTAATCTTATCGGCGACAATGCCGTCCATGCTGTGGGTATGGGTGCGGGTGCCTCAGCAGGAACTGTTGTCAAGTATGACTCTTCACAGCCGGCACCGGAAAACGCAAATATTGTGACAGACGGCAATATTAGCGATATATTCTTGCTTCAAGAAGGCAGCTTGGAATTGACCACAGAAAAAACCAGCATTGGCATAACGGCTGATGGTGATGACATTCTTGTGGGCGGTATTAATACCGATGTCTTGCGCGGGGCCTTGCAGGGGCAATTGCCTGCCGGTGTGACGGTGACAGATGCCTTGCTTGTTGAATATATGCAAAATAATCCCGAGTGGGTATTGGAACATTCGACAAATAGCACGGCAAACGATCCCGATGTCTTGCTCGCCGGTAGCGGTGACGATATGCTCTACGGTCAAGGCGGCGATGACTTACTTATTGGTGATGGCGACAAGAACACGCTTCAAAAGCTCGCTACTGCCTTGAAACTTGAAGGTGATTACACCACTGACAATATTCAAGCGGAAGGCACAGACACGCAAGAGCTTGTTACAAACTTGACCGCTGCGATTAGGGATGCTGACATTGAGACCTTGACGGAAGCTGTAGGTACGCTTGAGTCCACTACTGATACTGACGGTGACGACACTATCTATGGCGGCGACGGCGAGATGAAAGATGGCGAGCTTGTGGGTGCCGACGACATTCTCCTCGGCCTCGGCGGCGATGATACGCTCTATGGCGGTCAAGGTGATGACATACTCTTTGGCGGCACAGGTAACGACTACCTCGATGGCGGCGAAGGTGCAGACATCATCTTGGGCGGCGACGGCGACGATATCATTAAGCTTGACATCAACGATGTTCTCGTAGATGGCGGCGGCGTCAATGACATGGACGTTCTGCTCATGGGTGTGGATAACCTGAAAGATGCTGTCGATAAGTTGAATAAGAGTGCATTGGATTTGAAAAACGTTGAAGTTCTCATGCTTGGCGATGATGTGAAAGCAGCCCAAGAATTGCAGGAAGCCATGGATGCCAATGAGGATACGGCGCAGGCTCTCAAAGATGCTGACTGGACGCCTGGTGAAGCCTTTGAAGTGAAGGGTCAAAGCTATATGGCATACACAAAGGGTGATGAGGCTGACATGCAGACCATTCTTGTCAACAATAGTCTCTTTTAGTGTGTCATAAGTTTCTACCGTAGAAAATATGATGTAAACGTAGGCCCTCGGTGCATAGGCACTGGGGGTCTTTTTTTGTGAATTTAAAAAGTATTATAATTTTTTTGAGGATGCGCTCTGCACGAAAAATAAATTTTATTTTTTGCCAAGTTTCCGTTGACATAAAGTCTGGCAAGCATTATTTTTTGCCTGTACCGGAAAATACGGTACGGATGCTGGACAAGTATCCCTTTTCTCTTTTAGGAGTTAACTACTCTGGGGGTGGAAGCCCTCGCCCATATTTATGGCAAGTCGAGTCTATGAGGCTGTATTTGCTGGGCCATTATCGCTATTTCTTTATTCTCTATTTTAACCACTGGCAGTGCGTTCTTGGCTTGTGCTTTGTGCTTACAGGTCTTTGCGTTTTCTTTTGCAAAGCCTATGTGAATAGCATAAAGACATATACGGAATGATTCTTATTATCTTCGAGCAAGGAACACTCTGCCCATTTGAGGAGTAAATCATGGCTGATATTCTTTTAGGAAAGCCTGAAGCCGGACAAGAAAGCGTTCATATACCTCAAAGCGATGATAGGCTCGTCCTTGAGTTTAGCCCAAGTGATGCCCTGCTTGAACGTGTAGACGACGACCTTGTTTTTAGCTTTGACGATGGTTCAAGTGTTGTACTTGAAGACTTTTATCAAGCATACAACAGCGAAAATATGCCAGAATTTATGGTGGGTGAAGCCGTTATTCCGGGCGAAGCCTTTTTTGCGGCTCTTGACGAAAGCCTTATGCCTGCAGCTGGTCAAACAGCCCCTGTGGGAAGCAGTGGTATAACCGATTTTGTGAGTGGTACGCTTTTAGATGGCCTTGGCAGAGAAATACGTCTAGACCAAGAATGGGAAGAAGTGAACTTTGTGGAAGTCACACTTCCGGACGGCTGGACGCAGGTAAATATTGCTGAAGACGTCTTTACCTTTGTGTCCGACTCAGGCGAAGGTGTTCTGACCATACAGCCCAATGGTGATTTTACCTTTGTGCCCGGGGAAAATGCTCCGGCAGAATTGCCCGATCTTGATATCCAGTACACCATTGAAAATGACAATGGCGATGAAGAACAAGGCTCTTTAAATCTTGATTTGCAAGAAGGTACCGTTGACGAACTGCCAAAGGAAGATGCACCTGCTGAAGATAATCCTCCTGTTGACGCCCTTCCCGATGACGCGCTTCCCGACGACACGCCTCCTGATGACGCGCCGGACGAAAACACACCGCCAGCCGACCTCCAGCCGGACGTTGTCGTAGAAACAGAACCGGAAGACGCCAGCGCAGGCGATAGCGTCACCGGTAAGTTTGACATTGACCTTGGCGACGGTACCCAAGAAGAGCATAAAATAACCATCAATGGCGAAGAAGGTACCAAGAACGAAGACGGTACTTTGTCCTTTGAACTGGAAAACGGCGACTTGACCCTCGATCCCAGCACGGGCGACTTTACGTATGATGCCAAGCCTGACACCACCGGTACAGAAAATATTGAAATCACCGTGGTAGACAAGGACGGCGATTCTGCCAGCACGAGTGTGGACATTGAAGTGACAAAGCCCACACATGAAGAAATTGATGCCGCCGATGCCTACGAACTCACCGTAGATGAAGACGGTCTTGGCAGCGATTCCGACAATGCAGACGTCGCCACGTTTAAGGCTCCCGAAGGCTTCACCATTGTGGGCGTCACCGGCGGCACCATTGGCTCCACCAGCGTAGCCGACGATGGAAGCAGTTTCTCCTACACCTTGGGCGAAAAGCAAGACCATGAAGATGTGGCCGGCAAGAATACTATGGAAGATGCCGACATCGTTACCGTGACCATGCAAGATGCCAATGGCAATACCTATGAAGTCGACATGGACGTGAATGTGGTGGATGCCATTCCAAGCGTCAGCGTCACCACCGACGATGCCGATATGTCTCCTTTAGAAACCGTTACAGGTAATTTTGACATTGATTTTGGTAAGGACGGTCAAGGAGCAAACATCACTATCAACGGCGATGAAGGTATGCCCGGCACAAGCGGTACGGTATTTGTCCTTGAAAGCGGCGTTCTTATTCTTCAGCCAGCTACCGGTGACTTTACATTTACCGCAAAAGATACGGCAGATGGCGTGCAAGACATTGAAATTGTCGTCACAGATAAGGACGGGGACACAGCCACTGCCAGTACGAGCATCACCGTAACAAACGGTGTGCCTGCCTTTGGCGCGCAGGGTGATACGTCCAGTGTGACCACCTACGATGCCGGCGTTGTGGAGCAAGGTACAGACACTCCGGACACCCCGTGGTCAGGTACTGCCTATGAAGGTGGTCCTGTGGATGCGGATAATACGAATGCTTATCTTGATGGCGATGCCGATGGTGATTATAGCGAAGCCACAGGCGTCATTGAATTTACGTCGCCTGATGGTGTGAAGAGCGTCAATATTGGCGGCAAGGAAGTGACATTTAGCGAAGATGGTTCCACACCGGACGGTTTTGTCATTGAAGGTGACCACGGCGAAATCAGCAATATTACGCTCAGTGGTAATGCAGAAGACGGCTATACCATTGAGTATACCTATACGCAAACAGAAGTGTCCCTTGATCATGAGCAAGACGGTACTGACCAAATGGTGGGTGATGAACAAAGCACCACAGATACAGACAAGGACGTGTTCTCCATTGTTGTGACCGACGGCAATGGTGATACGCTGGAAGGTAGTATTGAGGCCAATATTGTGGACGATGTCATTGACATGTCCAATTCCAGCGGTGATGAAATACAGATGGATCTCAGCGGCGATGTGGATGACTTTGGTATCTTCAATGGTCATGCGGATGCCGGAACATTGCACGACGTGCTCATGCCCAATAAGGATGCCAATCCTGATTTTGAATACGAGGGTTACGGCTGGGACGTGAAGTTCTACGATAATCAGGCCGATGATAAGTCGGTTATAGAGATGCCTGAAAGTGCCGGCGGTTTTACCATCAGCGGTGCCATAGTGTCCTATGATACGGAAAATGGACACAGCGTTGTTGACCAAGACGCCAGTAAGGACGTGGAGCTTGGTTGGCGTGTGGATAATTCTTCTGCCGATGGTACTGACTACGCCAATGGTATTGGCATGAAGGGGCAGGGTGGTAATAGTGATTATGAAGTAGGCAATATTCAAGGGGACTTTACCAGTGGCGATGTGACCACGGAAGCGTTGATTATTACGCTGCCAGAAGGTGAAACAGCTTATGGTGTAGATTTATCTCTTGGGTGCCTTTTCAAAGGCGGTTCCAACAGTGCAGATGATGATGACGAACTTGTGCGTTTGGAATTCTATAGAGACGGCGAGCTTGTGCATACGCAAGAAGAGATCGTGGGCCAAGTGGGCGGCGATCAAAACTTCAGCGCGTCCACGGTGACTGTGCCTTTTGACGAAGTGCGTATTATTCCTACTGCCAAGGGTTCTGACTTCGTGCTTACCGATGTGGACTTCTCCGGCTATGCGGAAAGTGTGGTGGCTATGGCTTCCGGTACACTTGAAACGCAGGGTGCCGACGGCGTTGAGTCTGTGTACTTTGAAGGCATAAGCGTTGGCGGTTCTGATGCTGTGAGCGTGACTGAAGGCAGTACACTTACTTTACAAGACGGTACGGAATTGACCTTCAGTGAGCTTGGCGAAAATATGTTCGTGGCTCAAGCGACGGATGGCGATGGCAATACGGATGCGTACTTTACCGTACACCTCAATGCCGACAGCGGCGAGTGGACCATGCATCAGCATGAAAACTTTGGTGACGAAATCAATGTTACCTTTGGCGCCACAGACCGTGACGGCGACAGTACGAGCCTTACCGTGACAGTGAAGGGTGATGCAACGCCGGAAGCCATTGACGACCTCGAAGGTGCCGAAGTGACGGTAAACGAAGCAGGTCTCGACGATGCCTCTGACGATTCCGATGTGGCGACCTTTAAGGCGCCCGAAGGTTATACCATTGTAGGCGTTGCCGGTGCCACGGAAGGCAACACAGAAATTGCCGAAGACGGCCTCAGCTTCTCTTATACTTTGGAGTCAGCACAAGGCCATGAAGATGGTCAAGGCAAGAATATGGAAGACAGTGCCGATAAGGTGACTGTGACCTTGCAGGACGCCAAGGGCAATACCTATGAGGTGGAAGTGGATGTCAATGTGGTGGACGATGTACCGGCACAACACGACGACTATGCCTTGTCCACCAATGGGACGTCTACCGCCACGGGCAGTGTTGACCTAGACTTTGGTGCAGATGACGGTGACGGCAAGCAGATTACTGTCAATGAACAGAGCATTGAGTTCAAAAATGGTCAGTGGGAGGCCGCCGAAGGCTCTACCGTGAACGTGACCACCACAGGCGAAGGTGAGACGCAAACGACACACTTTGACTTCGGTGATGGTAAGATGCTTTCCACCACTGACGGAGAAAATTGGACTGCCACCATTGACGGTGTGTACGGTACGGCGCCAAAGGATATGGACATCACGATCACAGACAGTGATGGCGATTCCAGCACGCTGACTGTAGCCGGTACCTATACAGCCGCGGAAAATACAGGTGACTTGCTGGCGGCGGAAGGTGCCACCATGCAGACAAACCCGGGCGAAGATTACAATGTATGCGTCATGCTTGATACATCGGGCAGCATGTATGATTCCCAGTGGTTGGGCAACAGCATTTATGCAGAGAGTAGCAAGCTTGATCCTTCCGACGAAGGCTATCGTACTCGCTTGACAGACGCCTGCGATGCTTTGGATACGTTCTTGACGGATACCTTGTTGACGCACCAACAAAGTGACCTTGGCGGTGATGTGAATGTGCGCATCATCTCCTTCTGGGGCAATTCGGAAACTTTTGACATTGCCTTATCGCCCAATGCCGATGGCCAGTTTGAAGTGGTTCTCACAGATACTGCCGCCACCGGATATGAAAAGACGACGCAGTCCTATGATTCGGCGGAAGAAGCCATCGATGCCGTTATTTCGGACTTGCTTGACGTGAGTATGAACTTCAAGGACTATACCTATGAGTCTTCTGACGATTATCATCACTGGACGGATTATGCGGAAGCCATGCAGGTCGCCAAGGACTTCTTTGACAATGCACCGGAAGGCTATACAAACAATGCTTTCTTGATTACGGACGGCAAACCAACGGAAGCTGGCACCAGCCGTGACCAAGCAAGCATTACGGCAAAGAATGATGCCGCCTTTAATGACTTGCAAGAGTCTATGGGTCTTGATTCCGGCAATGGCGGTGAAATTCGTGCCGTTGGTATGGGACCAGGTGTTGATCAAAGTGTGCTGGATGCCTACGATACCACAGGCGAAGGTGTGAAAGTCTCTGACAGTGACATAAGCAGCTTGTTCTCCGTTGAAAAAGGCAATTATGAGTTCGATGCCTTTGGTGGCAATATTGCCGACGCAGGTGAAGGTGACGACGCTATTATGAGTGAGTATGATCGTGATGCCCTTGCAGAAGCGCTTGGTCTTGACGGTGCCACAAAGGCCGACGGGAGCGAGTATTCCGACGACGAAATCGACGCCATGGTGGCTGAACGCATAAGCAATGATCCCGAGTGGCTTGACAGTGTAACTGCCGACGGTGGCGATGCCAGTCCCGACGCTCTTCTTGGGGGCGCAGGTGATGACGCTGTGTATGGTCAAGGCGGCGATGATTTGCTTATGGGCGATGGCGATTTGTCGGCCAATCATTTGCAACAGCTTGCGGAAGCGGCTGATATGGGTGACAGTGCCGCAGCGTTTAACTTTGATAATCTGAGTAATATCGACAGTGATACCAGCATTGAGATGACACAAAACCTTGTGGATGCCGTCAGAGATGCGGCAACAGAAGATCCCAATGCCATGAATGCCGCGGCTGAGGGGCTTGAGTCCACCACCGATGGTAATGACGATCTGTTCGGCGGCAGCGGTGATGATATCATGTTTGGTCTGAACGGCGAAGATAATCTCTTTGGCGGCAGCGGTGACGATGTGCTCTTTGGCGGTTCCGGCAATGATATGCTTGACGGCGGCGAAGGCTCTGATGTTATTCTTGCGGGATCCGGCGATGACCTCATTCAGTTTGATGTGTCAGATGTCTTTGTTGACGGTGGTGATGGCATGGACGTGCTCCTTGTCAGCCCTGAAAGCAAGGATGCTGCCATTGAAAAGCTGACCAGTGGCGATGGCGAAGACGTCACCAATGTGGAAATGATGGTCATTGGTGATGTTGAAGGCGAAAATGTCGATGAAGTTATGGAGAACTTGGACGGTGTCAGTAAGTCTGAAGACGGTTCTGTGACTGTGGAAACCACCGGTGATAATGCGTGGACAGAGCGCGGCACCGCAGGTGACTTTACAGAATTCTCCAAGGGAACCAGTGATGAAGAGATCACCATACTTGTACGTGCTCAAACGGATGGTCTTAGCTAGCGATTTGTAAAAAACTGCTTGCGCGTCAAGCGTGAAAAATACATAAAACGACCCTGCCTATGCCTTGCGCATGGGTGGGGTTTTTGCGTGAAAATTTGTTGAAAAAAACACCATTGACTTTTGTGTAAAATGCAAGTATTTTACGAGTTTCTTAATTTTAAAAGCTATAGGAAAACGCGTATGTCCGAAAATAGATTTCACAATGCTGAAACTGCAGAAAAACCCCTTGATTTTATACGTCAACGTATTATTGCCGACAATGCGTCGGGTCGCTTTGACAAACGTGTGCATACACGCTTTCCTCCGGAACCCAATGGCTATTTGCACCTTGGGCATGCCAAGTCTATTTGCTTAAACTTTGGTGTGGCTGAAGAATTTCAAGGCATCTGTAATTTGCGCTTTGACGATACCAATCCCACCAAGGAAGAAACAGAGTATGTGGACTCCATACGTGAAGACGTGAAGTGGCTTGGGGGCAAGGTGCTCAATGACGGCTTTTATGCGTCTGATTACTTTGAAACATTGTATCAGTTTGCCGAACAGCTTATTCTTGCCGGTAAGGCTTATGTGGATTCATGCTCGGCAGAAGAGATTCGCACCATGCGAGGTACTTTTACAGAGCCCGGGCAAAATAGTCCGTATAGAGAACGCACGGTAGAGGAAAATCTTGATCTTTTTCGCCGTATGCGAGCAGGGGAATTTCCTGACGGCGCCCATGTACTGAGAGCAAAAATAGATATGGCCTCTCCCAATATTGTTATGCGTGACCCCACACTGTATCGTATCCGTCACGCGCATCATCACCGCACAGGCGATACGTGGTGTATTTATCCCATGTACGACTATACGCATTGTATTTCCGACTCGCTTGAAAATATTACGCACTCTCTTTGTTCTCTTGAGTTTGAAAATAATCGAGCCCTTTATGATTGGACATTGGAAAATCTCAATATCTATCAGCCACAACAAATTGAATTTGCCAGAATGCAAGTGACGTATACCATATTGTCCAAGCGCAAGCTTATTCAGCTTGTGCAAGAAGGCCATGTGCGCGGTTGGGATGACCCACGTATGCCCACGCTCTCAGGCCTGCGTCGGCGCGGTGTACCGCCCGAAGCCTTGCGCGAATTTTGCGCACGCATAGGTGTATCCAAAGCAGATTCCGTGGTGGATTACGGTATGCTGGAATTTTGTATGCGCGAATACCTCAATGCCCATACGCCTCGTGTTATGGCTGTGCTTGATCCGTTGAAAATTGTTATTGAGAATTTTCCTGAAGGGCAGACAGAAAATTTTGATATGCCGTATCATCCGGAAGATGCCGATTACGGTACGCGTACCGTTCCTTTCACTCGTGAAATATATGTGGAGCGTGACGATTTTCGCATGAATCCGCCTAAAAAGTTTCATAGGCTTTATGTGGGCTCAGAAGTGCGCTTGCGCTATGCCTACTATATCACTTGCCGTGAAGCCATTTGTGACAGCGAAGGCAATGTGACAGAATTGCGTTGTACTTATGATCCGCAAAGCCGCGGCGGCAATACAGAGGACGGACGTAAGGTACGAGGTACCCTCCACTGGGTATCAAAAGAGCATGCCGCCCCCCTCGAAGTACGCTTGTATGAACATCTTTTTAGCGTAGAACAGCCGCATGTGGTGGACGAAGGTAAGAGCTTTGTAGACAATATCAATCCTCAGTCGCTAAGAATTCTTACCGCTATGTGTGAACCATCCTTAAAGAATGCGCAAGTGGGCGACAGGGTACAATTTGAACGCCTTGGATATTTTTGCGCTGATCCTGACGGAATTGACCAGCAGCCTGTATTTAATAGGATTGTCAGTTTGAAGGATTCGTGGGCAAAAATGGAAAAAAAGGGATAGCCGAATATGGCGTTTGCTTTGTTATGATGGCAGCGCCTTAGCACTTCTTTGGTGTCGCTGCTGTGTTGTTCAGACCTTTCGTGTGCCAAAGAGGTGCACCATATTTTTGCGATATCTCTTCAGAGTGATCAAACATAGTGCTTTTGTAAGGAAAATTCGAGCGAGTCATTTGTGTCGAGTACTCTTTGCGTGCGCTCTGCCAATATGCTTCAGGTGAAGCCCCGAAATGCCGCAATACTTGTCAAAAATCTTCAAAATTTCATTGACGAAATGTCATGTAAAATATATACTCTCCAACCACTAGCATTGAATAATGCATATGTTCCACAATGCGTGGTTCGTTCATTTGGTCAATTCTCGTTTTTTTGTCATTTCAAGGAGATACAATGCAAGAAAGCACAAATGCAAAGGCCATTCAACGCGGTAAGGAAATGTTCACCAGTATTTCCGGTGAAAAACCTTCGCTTTTTAACAAAGCAGCGTGGATGGGTAAAGTTATGGATTGGAGCATGCGCAATGAGCACTTCAAGGTGCAGGCATTCCGCTTTGTAGACGCCTTTCCCTCCCTTACCACCCCAAAGCTCTTGACAGACCACATCACAGAGTATTTTGGAGAAGAAAAAGACATGCCCCCCTTCCTCGCCGCCGGTGCCAAAGCTGCCGGTGTTCTGGGGAAGTTTGGCGGAAACATGCTCAATAAGTTTATCGCAAAAAATATTGAAGGCATGGCAGAGCAGTTTATCGTGGGTGAAAATACCACCGATGCCATCAAAAATATGAAAAAATTGCGCAAAGAAGGCTTTGCCGCCGTGGTAGACGTTTTAGGCGAAGCCACCTTGTCTCATAAAGAAGCCGAAGAATATGTAGGCACCTATCTTGAGCTTTTGGATGCACTGAAGGACGAGCAGCACGAATGGACAGCCCTTGGCAAGGACACGGCAAAAAGCGATGATTGGGGACATGCTCCCAAAATCAACGTGGCCATAAAACCCACTGCTACCTTCTGCCTTGCCAATCCCCAAGATTTTGAAGGCTCCGTCATAGGTATTTTGGATCAAGCGCGTCGTATTTGCAAACGTGCTGTAGAATTGAATGCCTTTTTTTGTATCGATATGGAATCCTATAAGCACAAAGACATTACGCTTGAAGTCTATCGTCGCTTGAAGTTGGAATTTAAAGATTATCCGCATATCGGTATTGTTTTGCAAGCCTACCTTAAGGATGCAGAAAAAGACACCGACGAGCTTATTGCATGGGCGCGTGAACATAAGACACCCATTTCTATACGCCTTGTGAAGGGTGCTTATTGGGATTATGAAGTGGTCAAGGCTAAGCAAATGGGATGGGACGTGCCTGTCTGGACAATAAAGGCAGAAAGTGATGCATGCTACGAACGTATCTCCTATACAGTGCTTAAAAACAGTGATATCTGTCACTTTGCTTGCGCTTCTCACAATGTGCGTACCATTTCAGCCGTCATAGAAATAGCAAAAGAGCTTGGCGTTGACGATTCTCGTTACGAGTTCCAAGTGTTGTATGGTATGGCTGAGCCTGTACGCCGTGGCATATTAAAAGTAGCAGGTCGTGTGCGCTTGTATTGTCCTTATGGTGATATGGTGCCCGGCATGGGCTACCTTGTGCGCCGTCTTTTGGAAAATACGGCCAATGAATCTTTCTTGCGCCAAAGCTTTGTGGAAGAAGCCAGCCTTGAAAAATTGCTGGAAGACCCTCATGCAACGGCAGCGCGTGAAAGAGCGGAGCGTGACAAAGAACGCAAAGCCCCTGTGGTCAAAGAGGGCTTCGGTCCCTTCGTGAACGAGCCCATGGCAGACTTTACTCGTGCAGACCATCGCGCCGTGTTCCCCGCAGAAATTGC
The DNA here is from genome assembly GCA_964371965.1 of uncultured Desulfovibrionaceae bacterium. Lineage (GTDB taxonomy): Bacteria > Desulfobacterota > Desulfovibrionia > Desulfovibrionales > Desulfovibrionaceae > CAYJAD01. The sequence continues at coordinate 14,666 of CAYJPE010000021.1, forward strand.
CAAAATTCGCCAAAACGAACTTGGCAAAACATATCCCCTCTATATTAACGGGCAAGACGTAGAGCTTGATGACAAGATTCCCACACTTAATCCCGCTAAGCCTTCTGAAGTGTTGGGTTATGTGTGCCAAGGTGGCATTGCCGAAGTGGATAAGGCCATTGCCGCGGCGAAGGCAGTGTTCCCTGCATGGCGTGATACACCACCGGTAGAACGCGCCGCCTATCTTGTGAAGGCCGCCGCCATTGCCAGACGCCGCGTTTTTGAACTGTCTGCATGGCAAGTCTTGGAAGTGGGTAAGCAGTGGGATCAGGCACAAGCCGATGTCGCTGAAGCCATTGACTTTTTGGAATACTATGCCCGCGAAATGGAACGTCTTGCCAAGCCGCGTCGTTTGGGTAATGCTCCGGGCGAATTGAACCATTATTTCTACGAACCTAAAGGCCTTGCCGCCGTTATTGCGCCGTGGAACTTCCCCCTTGCCATTAGCTTGGGTATGGTTTCCGCCGCCATAGTTGCTGGGAATCCTGTTATTTATAAGCCCGCCAATATCACGGGCATTATTGGACATCAGCTTGTACAGATTTGGAGAGAAGCAGGCTTGCCTGCCGGTGTGTTTAACTTTGTGCCCGGTCGCGGTTCTGTTATGGGCGACTACCTTGTGGAGCATCCCGATATCAGCTGCATAGCTTTTACCGGCTCCATGGAAGTGGGACTTCGCATCTTGGAAAAAGCCGGCAAAACGGGTCCAACTCAAACAAATGTGAAGAAAATCATTTCGGAAATGGGTGGCAAAAATGCCATTATCATTGACGATGACGCCGACTTGGACGAAGCCGTACCTCATGTATTGTATTCGGCCTTTGCCTTCCAAGGGCAAAAGTGCTCGGCCTGCTCGCGCCTTATTATCACGGATACCATCTACGATAAGGCCATTGAACGCCTTGTGGAAGGTGCCAAGGCATTGCTCGTGGGGCCTGCCGATGATTGCACCTATGCCATGGGCGCTGTGGCTGATGCCGCCGCACAAAAAAATGTGCTTGAATATGCAGCCCTCGCCAAAAGCGAAGGGAAGCTTCTTTATGAAAGTGCCGTACCCGAAGGCGAAGGCTACTGGGTACCCATCACAATTGTGGACGGCATCACACCTGAACACCGCATTGCGCAAGAAGAAGTCTTTGGTCCCGTGCTTGCGGTCATGCGTGCTCAAGACTTTGACCATGCCATCGAGCTTGCCAATAGCACGCGCTTTGCGTTGACAGGCGGTGTCTTTAGCCGTTCGCCTAAGCACCTTGATAAGGCGCGCCAAAAGTTCCGTGTGGGTAACTTGTATATCAACCGGAATAATACGGGTGCTCTTGTGGAACGTCAGCCCTTCGGTGGCGCACGCATGTCCGGTGTGGGTACGAAGGCCGGTGGTCCGGATTATCTTCTGCACTTTATGGATCCACGTGTGGTGACAGAAAATACCATGCGTCGTGGTTTTGCTCCTGTGGAAGAAGACGATGATTGGGGCGATTAATCTCTACACATAAAACATTCAGTGGTGGGGGGTGTATACCCCTCATCATATTCTATTTTTTTGTTTCACAAAGGTGTATGCCAGTAGTTGGCGAATACAGCTTATCATGTAGCCGCTGTGTGTTTGCACGGTTTTTGCGGCACGCAGCGCCAATACCGGTGCGATACCAGAAATGTTTTATTCTCTCCCCTTGAATGTTTTGACTAACAAGGAAGGTGCTCATGGGTGATTTCATTCAGCAGCTTATCAATGGCCTTGCTGTGGGCAGTATCTATGCGCTTGTAGCGCTTGGTTACACCATGGTATATGGCATATTGAAACTCATTAACTTTGCGCACGGGGATTTATTCACCATTGGGGCCTATTTTGGGCTTACCCTCTTGGTGAGTGCCGGCTTTGCTGGGGCTCTCCCTGTGGAAGTGGCCATCGGCCTCGTATTTGTTATGGTAGCCGGCTTTGTTGCCATTATTGGCTTTTTGTTGGAACGGGTGGCGTATCGTCCTTTGCGTACAGCCAGTCGCTTGTCGGCTGTAGTGTCTGCGCTTGGGGCGTCTATTTTTTTCCAGAACGCCATTATGCTCATTTATGGCGCCCGTTTCTTTGTGTATCCGGAAATTGTGCGTCCCACGTTTACTCTAAGTATTGGATCGTGGGAAATTCCGGGCATACGTGTACTTGTTATTTTGACATCCTTGGCTCTCATGTTGGCATTGCATCTTTTTGTCCACCGTACACGTACGGGTGCTGCCATGCGCGCGGTTTCCATTGACCAAGGAGCTGCCCGCCTTATGGGTATCAATGTGAATGGCATAATCTCCATTGTGTTTATGATTGGCCCCGGCCTTGGCGGTGCGGCAGGCATGATGGTAGGGCTTTATTATGGACAAATCGATTTCGTTATGGGTTGGAGTTATGGCTTGAAAGCCTTTACGGCAGCCATCTTGGGTGGTATTGGCAACATTCCCGGTGCCATGCTCGGTGGGCTTTTGCTTGGTGTTATTGAGGCCATGAGTGCGGCATATATCGCCGCTGCGTGGAAGGACGTCATTGCCTTTGGCGTGCTTATTTGTATACTTATTATACGCCCCACGGGAATTTTGGGCGAAAGGGTGGCTGATAAATTATGAAAATACGCCATATCATTTCGCTGGTCTTGGTCATTGCCTTAATCTGTTTTCCCATGGTAGCCAACAGGTATTGGGTTGATGTGTGGGTAAGTATTGGCCTTTACGCGTGGCTTGCTCTGTCGCTCAATGTTATTCTTGGTCAAGCCGGTCTTTTCCATATGGGGCACGCGGCCTTTTATGCCATTGGTGCTTATACAACAGCGGTGCTGAATACGCTTTTTGGAATCCCTGTGCTGTACTTATTACCGGTGGCCGGTATTGCCGCGGGACTTTTTGCGCTTATAGTTGCGCGGCCAATCATACATTTGCGCGGCGATTATTTGCTCATTGTGACCATTGGTATTGTGGAAATTGTTCGTTTGACTCTTATCAATGATGTGGGAGGTGTTTTTGGAGGTTCCAACGGCATCTTTGGTATTTCGCGACCGGAGCTTTTTGGTATGCGTATTGTCAGCCCTACACAGTTTTATTATTTTGTTTGGGGTGGCGTGGGTTTGAGTGTGCTCTTTTTTGCATGGCTTGCCCAGTCTCGCTTTGGGCGGGCACTCAATTATATTCGTGAAGACGATGTGGCTGCCAATGGTTGTGGCGTCAATGTGGCCACGTACAAACTTATTGCCTTTGTTATCGGTGCTTGTTGGGCCGGAACGGCAGGTAATGTCTTTGCGGCAAAAATGACTATTGTGACGCCGGAGTCATTTTCTTTTACAGAATCCGTTGTGATTTTTGCCGTGGTTATTTTGAGCGGTGGCAGTCAATTGGGCGTTCTTATAAGTACGTTTATTTTTATAGGCTTGCCGGAAGTATTGCGGGAATTTTCAAGTGCGCGCATGCTTATTTTTGGTCTTGCCATGATGGTCATGATGGTATGGCGACCGCAAGGGCTTTTACCGCCTTTGCCATATAAGTATAAATTGTCGTTCTTTAATAGGGACGGTACTCCGAGGCCGGCGCCTACGGAAGAAAGCAAGACCCCGCCACAATCAAAGCAAGGAGGTGGCGCATGAGTTTGTTACGCCTTGCCGATGTGACAAAAATCTTTGGGGGGCTTACCGCCATGCAGGAGGTGAGCTTTGAAGTGAAGCGGGGGAGTATTGTGGGGCTTATTGGCCCCAATGGTGCCGGAAAAACGACGGTGTTTAACTGTATTACAGGTAATTATAAACCTGAGCGCGGTGAGATTTATTTCAAAAATGAGCGTATCACCGGCACACCTTCTCATGTACTTGTGAAAAAAGGTATAGCGCGTACATTCCAGTCCATTCGCCTTTTCCCGCGTATGCAAGCGGTTGAAAATGTGCTTGCCGGGCGCCACTGTCGTATGCAAGCGGGTGTTGTTTCTTCCATGCTTCGTTTGCCGTGGCAGCAGCGAGAAGAGAAGTCTGCTTTTGAACGTGCCATGCAAGAATTGGCCTTTGTGGGTATTGATGATTTGTATTCGGAGAGCGCCGGCAGTTTGGCTTATGGGAAGCAGCGCTTGCTTGAAATTGCGCGTGCTCTTGCTTCTGATCCGGAATTGCTTATTCTGGACGAACCTGCAGGAGGCATGAACGAACAGGAAACAGCCGAACTTATGGAGCTTATCCATGCCATTCGTAAACGTGGCATAACGGTACTTCTTATTGAACATGACATGCGCCTTGTGATGCATATTTGCCAATGGCTTATTGTGCTCGAAAATGGCTGTGTTATTGCCAAGGATGTGCCCGAAAATATCCAAAACAACAAAGCCGTCATTGAGGCCTACCTCGGTGTCGACGATGGGAGCTGGTAATATGGCCCTCTTGGAATTGAAAGGCGTTCGCGTCAATTACGGTCAGGTAGAGGCATTACACGGCATTAACCTCAAAGTCGAAGAAGGTGAAATTGTGGCTATTCTTGGCGCCAACGGTGCCGGAAAAACCACCACCATGCAGACGATCAGCGGCTTGCAAAAAGTTGCCAGCGGCGAAATTATTTTTGATGGTAAGGAACTGCATAAATTGCAGAGCTTTGATATTGTGAAGCAGGGTATTACCCAATCGCCGGAAGGTCGCCGTGTTTTTGGAACCATGTCGGTGCTTGGCAATCTTAAGCTTGGTGCTTTTACCATTAAGGATCAAGCAAAGGTTGCCAAGACGCTCAAGTGGATTTTTGAACTTTTTCCACGTCTTGAGGAGCGTCAGCGCCAACTTGCAGGCACGCTTTCCGGAGGGGAGCAGCAAATGCTCGCTATCGGTCGCGCTCTTATGGGGCAGCCGCGCATGCTTTTGTTGGACGAACCTTCGTTGGGTCTTGCGCCCATCCTTGTGGGCACCATTTTTGAGGCCATTCGTACAATCAATAAAAAAGGCGTGACTGTCGTGCTTGTGGAGCAAAATGCCCGAGCCGCCCTTAAGCTTGCCAAACGTGGCTATGTGCTTGAAGTTGGGCATGTGGTCATGGAAAATGATGCCGACGCCATGCTTGATGATCCAACGGTACGGGCTGCGTATCTTGGTGGTGGGCATTAGCAGCTTGTTAGGGTTTATTGTCAAATTGCGAATTGTTATGTTATATCAAGCCCATTGAAACAAAGTTGAGCGTGCTTTGAAGGAATATATTCTTATGATATTTGACTGAAAAAGCACGCGAAGCCTGACGCAGAGCCCGCTTCGATAAGGGCGAAAAGGCGCATTTGACGACTGCGCCTAGGCATGAGGATGTTTCTCTTGTGCCTCAATAAGTGCTTTTGTAAGGCGTGTTGTGAGGAGGGGTAGAAGAC
>CAYJPE010000022.1:0-19791 GCA_964371965.1 uncultured Desulfovibrionaceae bacterium
CTTTGAACCTTTTGTTCGCTTAACAGGGACTCCATTTTTCTGTTGCAGGATCAAACCACAAGGCGGCACCTGTTTCCTTATAAGGTATGGGTGCTCGACTGTGGCGGGTGTGGCGGCGTTCCATATGCGCTGCGCCTTTTGTGCTGTTTCTGCATATCTTGTTTGTTGGTCAGCCTCGCGTTGAGCTTTTTCGGCCTCCACGCGCTGGGCAAAGGCACGCTTTTCTTCTGGTGAGAAAGTTTTCTCTCTTTTGGCGGTGTGCCTCATTTCTTCCCCCGTGCGCCAATTTTTCGCAAACATGGTAAGAGGAGTGTCCCCATACACAGTTACTACCCCGTCCTTTCCTCTTGGCTTGTCGGTTGTGCCGTATCTGCGGCGGGTACCGTCTGGGATTGGAGTGTCCAATATGACGCCAATTTCCGCAGCCTTTGCTTTGCACTCATTAAGAAAGTTAGGGAAACGCTGATTTAATCGAATTTTTGTTCTTTGACAAGGAAGACGAATTTTGGGAAGCCCGCGGTATATTAGACATATATAAGGGTTTCACGAAATGAGTCTAACGCAGTAAAAGGGCAAAAAGGCATTAAATCAGCGTTTCCTTAGAAATTACCATCATAACCGCGCCCTCTCGAAGTGCCTGCAAGCCACGGCATTTCTCAGCAGTGATGCGCCTGAAAACGCACAACACCTGCGTTTTTTGTTTCGAAAATACTCGCACTCGGCACAAAAGGCTTGCATTTTCGGCGAGTTTTCGTCATGCTCGAAAGGCAAAATCACCTCATGCGCCCTGTCAATTGCTCAGAATTGGTGGGGGCACTTTTCATACGGATACCTCCGGCGATTCGCCAGCAAGCCTCATCAACCACGCCACCGCCTCGAGACGCGGATACACCACGGTCTTGCCCAACATTTTTTTGCCGACAATACCCTCGCCTCGACAGTCGCAATTCGCCAGCGTACCGACAGGCACACCCGCGACTTCAAAAATATTTTTACGAGTACACAGTGGGGGTAACGAGCTGTAAACATCTTGCCACGTGGCAGATAAGTCTTCATAGGTCATCAGTTGTGACATAGGTTTATTCCCTGTTAAAGGTTTCTCTCACCTTTCGACAAAAAGTTCCGCTTTGTTTCCGATTCCCCCCTATGAAAACGGCAAAAAAAAAGCCCCTACAAAATGTAAGTGCTTTTTATTATTGCGATAAAATTATTTTTATACTTTTTTTCAGATTTCCGCTTCGCTTCCGACTTATTTTCCGATTTCTGTCAGGGCTAATCGTCGAAATATGAGTTTGAATGCCTATCCACATCATATCCTGTTCTGGCTTGTTTGATGGCTTTCTCTTCTGCTTTGCGGGCTTTTTTGTTCTTATGTGTCTGCGCAAAGAGTCGTGCTTGCATTTCGTCAGTGCGCCCGGGGTATCCGTGTGGCAAACGAGTAATCCCGTTCTCCCAATTATATATAGTTTTTTGGTCTACACCACACCAACGTGCCATGCCCTTAACTTCGACGGCACATCTTGGCTTTGATATGGCTTCACTTTCTCCACGGGGGGTTGGGGAGGCAGCTGTGTGTTTGCTGTGGCAGATATGTCGTTTTGAGGCGGTGTATGTGCGGTGGTGGTTATATTTAACGTCAAGTCGCGCGGCGTCAGTTCTTCGGTGAAAAACATGAGGTCATCGGCAAAACTATACAGCCCCTCAAATTCTTCGGGAATTATGAGCTTGCCAAGCATGAGTATAGCGTCTGGTTCTTGCAGGTTCGGCGTTCTCGGAAGTTTTGCGTACGGATACCTTATAAGGAGTGTGCTTGTTTCGTTTTGATAGTATGCCTGTAGTGCGCCGACCGCAAGGCAGTGTTCGATATGGTCAACGGCTCCTTGGTCAGTAAATCCATATTCTTCTTTAATTGCTCGGAATGTCGTATATTTTTTGCTATTCCAATAATGCGGCATATATCCCCTTATCTATCGTGGTATAAAATGTGTCTCAACGGTGTTTAATATTTCAGCAAGCAGTGCGACTTTATCGACGGGTACGGGTCTTTTGTTGGATTCGTACTCGCTGATATGCCTTTGGGGGACGCCTATAGCTTTGGCAAGGGCTATTTGGGTCATGTTTGCGCGCAAACGTAGGCCTCTGACCATACGGCCTATGCGTTCATGTTCTGGCATGGGGGGAACAACAAGGCGGTCTTCACTTCCAGCGACGTACTCACCACCAAGGCGCGTGACAAGCTCCAACACGAGGGGGAGTGTTTCGCAGGGCAGAGCGATGTGTGCATGACTCACTGTTTCATTGTGCGCATGAATTGACATTAACTTCCTCCTGTATCAGTAGGGTGCTTTTTCGCGTGTCCCCACATATTCAAATTGGCAGGGAAGAATTGTTATAGTTCCGTGCCGTTCTTCTATCGTTCATACTACGACTTTTTTGTGTGTGAGATGGCAGTGCATAAGATTTGTGCCTTGCAGTACGCCTAAGCTTTCCCAGCCTCGTCCATAGGGCTTGCCGGCTGTGTCACGCAAGTCTTGCTCCAAAGTCTTCAGAATTTCCATTTCACGGGCATTGAGACGGTCGCGTCCTTTTTGTGCCTTTTTCGTGTATTCAATAGAAACGACTTTCAATATGCTGCCCCTTTGGTTGGTGTAAAATATCTTTCCCCATGCCGTTCTGTCAAGCTCTGTGACTGGGTGTGATTATGTATTTTCTGCCTTTGTGAACGGGAGTATATTCCCTTTTGCATGGGTGTCGTCAATAAGCATGGCGTGTGCGCGTTGCCCCTCGGGGGAAAGGTGGCTGTAGCGTTCGGTCATGGCAATGGTTTTGTGCCCCATCATCACTGATACGGTTTTGAGTGGCGTACCGCGTTGAACGTGCCACGATGCGAATGTGTGGCGCAATGTATGAAAGACGACTTTGTCACGCATATCTTTCATGTCATCATTAAAGCCTAGCTCGTTCACGACCTTTGTGAACAGATTACTCATTTCACTTTTGCTGCCCCCCTCTTTGGTGGGAAAAACAAGGTCATTGATTGTACGGTCTGCGTGTCGCCTGACAAGCATTTCTTGCAATCGCGGCGTAAGCCAGGCGGTGGAGCTATCGCTGTTTTTGCGGTCACGGATATTTATAAATCCCTCTACCAAGTTCACCTCTGACCATTGGAGCTTAAATATTTCACCCGCTCGTAAGCCTGTAAAAATAGAAAGCAGTGCCATATCGTGAGTATCTTGTGAACGGGTCTTTAATGCCTCAAGCAATCGCTCTGCCTCGTCACGACTTAAAAAACGTACCCGCTTATTGTCTGCCTTAGGTGGCTTTATTTGCTTGGCAGGGTACGGGATAGTGGTCAAGCCGCGGCTTAAAGCGTAATTCCATATTTGCCTTGTCACGGCGAGTATATACTTAATTGTGGCTGTACTTAGGGGCTTGCCTGTGCGCTCGGCCTTTTTGGTTACAATGTGGCGTAGAAAATTGTCCATCATGGTAGCTGATATGTCTTTCAGTGGTGTGTTGCGAAAAAATGGTGCGATGTGATTTTTCATAAGGTGTTTTTCTGTTTTGATTGCACTGGCACTCTTATGTAGTTGGACACCCATATATCCGTTGTCAAAAATGGCTTGTATGGTCAGTGACTGCTCGAGTTGCTCTTGTGTTTTTTCCGCTTCAGCTTTAGCAAGGTTATTTTCCCGCATTTCCTTGAATGTCTGTGCGCCTGTGCCTGTACGCCAGTTTTCGCGTAGTGTGGCAAGGATACGCTCGCACTCCGCTTGGGTGACGCCGTCAGAATTCCACCCGATGACTTCATTGTATACTTTGCCTTTGCGCTTGTATTGAATTTCATAATAGCGGTCTGCCCTCTTGCCGTGCTTGCGTTCGGGGTGCTCCTTGTAGCGCACACCCTTTGTCGAAGTTATCCATCTTGCCATAATCACTCCGTCTGAATGTGGTAGATTTTGTACCTACCATTTACCTACTCTTGCCAATTCGTACCTACCATTTACCTACCTTTTCCAGTGAAAGGCATTTATGCTCTGTGACATTCTATGAGAGTAACTAATTATAATTTTTTGCAAAGTCAAGCAGTAAATTATGCACTGTGAAAGTGCGTTAAGCGTGTTGATATAACTTTTAATCACTAGGTTCGCGGTTCAAGTCCGTGCTGGGGATCCAGATATTTCAAGCCCTTACTGAAATTCGGTAAGGGCTTTTCCTTTTGTTTTATGTGCCATTGTCACATTTTGGATAGCCGGCAACACATCAACCGCGCGTCTCTTTTGCGCGTCAAGCACATGCTGATAGTGCTTAAGCACCATAGTCGGTGTCGTATGCCCCATGAGTTGCGATACTGTGCCCACGTCCACGCCACCGGCTATCATTTCCGTCGCAAAGGCGTGTCGTAAGTCATAAGGACGTATGCGCCGTGTTATACCTGCATTCTTTAGCATGGTGTGCCACGCGGTCTTTATACTATCCACACGTGCACCTTTAAAATGCACAATATAGCCAGTACCACCGTCTTCCTCTTTCCATTGCTTGAAAATTGGAAGCAGAGCCGCGCGTATGGGAACATGACGCCAAGGCTGAGCCTTGTTTTTGATTGCTCCATGCACGCGCACAGTAGCTTGCGTAAAGTCTACATCATCCCAAGTCAGAGAGAAAAGCTCAGACTGCCCAACCCTCACGCCAAGTTGTGAACCCAAAATTATCACTCTCTGAATGTGCGGCGGCGAAACCTCAAGCATCGCCACGATCTCTTCCGGTGTCGGAGGCACAAACTTTTCACAATGCGCCACCGGCATTTTCGGAAATGCTATTTTTTCACAATATCCTTGTTCCGCGCACCAATTCAAAACAGCACGAAGGACGGAGAGCCGACTTCTCACTGTCGTCTTCTTCGTGTTCCGCGCATCAAGTGATCATGCTACAGAATTGCGGGGTCGGGATTAAGCGAGTATACTGCCCCAAGGAGGGATACAGTGATGCAACAATCTCGACGTCAATATGATGCAGACTTCAAAAAAAATGCCGTGGCCTTGGCAAATAGCGAGGGACGCACTGTCGCTGATGTGGCGGAAGCTCTTGGCATTAAAGCTGATTTACTCTATCGCTGGAAGAAAGAAAGTCAAGCGCTGGGAAGTATTGCTTTTCCCGGCAATGGCAAACAGGCTCTCACTGAGCAGCAACGGCGCATCAAGGAACTTGAAAAACAACTGAAAGATGTAACAACAGAGAGAGATATATTAAAAAAAGCAGTGGCCATCTTCAGCAAAGCACCGAAGTAACCTATCAATTTATCGAAGAAAACCGTTCGGTTTTTTCGGTGAAGAAGATGTGCCATACTTTTGAAGTCTCAGAGAGCGGTTTTTATGATTGGCAAGAGCGTCCCATATCGGCACGAGATCAGGAGAAGTCTTTGCTCAAGCAACGTATTGTGGAATGTTTTTATGGGTACAAAACGAGTGGATGGCCTTCCAACTACCTCACAGATAGCCCGCGCATCGGCTGCATCCGTTTTATTACTGATGACAAAGGCTTTGGTCACACGGGCACACACTAAGCGCACATCATGTCCAAGTTTGCCGATTTCGCATGCCCAGTAATGCGCACCACCACATGCCTCAATGCCTACCAAACATTTTGGTGTGTTGGCAAAAAATGCCAAAACCTGCTTGCGCTTACGCTTTCTGTTAAAGATTTCTTTGCCTTGTACATCTACGGCGCATACTTGGAAAAAATTCTTTGCAATGTCGAGACCGATACGGCATACCGTCCTCATGACCCGCTCCTTGTTTAAGTGTTTATTAATGTACAAACACTATGGCACAAAGATGCCGGTGCGCCAAGTGCGCCTTGGGAGCGGGTCTATCCCATCAACGGCCAGATATATCATTCCCACCTGTTTAAAATACCACATTGATCGAGCGCCGCATATAACACAATACCCGCCGATGTGGACAAATTCAAACAACGTTTATCCGGCAGCATGGGTATGCGCACACGCTCTTGCCCTTGTGCTAAAATAGACTCTGGCAAACCTCTCGTTTCAGGTCCGAAAACAATGCTGTCATAAGGGCTGAAAGAAAAGCGATGCATGGGCGCTTTTGCATGAGCCGATGTCATCACAAGACGTTTGCGTTTTCCCACCTGCTCCATATAACATGCAAAACTCTTCCATACATGCACGGAGACGTGCAACCAATAATCAAGACCCGCCCTTTTAAGACGCTTTGCTTCGATAGAAAAGCCAAGAGGTTCAATAAGGTGCAAACTTACCCCTGTGACGGCGCATAGACGGACTATATTGCCGGTGTTTTCCGGTATTTCTGGTTCAAAAAGTACGAGGTGCACGGTTTTCCTTCATATTTTCCTTGATGCAGTATAAAAAAGCTGTTTCCCACTGCATGCGTTTGCGTTTTACCGGTGACAAATGATATTTTTGCCAACAGTCACGTAATTTTAGCAAGGAGAAACAGCTCTTCAAAGCGTCGATAAAATTTTCTCAAATATTGACTACTTATGTAATCCTTCTTTTTCCTTGGCAAGATAGTCCTTCACCACCGCAAAGACGACAGGGCTAAGAACAAGAATGGCGATCAAGTTGGGGATGGCCATACATGCGTTGAGCGTGTCAGACAATAGCCATACCGTATCAAGCTTTGCCACAGCACCAATGGGCACCACAAGTGTGAAGAGTACTCGGAAGGGCTTTAAAGCTTTGTCGCCGAAAAGATAAATCATACAACGTTCGCTGTAGACGCACCAACCAAGAATGGTCGTGAAAGCAAAAAGGCACAGGGCAACAGTAACAATGTATCCACCAAAACTTGCGGGTAAAATAACGCTTAACACCGAGTTAAATGCAGCAGATGTGAGAGCTGCACCGTTGACACCGTTGGTGGGATCAAGAACACCGGAAGCCAAAATGGCAAAGCCTGTCATGGAGCAGATAATAATGGTATCGATGAAGGTACCAAGCATGGCCACAAGGGCTTGGTTCATGGGGTGCTTTACAGTGGCGGTGGCATGTGCTATGGGAGCACTACCAAGACCGGCTTCGTTTGAGAACACACCACGAGCCACACCGTAACGAATGGTCATCCAAATGGATGCGCCAAAAGCAGCGGAAGGCGTGAAAGCTTCGCGTATGATGGTCATAAAAATTGTAGGAATAACGTCAATCTTAATGATAATAACAGCCAAGGATGCGACAATGTAGAACACTGCCATGGCAGGAACAATTTTACCTGCAACAGCGCCAATACGTTGTACGCCGCCCACAAGCACAGCACCCACGAGCACAAGCAAAATCCCGGCAGTGATAAAAGGATCGACGCCAAAGTTTGCCTGAACAGCACCTGCAATGGAGTTTGTTTGTGTCATATTACCGATACCAAAACCGGCAATGGAACCAAAAATCGCAAAAAGCGCACCAAACCAAGCAAAGTTTATGTTAAATTTCTCTTTAAAACCATTTTTAATGTAGTACATGGGACCGCCCACCACGTTTCCGTCGGGGGTCGTTTCGCGGTACTTCACAGCGAGCAATGTTTCGGAGAATTTAGTAGCCATACCAAGCATGGCTGTGCACCACATCCAGAACAACGCGCCGGGGCCACCCACAAAAATAGCCGTGGCAACGCCTGCAATGTTCCCTGTACCCACGGTAGCGGCAAGAGCTGTCATGAGCGCATTGAATGGGGAAAGCTCGCCTTCGGCGCCTTCACGCTTTGCTCTGCCTTTCCACAATTTCTTAAAGCCTTGCGGGATCCTTCTGAATGTCAAAAAACGCAAGCCAAGGGTCATGAAAAGGCCTGTGCCAAGCAAAAGAATAAGCATGACAGGACCCCATACAAAGCTATTGATGGGGTTGAGGATATCCGTGACCAATTTGATAAAACCGTCCATGTGTTCTCCTTAATTTCGCTAAAATGTGCTAAGCAAATAGTCATGAAAAATTCGACGACTTCTTATTTTAACAAATTTATTTGAAAAAATAAACACTTTTGTGCACAAGAGAAGTAGTTGTAAGGCATTAAAAATAAAGGAAAAACACAAGCAGCATTTTTTGTTCTTTTTTTCTTTTATTCCACAATGTTGCTAAGCGCTGTCGTCAAATTGCGAATTTTTGTGTTATATCAAGCCCATTGAAACAAAGACAAGCTTGCTTTGAAGGAATATACTCTTATCAGCCCATTAGCAGGCTGTTGAAAAGCGGCAATCTGTGTCATCCCCTTCGGAGCGAGGACAAAAGTCACGCTGTTTATGTATGCAACAAGGCTATAGAGTGCACTTTTTCAACACTCTGTTAAGTTGGCAGGCACATACACGCCATGCGGCAAAGAAGTCAGAAGCTGTTCTACGTCACGCCCCTCACACTTTTTGAGGATAAAATCGTATAAAGTATGAATACAATAGTGCTCCGAAAAAAGATCTGTATGAAGCACAAGGTCAGGATTCAAAGGTATGTCAAAGGCAGATGAAATACCGGTATATTCCTGAATCATCCCTGCTCGTGCCTTCTCATAAAAACCTTGTACATCACGGCTCTCGCACACTTCTAAGGAGCAGGAAACAAAAATTTCATAAAATCCCTTACCCACAATGCTTCGGACAAGTCTTCTATGTTTTTCCAAGGGTGTCACAAAACTGCACAAGCAAATACAGCCCTTTGAGGCAAATAATTTGCTTATATTGGCAACACGTTTCATATTTTCGCTTCTGTCATCATCACTAAAACCTAAATCAGCACACATACTCTTACGCATAACATGGCTGTCAAGAACAAGAGCACTGATATTTAATTCGTTCAAAAGCTTCTTCACTTGAAAGGCAAGTGTCGATTTTCCAGAACAGGGTAATCCTGTAAACCAAAAAACACCTCCACCATTTTTTTGAATATCTTCAGCCAAGGCTTGTGAAAATATTTCCCGAGTATATGCTAATCCGCTAGTAGTCATATAATGTACTCCTTGAAAAAAAGACTGTTACACTCTTATCGTCATAAAAAAATATGTTCATATGGTTTTGTATCATATTTTATAATATATTTTGTATATGTTTTTTTAAGAAAATATATAGTATATTATAAGATAAAAAACATGTATGAAAACTGTCTGTTCAAAAAATTCAATACTTCATAATGAAAATATATAAAGATTTTCTAGATGCATAGTGTCTGATACTGCCTCTTACGAAATTAAATATTCTGTCGTATTCTAAAGCAAAGACCATGCCAAATAAAAATGGCCGCCTGCTTCACAAAGGAACAGGCGGCCAAAAATGGTCATCAACAACGTGAATTGTTATCGAATGTTTACAAAATCAAATAGTTATGGATTGACCGTGAGTATATACGCATCTTGCGGTTTCAAATATTTTTGTACAATGCGCTGTATATCTTCAGGTGTCCACTTTTTGGCATCTTCCACACGCTGTTTGCTAAAGTCCAATGGCTTGCCTAAAATTGCCAAGGTGGCGGCCTCACTGGAGCGACTGCCAAGACTCTGTCTTTGACGATAGTAATCGCCTTCCATTTGATTTTGAGCGCTTTTTAAAGCCTCTTCTGAAATGACATTTTTGTGAATATCAGCGATAACATCCTCAAAGCCCTTGCGAGCGATGGTAATTTTTTCTGGCTCTGTACCTATATAAAAGAACATATAACCGGCTTCGGGGAAATGTTGATTGCGTGCGGTGACTGTGTAACCAAGACCTTGCTTATCACGCAACTCAGTAAATAAGATACCACTTTGATTGCTCAAAACCGATTGCAAAAGTTCCAAGCCCACAGCATCAGGGTGTCCTGAGGGGACACTCGGGAAGAGCATAAATAAATGCGCTTGTTCACGATCGGGTAGCTCAAGAGCACGTTGTTTCTCTGAACCCCACGCAGGTGCTTGTACAAGCTGACTCTGGCTTGTGGGAGCCGGCAAAGACTTTGCGAAGGCAATAACGGCCTCGCGATCAAAGCTCCCTGCAACCGACAGCACCCACGGCTGTGCTTTTTGCTTATCCCAAAATGCCTTTATTTGTGCTTGAGTCATGGTACTCACATTTTCTACAGTACCTAAGGATTTGAAGGCATAGGGGTGTGCTTTATCAAACAGCAATGTGGGAATGTGGGCAAAAGCAAGTCCTAAAGGGCGATCATCGCGCGTGCGGATACCGGCAATTTGCTGTGTTTTTTCGCGCTCAACTTCTTCTGAAGAGAGCATTGGTTGAGTAAGTACAGAGCGAAAGAGCGCAAAAGTCTCATCATCAAAGCGCGAAGGGCCATACATGGATACACCAAAAACCTGACGCCCCGTAAAAGCGCTTAAAGATGTCGCTCTTTCAGTCAAGTATGTTTCTATTTCCGGCGCTGTCATGGGTGCGGAACCGGCAATACCCGATGTAAGCACACTGGCTGTCAAAGAGGCAAGTCCTTCCTCTTGTGGCGTCAGTAAGCTGTTGCCACCGGTAAAATACATATCCATGGACGTATAGGGCATGGTCGTATCGGGAATAAGAATAAGCTTACGTCCGTCACCAAGCTCTATGCTTTCCATTTCGCCTGCCATGTTGCTTTGCACCGCATGCGCCATTTGTACCGGTGCAGGCCACAAAGCATGGAGATCTTTCTCAAAATCTGGCAATTGCGCAGCCACTGCTTCATTGGGTGTCAAAACGGCCACGCTCAAGCGCTGAGGAACAAGCCACAAGTCCATGGTTTCTTGTATTTGAGCCAGAGTCACATTGTTAATATCAAAGAGGAAGTTTTTTTCGCCCTGCTCGCCTCCATAAAAGAGTTCAAGCATACCTTTCCACGAGGCAAGCCCGGCCAGTGTTTCCTTCGTACGTTGAAAACTGTCTTCTATCTGAAATTTTGCACGAGCCAAAGCCTGCTCAGAAAAAGCCGTAGCCTTGAGTTGTGCTAGGTCAGCCACAAATTCATTCCAAAAAGGCGCTACCTTCTCTGCATCAATCTGTATGGTAAAGTACAGCAAGCCTATGCGTTCAAAACTATAATTACCCACATATATCTCTTCCACCAATTGCTTTTCGTACTTATATTTTTGATACAAATAGGAAGTGCTATCGCCGCCGAGCAAATGCGCCATGATCCCAAGGGGCGTTGTACGCGAATCTTGGTCTCCTACAACAGGAAGCGCCATGCCAAGATACACCTTATTCCACGGCCCCTGCTTAACACTTACTGCAGCATGCTGCATGCTTTCGGGATGCAAGGAAAGGACAGGCAACATATCAGAAGTATTTTTTAAATCGCCAAAAAGTTTTTGTACTTCAGCAAGCACGGCCTCGGGTTCTACATCGCCCACCATCACAAGCAACATGTTTTGTGGCTGATAATATTTGGCAATATAAGCACGCATACTGTCGGGTGTTATGGCATTGATTGTTTCTTCATAGCCGATAACAGGACGTTCGTATGTGGTGCCTTGAAGCGCGTTCTTTTGCAATTCATGAAAGATACGTGTGCTGGGATTGTCCTTGCCACGCTGTAATTCCGCAAGCACAACTTTCTTTTCCGAAGCCAATTCGTTGGCATCAAGAGTGGGATGAAAGGCCATATCCTTCACAATATCAAGGCTGAGTGCCCAATGGACTGAAGGTAAGTCTGTGAGGTAGACGGTATAATCAAAGCTTGTGGCGGCATTAAGGTAACCGCCTGCAGCCTCCACATCCTTGGCAATGCCACCCTTAGGTCGCTTTTCCGTGCCTTTGAAAACCATGTGCTCAAGCACGTGACTTATGCCGGCCTCATCTTCCGTTTCATAGGCAGAGCCTGCCCGCACGTACAGACGCGTAGACACAAGGGGAAAACGCTCATCTGGTAGAATATACACACGCAGACCATTGCTGAGTGTCACTCTATGGGCAGATTGTGAAAAGAGCACTTGCTCACGTGCTGCCTTGACTGGCGTTTCGGCCTGCACAAAGGATGGCGACATAAAAACTCCCATGAGAAAAATAAGGAAAAAAAGCATGAACTGAATATGATATGCAACACACCGCTGCGTCATATATGTTCTCCTTCGTAATGATGGTTAAAAACAGTGTTTTGGTGAAGTATTGCTCTTTGATAAAAAAGACGAACTTCAAAACACTCAGGTATACGCGAACACATAAGGGAACATTGATTTTTTTGTATTTTACCAAAGAAAAAAATTTTGAAAACAATTAATATATAGACATATATACGTGTTTCGCAAAATACTTCTGCCTTCGGCAAAGAACAAAAATCATTAAATCAATATTCGATAAAGGTTTTACAAAGAATTTCTGAGCGCCCTTACTCCGTAAAAAAATCCTGCTTTTGACAAGAAAAACAGATTTTATGAAAGGCATATCTCTAAGCATACGTGACCTTGAGCAAAAAAAAATTTTGCCCCTCGTAGTAGAGACATTCCTTCATGTCTCATTGCAAAAAGGTGTGGCTTTTCGCTGATTCCACCGCTTCTGTTGGCGCAAAACCCTCACAGATTTTTCTCATGCCTACTTTTGGAATAGACACTCGAACAGTGAGCTCAAGCAGCGCTTCATAAAAAATGTGCCAAACATATGCACAGAGACACATATTCAACACAAACATAACAGACTGTAGAAGAACTCCATTTTTGACAGTCCGTTCAAAAGGCGTGAGATGCAAGGAAGCGAAAAAAGTCAAGGCGCGCGATGTATGAGACATACATAAGCGGTTTGACTTTTTATCGCTAACACAGCAGAGTAACTTTTTCAATGGGCTGATAAACTTAAGTACAGTACTATTAATTAATCACCTTTTGGCGGCTAAAATTTGCATATGCTTCTCGCACAGCTATGTATGGATCCACGGCAATTTCGTTCGTATCCTTAAGCAAGTCCAGCATGGGGCCAAGATCATTAAAGCGAAGACCACCCTCCACCGTCGAATACGTGAAAGCCCACGGATCAGGCACATAGAGATTAGGTTTTAAGGCATAATTACCCACCATGCCCACGGTACCTCGCAAGGAGCTTGGGCCAAGTATGGGCCACACCAAATAAAAACCGGAACCAAAGCCCCAATATCCAAGAGTTTGCGCAAAATCCTCGCCCCCGGGCGGCACGGGTACCACCGTTTTATGCCTTTTGGCAACATCAATAAAACCGCCCATTCCCACAGTAGTATTGATAAAAAAACGCCCAAATTCCACTCCTGCCAACTGAAATTTGCCTTGCAAAAGACTGTTGACAAAACGTACGGGAAATAAAAGATTGTCAAAAAAATTGCTGAGGCCAGACTGCACAGGCTCCGGCATAACAGCATCATAGACCGCATACATGGGATCCACAATATACATGTAGAATATATCATTAAAACCAAACCAAAAACGGTTCCATGGTTCCAACGGATCCGCAATGCTTTGCAGGGGCATGGCGTCATAATCATCAAGGGAGTCCACGTCTGCAAGCCCCTCTTCCAATTCTTGCAGCATGTGCAACTCTTGCAATTGCCCCCGTTCATACTCCATACCTGAAGCATCTCTACCCACAGTTGCCGCAAACACGGGAAGTACATTACCGACACAAAGGAGCAAAATAAGTGTGCAGGAAATATATTTATTCATGTGTTTTTTCTCGTACGGCTAGTGCGCGCTCCCGAATGCGAGCAATCAATACTTCCGGCTCCTCACTGTTCAAAATATTTCCGAACTGTGAACGAAAGTTTTTTACGAGACTTATATTTTCAATAAGAACGTCGTAAACATGCCACTTGCTGTTTTTGGGAAGCATACGATAGGCCATGGGAATTTTTTGATTATTCTCAATGGTGACAATAGAAGCAACCTCCACACGATTGCCGGCGGCATTGGAACGTGTTTCTGTAAACAGAATAGTTTCTCCATTATATCCATCAATACGTTCAAGATAGGTAGCAAAAAGCAATTCTGCGAAGGCCTCACTAAAAGCCTTTTTTTGCGCAGCGTTGAAAGTACGCCAATGCGGCCCCACGGTGCGCATGGAAAACTCTTCAAAGTCAAAAATACTATACACGTCTTTTTTTATTTTTTCCTGTAATGCTTGCCGTTTTGCCAAATTTTTATAGTCAGGATTTTTTACGTGACTTACAATGGCAGCAATAGCCACTTCCAATTGTTTTTTTGCATCATCCTGTGGCGCGGCAAAACCCATATCCACAACAAGGGAGGAACACACAAAAAAGAAAAGCAAGGGAAAAATCAGCAAAAAACGCATTACACACCTCCAAAGGCAAATTTACTGAGAAGTGATTCTAAGTCAACTGGGGCTTCTGTATCTACAATCTCATCGCCTGATGCAAGAACCACGTCGGACGCTCCCGGTGAAAGACTCACGTACTTATCACCTATGAGCCCACTTGTTTTAATGGAAGCCATAGTGTCTTCTGTCAATTGCAAATCTTCGTCAAGCGACAAAGTCACAACGGCCTGAAAGGAAGGCGTCAGTTCAATGGCCGATACCCGCCCCACATGGACACCTGCAAGTTCCACACCAGCTCCAACTCGCAAGCCGGATGCTGAACTGAAGCGAGCATGCAAAGCAAAACTGTGCGTGTCGAACACTTCCATACGCCCGAGCTTAACTGTCAGATATGCCGTACAAGCCAATCCCAGAAAAACAAATATACCAACGACAATATTACGGGTAGTATTCATGCGAATTCCTGCCATGGTGAAAGGTGAAAAAAGACAAAGGGTGAAAAAGCAAAAGATAAAAAAATGCCGCACAAAGATTGCTCATCAAAATATACAATAACAGATACAGCTTGTCAAGTTGACAGAGAAACAATACAAGGTTTTTTGCACGTTGATAAAAAATATTTTACTATTTTAATCATTTACCGAAGAAACATTTTTTTCCTCCCTGCCCACCTCTTTCTCATGCACAGGGGGTAAAGGAGGAGATTTTCCTGCATTACGCTCCAAAAAAGCCCGTAAATATACATCTTGTGTGCGCAATAACTCTTCTAAAGAACCACAAAAACACACAGCCCCCTCGTGGAGCACAAGCACATGGTCGGCAATACATCTTAAACTGTCCAGGTCATGACTCACCACGGCCATAGTCATATGAGGAAAGTGTTCCTTCATGCTCAGCAGGAGCTTGTCCATTTGCGCCGCCGTCAAAGGATCAAGACCGGAAGTAGGCTCATCACACAAAAGAATGGGGGGATTGGTAATAATGGCGCGAGCAAGCCCGGCGCGCTTACGCATACCGCCAGACAATTGTCCGGGATACAAGTGCGCCGCATCTTCCAGTCCAACCAAGCGCAAAGTATGCAAGGCGGCTTCCTCGATATCTATTTTTGCTTGTTGAGCGCGTTCACGCAAGGGAAGAGCCACATTGTTCAAAAGAGTTAAAGCACCTAGCAAAGCACCGTCCTGAAAAAGCATGCCCATACTGCGACGCAGTTGACGAAACTCCTTTGTGGGAAGAGCAAAAAAATCGGCACCGCCAATCAAGATTTTACCGGAAAGCGGCTTTGCAAGACCCACAAGATGTCGTAAGAGCGTCGACTTACCGCTCCCAGAACCACCTAATATAACAGATATTTTGCCTGCAGGCAAGTGCGCCTCAATGTCCTTTAAAACAGCAGTGTCTCCATAGCCCATGCTACATTTTTCAAAGACAATATCATATGTTTGCATAAGAGTACCATTCCCAGCCCGTTGAAAAGATCTGATGTGCAGGCTCTTCATAAATGGAGTTTTTTAACAGCCTGTTAAGGATATAGATAATAACGCTGTTTGACTTTTTGTCCCCGTTCCGAAGGGGAAGCCGCAGATTGCCCGTTTTTAGGCGCTGTCATAAAAGTATGGACGTTAGCACATAGTCTGCCACAAGAATAAGACTGCACGCAATGACAACAGCAGACGTTGTGGCATTTCCCACAGCCGCAGGGCCCACACTATCGCGCCGCATGTGGGTATAATACCCTTGATGGCAGCACACAGTATTCACAAGAAGCGCAAAAACGATGGACTTGAGAAAGCCCCCCGTCACATCGGCCATTGTCACGTTGTGCTCAATACTATAAATATAGGCACCTTCATTAATGCCCAGCATGAGCACTCCGGTCAAGTATCCTCCCACCATGCCAATCACATCAAAAATAGCTGTGAGTAAGGGAAAGGCCAGCAAGCATGCCAATAAACGTGGACTCACCAAGTAGGCCACGGGATGAATGTCCATAACCTCCAACGCATCAATCTGGTCAGAAATGCGCATGACGCCAATTTCCGCCGTCATGGCAGAACCCGCCCTTCCCGTCAACATTATGGCTGTGAGTACCGGCCCAAGCTCCCGAATGAGCGTTAAGGAGATGGCCGCCCCAAGCATACTGGTGGAACCAAACTTCACCAAGGTATAGTATCCTTGCAAACCAAGTACCATGCCACAAAAAATGCCGATGAGCAAAATAAGAAAAAGGGATTTTGCCCCGATGATATGGAGTTGCTCACACGTTTTTTGAAATAAATGTGCGGTACTTGCCAAACGACGTATCGATGACAGAAAAAAAACAAGCACGCTGCCCATAAAAGCTAGGATGTCGGTAGTACGCTGGCCTACGGAGGCGCACATTTTAGCAAATATATTCATAAAGCTCGCTATTCCTTATGTTATGTTGTCACGCGTATCATTTCTGACCAACGACGCCAACACGATAGCACACATGGACACACTGTGACAAGCCCCCCACAACAGGCTGTTGAAAAAAGAAGAGGTGTGCACTCCCTTGCTTTCATTCCCGACCAAAGGACAGGAGCATTTATAAAGGGATATACACACCTCTCCAGAGAAGAAAGGTATTACATTTGTGCGAGTTTGCAAAGTGGAAAAAAAGTGCCACACAAGCAGCCCGTTGAAAAAGTGCGAATTTTTGTGTTATATCAAGCCCATTGAAACAAATACAAGCTTGCTTTCAAGGAATATACTTTTATGGTATTTGACTGAAAAAGCAAGCGAAGTCTGACACAGAGCCCGCTTCGATAAGGGCGAAAAGGCGCATTTAACGACAGCGCCTAACAGGCTGTTGAAAAAGTCCATTTTTGACAGTCCGTTCAAAAAGTGTGAGATGCAAGGAAGCAAAAAAAGTCAAGGCGCGCAGTGTATTAGACATACATAAGCGATTTGGCTTTTTTATGCTGACGCCGCAGATTGCACTTTTTCAACGGACTGCTAAGGAAACGCTGATTTAATCGAATTTTTGTTCTTTGACAAGGAAGACGAATTTTGGGAAGCCCGCGGTATATTAGACATATATAAGGGTTTCACGAAATGAGTCTAACGCAGTAAAAGGGCAAAAAGGCATTAAATCAGCGTTTCCCTAAATATATGACAATCCCTTTTACTGAACAGGTGCTATATGATATTTCGCATCAGACTTTGCATTGCCTTGCATGAGCAGATAGACCAAAAAAGACACTAATCCGATAACAACCACAAGCCCCGGAACAAAGCCTGTGCCCACAGTGCCCAGAGTCATCAATGTGCCCACTTGGTAAACCAAAAATGCAACAACAAATGCTGTGGCAAATTGCAAGCCAATACCTGAAAACAACCATTTTTTGTTTTCCATTTCGGCGTTCATGGCTCCTATGGCAGCAAAGCATGGTGGGGTGTAAAGATTGAACATAAGGTATGCCAAGGCAGCTACAGAGGTCATGCCCATGGTTTCAGCAACAGTTGCAGCACCGCTTACAAGTGCAAGCTCTTCTGTATCAATAAAGTTTGTAATCCCATAAACAACGGCTAATGTCCCAACAACATTCTCTTTAGCAATAAATCCCGTGATTGCTGCGGCGGCAAGTTGCCATGCGCCAAAGCCCAAAGGAATCAGCAAGAAGGCAAAAGGGCTTGCAATTGAAGCCAAGATGCTGGCACCTTCTGCCCCTTCAGCAACAACATTAAATGACCAATCAAATGTTTGCATAATTTGCACAAGAGCGTTACAAAGCAATATGATGGTCGCAGCTTTGATAACAAAAGCTTTACCGCGTGAAAGCATGGACATTGCGGCGCGGCGTACACTTGGAAACTGGTATTCCGGCAATTCCATGATAAAGAAAGAACGTGCGTATTTTTCGCCCGTAACTATTTTTACAACATATGCTCCAAGAATAATAAGGCCTACTCCCGCAAAGTACATACTTGTACCAACCCAAGGCGCATCGGCAAAAAATGCGCCTGCAAACAGGGCGATGACAGGTAGTTTCGCACCGCAAGGCATAAAGGGGGTGAGCATTGCAGTTGTTCTTCTTTGGCGCTCATTCCTGATTGTTCTTGTAGCCATAACCCCCGGAATGGCGCATCCCGTACCAATAACCATGGGAATAATTGACTTACCCGAAAGACCGACCGTTTTAAAAAATCTGTCCATCACAACGGCAACACGAGCCATATACCCACAATCTTCCAAGAGTGCCAATAAGAAGAACATAACCATAATAAGAGGCAAGAAACCAAGAACAGCCCCAACACCACCAATGATTCCATCAAGCAAAACTGCACTTAAAAATGGAGAAACCTCTTCGCCCAATGCACCGGCTGCCCACTCATTAAACATATCAATATAACCGACAAGCCAATCCGCAATCATCGTGCCGACTGTTGTCTGCGAAATATAAAATACTGTCCACATGACTGCTGCAAATATGGGGATTCCAAGCCACTTGTGGGCAAGAATACGATCAAGCCTATCTTGCATTGTTTGTGAGTCGCTTTGTTTGGCGCGTCTTTCAACATTTTCAACAATACCGTTGACAAATGCATAGCGTTTTTTATCGGATTCCTTTAATGTTTCTTCATCTGTGACTGCAAAGGAGTCTTGATAAGGCGGCTTTTGCACTGTGCCCGTGAGTGTGACAGCAGCGAAAATGACCTCTTTAAGTCCATTGTCATTGAAATCTGTGGAAACAGTTTCCACCACAGGGCAACCAAGAGCCTTGGACAATTTTGCAACATCTATGGTAATATCTTTTTTCTTATTTAAATCACTTTTATTCAATGCCACAACGACAGGAATGCCAATCTCTAAAAGCTGGGTTGTGAAGAATAAAGAGCGCGAAAGACTGGTTGCATCGACAATATTAATAATTGCATCAGGATTTTCTGTTTTCACAAAATTGCGAGTAATGCTCTCTTCCGATGTAAAAGGCGACATGGAATACGCACCCGGTAAGTCAACTGCCACAAGATTTTCGTCAGCAGCACAAAGATGAGGCTTTATTCTGCCTTCTTTTTTTTCAATCGTAACACCAGCCCAGTTCCCTACCTTTTCAACTTTTCCCGTAATTGCATTGAATAATGTCGTCTTGCCGCTATTGGGATTTCCCGTCAGTGCAATTTTCATGAAGCCCTCCTTAATGTTACAATGTCATAGTATTCAAATGATACACATATGAAGAAGCTGTGTTTCCTTAAATATGTATAGCTTTTGCCAAATCAATATCAATGCTGTAGCGTGTATCTTTTACCACAATAACAAAATTATTACTGAGTTTAGATATGATAGTCACAGACTCGCCTTCATAGCAACCAAGAGAAAGAAGAAATCTTTTCATTTCAATATCTTCACCGGTGATAATGCGTTTAATGGTATATTTTTTGTCAACTTCCCCTTCAGCAAGACAACTCTGCTGATCTTCATGATATGTGTGATCATTCATCCATTTTCCCCGTCATTTGCAGTTTCTTTATGGCAAAGGAAACACTGATTAATTATTTTTCTTGAGGGGGAAAGGGGATCTTTTACCAAAACCCAAAAGATTCCCCTTCCCCCCT
>CAYJPE010000023.1:0-19735 GCA_964371965.1 uncultured Desulfovibrionaceae bacterium
CTTTAATTATTCATCTGTTGAATAAATTGAAAAGATGAATCCGCAATTACTGAGAAAGGAGAAGTTCTTTTTCGCAATTATTTTATAGTAAATTTTATATATATTTTTATTTAATCAGTGTTTCCCTAAGATATTATATGTTAGAGAATTTTTCTCAGTTCGCCTTTTCTTTAGGGACATCTTGATTGAATGTCCTTATGTCTTTTTATGAGGAATATGTCTGTGTTTTTCAAAGCATGTGGGGGGCGTGTGCCCTTTAGGGTGAAACTTTTTTTAGGAAAAAAAGCTTTCCCCCCATACCATCGCTGCTCTTGATAGCCGTAAGGCTTGTTCCTCGCCTAACGGCTACGCCTACGGCGCCATTCGCTCGGCCCCTCAAAAAAACAATAAGTCCGTATGCATGCCGAAGCTTTTTTACTTGGGAAAGAAGGAAAGGTTGTGTGGCGCATGGCAACATGTAGAGAATGCCATCAGAGCTTTTAGGGTAGACAAGGTATGAGGCGCTGTCGTCAAATGCGCCTTTTGCCCTTGTCGAAAGCGTCTATTCCTTCAAAGCAAGCTTGTCTTTGTTGCAATGGCTTGATATAACATAAAAACTTGGAATTTGACGACAGCGCCTACAACACCTTCTTTCTTCTTCCCTTTCTCTCTTTCTTATAAAAAACAGCAACTCATGCCTCTCAGTCAAAAAGCTGACTTTCTTTGCAAAAAAGCTCTCAACTGCTGTATAGTCTTATAAAAAACTTTTTATTTTTATATTGTTATCGGCTTGGAACGGTCTTTGCTAAATCAAGGCAAGTTACAAAATGTGGTTGTTAACGATGAAGGAGAGTTTATGAAAGGTTTATTTTCATCACACATACACCTTGTGGGAAAGGTTCTGGATATGCAATTGCAGCGCCAGAATGTCATTAACAGCAACCTTGCCAATGTCAACACCCCCAAGTACAAGCCCCGTGAGCTAGAATTTGAGGAAGAATTGCAAAAGGCTCTTGGTCTTGATTTGAAAGGTAATGTGGCACGAACGTCCGAAGGACATATGCCATCCACCTTCTCGGCAAACAACTTTCACCCGGAGTTTTTTAAAAAGTTTACGCCTCGTGAAGTTCACGGCGAAGATCGCGTAAACCTTGATAAAGAAATGGGAAAGCTTGCGAAAAATCAATTGCATTACATGGCATTGACCCAAGTGATTCAAAAGAATTTTGAAGGTATTAAAACCATTATACAGGAAGGTAAGCAATAATGGATTTCATGACAGCCCTTGATATCAGCGCATCTGCCTTGACGGCAGACCGCACGCAGATGAATGTCATCTCCATGAATCTTGCCAACGCAAAAACCACGCGTACACCCATGGGCGGCCCCTATCGTCGCCGTACAGTGGTGCTGGCAGAGACCCCTGTGGATGATCCTTTTTCTAAACATATGCGTTCTGCCCTTGACCGTGAGCTCAAAGGCGTGCGTGTCATGGGTGTGGCCGTTGACGGGCGCCCCCTTAAGCAAGTGTACGAACCCGGACACCCCGACGCCAATGCAGACGGTTTTGTGTTTTATCCCGACATAAACGTGGTGGAAGAAATGGCAAATCTTATGGTCGCTCAGCGTAACTATGAGGCCAATGTGACCACCATGGATGCTGTCAAAAAAATGTATCAAAAAGCCCTTGAAATTGGAAAATAACATTTCATTTATACTATTAAAGCACGATAAAGGAGCACGTCATGAGTAATAATTATTTGGGATTTCAGGCATATGGAAAGGCTTTGCAGAATTTTGACACCGCTGAATCCTCCCTTAAAAAGGCTACGGTACAAGGCGAAAATCTCGAATCAAGCTTTGCACAAGTTCTTGATCAAACTTTGTTGCGCGATACAGTAGACAGAGGTCAAAATTTTGGTGCCCACGCAGATTTTATTGAACAGCGCGTAGCAAGCACATTGCCCACGGCAAATCCTAATTCCTTCACCGATACCGTGTCCAATGGCTTGCAAAGATTGCAATCCTTGCAACATGCCAAGGTGGATGCCATTGAGGAATTTGCCTCCGGTCGCACTCAAAATGTCCACGAACTTATGATTACCTTGCAAAAAGCCAGTGTTGCCATGAGCCTTACCTCCGCAGTGCGCGGTAAGGTTATGGAAGCCTACAAGGAATTAAGTCGTATTCAGTTTTAGTGTTATGATTTTGTGTTTTCGAGCCTTTTTTCATTAAAGCTTATTATGACGGAGTAGACCATGCAAATGCCCGATTTTGGACAAATTTCTGAGTATTTTAGAGATCTGTGGGACAGATTTTCCATTACCCAACGTATGCTCATCGGCGGGGTAGCTGTTATTACCGTGGCGGGATTTGTGGCGCTTACAATTTGGTTTAATAAAGCGGATTACAAACTTCTGTATTCAAACTTGAGTCATGAAGATGCCAATCGCGTGGTCACACTCCTGCAGAGCAGCAATGTCCCATATGAACTGACAGATAATGGCACCACTATTATGGTGCCCGAATCGCAAGTCTATGATTTGCGAATAAAGGTGGCGGGTGAAGGGAACCTTGTGGGGCAGGGTATAGGCTTTGAAATTTTTGACGAAACTAAGGTCGGACAAACGGACTTTGTGCAAAAGGTGAACTATACGCGCGCACTCCAAGGAGAGCTTGCGCGTACCATCAGCGCTTTTCCGAGTGTGGAGAGCGCACGAGTTCACCTTGTCATGCCTCAGCGTAGTCTTTTTGTGGAAGAACAGCTGCAACCATCTGCATCTGTTGTTTTAAAACTTAAAGCCGCGCGAGAAAAGCCTAATCAGAAAGAAATTGAGGCCATTACGAACATGATGCTCATGTCTGTGGAAGGCCTTGACAGGGCGCATCTTTCCGTCACAGACACTGGCGGACAAGTGCTCTATCAGCCGGAAGAAGACACGTTGACAGGGATTTCCTCCACACAAATGGAGCATAAACTCAATGTGCAGCGTACTTTGGAGCGACGTATCGAAGAGATGCTTATGCCGGTTTTTGGTCCCGGGCGCGTCATCTCTAAGGTGAATGTGGATATGGACTTTAGCCAAAAAACCATTCGCCGCGAAATTTATGATCCAGAGCAAACGGCTGTGCGTTCCGAGCAACGCAGTGAAGAAACACAAAAAGGCCAAGCAAATCTTGAAGGCGGTTCTCCCGATGTCAATTTCCGCGGTGATGGCATAATGGGTTCTGTCTCCACACAAGACGGCAGCCGCGAAACACGAACGACCAATTATGAAATCAATAAAGAAGAGCACAATATTATTGCCAATGTGGGTGAATTGCGGCGCATAACAGTTGCTGTCATTATTGATGGTACCTATGTAAAAGAAGAAGGAACGTGGGTATTTGCACCCCGTACTGCCGAAGAAATTCAGCGTGTACAAGCGCTGGTTGCCAATGCGGTGGGTATTGACACAGAGCGTGGGGATTCGTTACAAGTAACTTCTGTGCCTTTCACAGATTCCGTTCCCCCTGCTGATCCCAACATGGCCGACATTATTGTGGACTATGCCGATCGCCTTGGCAAGCCATTGCTTAATGCCCTCTTGGCCTTCCTCTTTCTCATGTTGGTGGTGCGCCCTGTGGTGCTTGCCCTCATCCGCCCCAAGGTGGAGACCAGCGAAATGGTAGAGGGGCTCGAAGGATTGCCTTCTGCTGAGGAGCAGCTGGCTCTCTACGAAGCCTTGGAAGAACAGGCGCGCTTAGACGGAGACGGTACCGGTCTTGGCGAAGATGATGAACTCATGCTCTTTAAAGATGTGGAAGCCATGAAGGTGCATATATTCAACTTATCAGAGCAACACATGGATCAAGTGGTTGCAATCATGAGAGGATGGATTAAAGATGGCGAACCAGTCCGCGCTTAAAGAACTTGCCATTGCCGCCAAAGCTGGCAATCAGCAGGCATTGACAGAACTGCGGGCACTGCGTAAAGCCCAACGTGAATCTGCCAGAAAAACAGAGGAATTGAAGCTACGTCTCTTTCAACTGACGGAGCGACATTGGGATCAAACGGTGAATATTTTGAAGCGATGGTTGCATAAAACATAGCCCTTGTATTGCCGAAAAAAGGCGTCACCTCCGGCAAAGAGCTTGGACGTAACGCCCCCCTGACAAAGCCATGTGCTTGCGTCATAACAGTGATTGGGACGGGTGTTTTTAAAGGAAGAATGTTTTCTTCAATGACATTGACTTGAGTAACGGACTGTTGCATCATACGCGGGCATAAAGGAGTGGATGCATGGAGCTGAACGGCCAACAAAAAATTGCGGTCTTATTACTGGCCATGGGTGATAAGTTTACGGCGGACGTTTTTAAGCGAATGGAACGTCAAGAAATTGCCACCATATCGCGAGCCATTGTGGACCTTGAACCGGTACCCAAGGAAATAGTAGAAGATGTCATGCGCGAATTTCACGAGGCGCTGGTAGAAGGCGTGGATATGATTTCCGGCGGTTCCGATATCCTCAGGCGCTTGCTCATGAAGAACGTGGACTCAGAAACAGCCAAGTATATAATGGACACTTTGAACCTCAACACAGGACCTGCACCCTTTAGGGAGCTTGAGTCTGTAAGTCCGCGCCTTTTATCGCAGATACTGCGCAATGAACACCCGCAAACGCTGGCGCTCATTCTTGGTCACTTACACCCCGACCAAGCTGCCAACCTGCTTGTCAATTTACCGACAGGGGTACGCGCAGAAGTGCTCATTCGCTTGGCACGCCTTGAAGCGGTGCCCGAGGACATGCTTATGGAAGTTGATAAAGTGTTGCAAAGCCAGCTCATCGCCATGGGTGGCAAGGAAGGCAAGAAAGTGGGCGGCGTGGCCTCTGTGGCAGAAATTCTTAACGCTGTGGATCGTGCCACCGAAGAAGAAGTGCTGGCAGAAATCGAAGAAGATTCCGTCTCCATGGCCGAAGATATTCGTAACCTCATGTTCGTATTTGAAGATTGTACCTCCCTTGACGATAAGGGTGTGCGCGAACTCTTGAAAGAGATTTCCAACGAAGACTTGACCATGGCGTTGCGCGGTGCCACCGATGACTTGAAAGACAAGTTCTTTAAGAATATGTCGGAACGTGCGTCCAATATGATTCGTGAGGAATTGGAGTATATGGGGCCGACGCGCCTTGCTGATGTGGAGTCGGCACAGCAGAGTGTGGTGCGCGTGGTACGCCGTCTTGAAGCCGAGGGCAAAGTTACTATTAACCGTGGGTCTGGCGACGTATTCGTTTAGCAGGCCGTGCAGGCCGTTGAAAAAGAATTGCTCGTTGCTTTTCTGTACGCGGTACTTTTTGAACGGCCTGCAACACATATGGCTTCCTTCAATGGTCTGGTAATGCTGCAACAATCTGCACACACAATAAATATGGAGTAAAGGCATGGCTTCTGATCAAGATACCACATGGGGCACAGTGTTTCTGGATGCCAACCGTGAATCCACCGTGGGCAAGCTTGATGCCATGCAAGCAGCCGTGCGCCAAGAACAGTGGAATCAACGTACACAACAAGATTATCTTGAAAAAGTCCGTGCAAAAGCCACAGAACGCGCCAGAGTTATTCTTGGCGAAGCCTATACAGAAAGACAGAAAATCCTTCAAGAAGCCGAAGAAGAGGCTTTACGTATTCGTAACGAAGCCAAGGCCATTCAATCGGCAGCCGAAGAAGTCCACAATCAAAATGTAGAATTGCGCCACGCCACACAAGCAGAACTTGATCATGTGAATCTTTTGCGCAGTACCGCCCATGAGGACGGCTTTCAGCAAGGCCTCGCTGCCGCTCAAGAAGAACTTGAAGCCTTTCGCGCAGGCATGGGCACGTCAGTGGGTGCCGTCCTTCGTGCCATCGAAGACCAATGCCTCAGTATTTTTGCCAACTGGCGTATTGAATTGACAGATCTTCTTAAAGTGTGCGTGGAAAAAGGTACCGGACTTGTTTTGAACGAGCGCCATGCTCATGTGCTCGAACAGATGGTCATCAGTGCTGTGCGCCAACTCGATAACCGGAAAAACATTGTTATCCGCGTTAATCCCGATGACGAACCCATGCTCATGGATCTTTTTGAGGCCGCCAAAGAGCGTGTTCCCGATTTAAGTCACTGGATTGCAAGTCCCGATGCCTCCATTGAACCCGGTGGCCTTATTGCGGAAAGTAGCAGCGGTACCGTGGATAGTCGCTTGGAATTGTTCCGTGAAATGGTGGGCAATATCCTTGCTCTTTTGACGCTACCGGAAAGTGACCAAGAAGCGCAAAGTGCTGCCTTTGTGCAAAAAATTGTCGCCATTCAAGGGGAAACCGTGGCTGCCCTGACCCCGAGTATGCCGGAAAGTCATGTCATACCCTCTCAAGAACCGCATGAGATGGCAGAACATGAAAGTACCGTTCCCGATACCCACGAGCAAGCAAGCACTGACCCTCTTGCCGATGTGGACATGAGCGCTGATATGCCCATGGACGATATTCTCAATATGTCTGCCGTGGCTACCGGACACCAAGACCCTCCCATACCTCACAGTGCCGCCATGGCGTATGGTATAGGGCCACAGCCTGATATTCACCTGCCCCCCGATGCCTCGCAAGAGCTTGTGGAACAACTCAAACCGGAGCACGTTTCTGAACCCACCCGTCAGGAGTTGGAAGAAGAATTGCTTCCCGTTCCCGGCCCCCATGACGATATTTTGGCAGCCGGTGGATTTTTGGAACCGGACGCAACACAGTATGCCGAACCTTCTGGCATAGAGGAATAGGCCATGAAACTTGATCCGGCAGGCTGTAAACAGCTTCTTGAAAGCGCAAGCCCTTTACGCATATTCGGTAAGGTCAATAAGGTTGTGGGGCTTGTGGCAGAAGGCAGTGGCCTGCGTGCGCCCCTTGGTGCCGTGTGTCATATGATTGGCGACGATGAGAGCCAAGGCCATGGAAACAACGAGGCTCAGGAGAATACCATTGCTGCCGAAGTTGTGGGTTTTCGTGAAGGCAATCTGCTCTTTATGCCCTATGGCGACATGCGTGGTATCCGACCGGGCAGCCTCATTCGCAACAGCAGCCTTCCCCCTTATTATCCCGTGGGGCCGCACTTGCTCGGTCGCACCCTCGATGCCTTTGGTGCTCCTCTTGACGGTGGGCCTGCCGTCAATACAGAAATCTTTACCACAAGTGCCACTGTCAATACGGAGAATAAAGAGCTGTTTGCTGAAAAACTGGCCATGCAACGTCCTTTTGTCCCCCCATGGGCAGACAATGCCATGAATACATGGCCTCAAGGCATGGCACCAATCTATGCCGACCCGCCAAGCCCCCTTCAACGCCCGCGCATAACGGAAATACTTGATGTTGGTGTACGCACCATCAATAGCCTCATTACACTTGGTAAAGGGCAGCGTGTAGGCATTATGGCTGGATCCGGCGTAGGCAAATCCACGCTCATGGGTATGATGGCACGCTATACGAAAGCGGATGTGAACGTCATTGCGCTTATTGGCGAGCGTGGGCGTGAAGTCTTGGAATTTATGGAACGCGATCTTGGCCCCGAAGGTATGGCGCGTTCCATACTCATTGTTGCCACATCTGACCAATCGCCCCTTGTGCGTATGCGCGCCGCCTATGCCGCCACTGCCGTTGCCGAGTATTTTCGTGATAAAAATATGGACGTCCTTCTTATGATGGATTCGGTGACTCGCTTTGCCATGGCCGCACGAGAAGTGGGGCTTGCCATTGGTGAGCCGCCCACCACCAAGGGCTACACCCCTTCCGTCTTTGCACAACTCCCCAAATTGCTTGAGCGTGCCGGTCGTTCGGATGTCGGTACTATAACGGGCGTGTACACTGTGCTTGTGGACGGCGACGATTTTAACGAGCCCATTGCCGATGCCGTGCGCTCCATTCTTGACGGACACATTGTGCTCACGCGCGACTTGGCAGATCAAGGACATTTTCCTGCCATTGATGTTTTACGTTCCATTAGTCGTTTGCGCTCAGATATTTGTGATAGGGAGGATGTGCATGCCGGCAGAATTATTACACGCCATATGAGCACTTTTCACAAGGTGGAAGATATGATTAATATTGGCGCTTATGTACAAGGATCAAATCCGGAAATTGATGCCGCCATTGTGAAGATGCCTCATATCAATACTTTTTTACGACAAGATATTGGCGATCACCATACCTTGCACCAATGCATGCAGGCGCTGCGAATGCTTGCGGCGGAGTAACAGTCCGTTGAAAAAGTGCAATCTGCGGCGTCCCCTTCGGATAGGGGGATAAAAAGTCAAACCGCTTATGTATGTCTAATACACCGCGCGCCTTGACGTTTTTCGCTTCCTTGCATCTCACACTGTTTGAACGGACTGTCAAAAATGGGGTTTCAGTTTGTTTAAGGAAAGATGCACATAAGACTGCATTCAGCACAATGGAGCAGAGCCATGGACGAATATACTAAGGAAGCCCTCAAACTCGTGTATGCACAAGCCACCGTGCGCCCCATGCAAGAAGAAGAAATGCTGCATATGGTACGTATGCTCGCTGAGGGCTTGCGTCACCTTTGCATGCCCCAAGGTCAAGACGCTGACGCCGAAGAGAGTATCTTTCCGCAAAAAGCTATCAAAGAGCGTTCTATCATTTGTCTTGAATGCGGCAAATCCTTCAAAATGCTCACAAAAAAACATTTACAAAGTCATCATATCACACCGGAGGACTACCGCGAAAAGTATGGGTACAAAAAAGGTATGCCCCTCGTCTGTAAAAGTTTGCAAAGAGACAGACGTAAGAAAATGCACGACTTGCGCCTTTGGGAACACAAAAAAAACGCTCCTGTTGCAGCAGGCACCCCCGATGGCCTTGTTGCACCTCATACATCCGACGATGAGCAGTCTCGAAACTAACAGGCCTTCTATTTAAGTTGCAAGTGTCATCTACGGCGCCCTTGAAGAGGGGGAAAAAGTAAGTAACGTATGTATGGAAACACTGGTGTAGTATTTTTCTTGAGGTGGTAAGGAGAACTTTCCCCTTAGGCGCTGTCGTCAAATGCGCATTTGACGACAGCGCCTAAATTATTGTTAATTATTATAAAGTATTAAGCAAGTTTACGCCCTTTTCCAAACATGGCAAAAAGGCCACGCCGCGTGACAGGTGCAACGCTTGCCACGGCTTTGGGGAAGATGGCCGCAGGGTCACGAGGAAAGAGATATATGACACGCACAGAATCCGGATCGCCAAGGCTGGCTTCCGGGAAGCTTGGCAAGACTTCGTGCAAGCGTTTTTCTGCAAAGGCGTATATTTCTTCATAGTCACCAAAGACCATGGCGCCCGTGGGACACGTGAGCACACAGGCAGGCAGTTTGCCTTCGTGGACGCGATCATTACACATATCGCACTTGACGATTTCTTGCGCCGCATTTTGGCGCGGAATGTCATAGGGGCAATAACTGCGCGTATCATCGTAACTTGCGTCCTTTGTTTTGTTGGTAAAGACGATAGCCCCTGTCTCTTCGTCGTGGATGGATGCGCCTTCCACATCTTCCATTGCATAGATGCAAGGCGGATCTATGCAATGACGGCATTGTTCCGGGAAGAAAACCCAATCTACACGATTGCCGTCTGTGCCGGGCAGTTCCGTGAAGTGGACAACTTTATAGGTGATACCGGACAGCTCCTTGGGGTTTTGATGCGAGCCCCAGTTGTGCGTGTGTTCTGCGGGTAAGTCCTTCCACTGCTTACAAGCCACTTGGCATCCTCGACAGGCTGTGCATAATGTTAAGTCAATAAAAAATCCTTTCATAACTATACCACCTTCTCGATGTTGACCATAAATGCCTTGCTTTCAGGAATACCCACGTTGGGGTCGCCCACTGCCGGCGTGAGCAGGTTGGCAGAATCACCGCCGTCTTTGGGATTGAGCCAGCCAAAGTGCCATGGGAAGCCCACCATATGGACGGGTTTCCCGTCAATAATAAAGGGCTTTATGCGCTCTGTCACAATGGCCACGGCAATGAGCTCGCCGCGCACGGACGTGAGTTTTACCTTATCGCCATTGGCAATGCTGCGCAATTTTGCAAGCTCTGGGCTGATTTCTGCAAAAAGCTGTGGTTCGCATTCCACAAGCCACGACATGCGGCGTGTCATAAGACCCGTTTGCCAGTGCTCGGTCACGCGATATGTGGTGCCAATGAAGGGGAACTGCTTTTTATCATGGGAAAGCTTGGCATTGTCCATGATGAAGGCCACGGGACTGTTGAACTGTTTGGAGAACACATGTTCTGTCAGGGGGCTTTCCATGGGCTCGTAATACTCCGGCATGGGGCCGTCGGCAAGACCTTGTCCAAAGAGCGTACCCAAACCGCTGGTACGCATGATGAAAGGATGGCGCGTGCCCGGTGCGCCGCCGCCGTCAATGACATCGCCCACCCATTTGCCGTCTTGCCACTGTACTACAGCTTTTTCTTTATTGTAAGGTTGTCCCTTGGCATCAACAGATGCGCGGTTATATACTATGCGCCTGTTGACAGGCCACGCAAATGACCAGTTGGGGAAAAGGTTAATTTTTGCCTGCATCTCTGTTTGGCTGGCATCGCGCCGTGCCATCATATTGCCGGCCTCCGTCCATGAACCTGCGTGCAACCAATTGCCGCTGGCAGTGGAACCGTCGTTTTGCAAGACAAGGAAGTTGGGGACTTGTGTGCCGGCCTTGTAGACCTTATCGCCGATGGTGACATCTTTGACAAAGTAGCCGTTCATAAGCTTTGTCACCTTTTGCGGGGAGAAGAGGTGGTTTTCTGCCCACATGTCAATGCCAAGATTGATGACCGGCTCAGGATAGGCACCGCCTTCTTCTTTATAAAGCTTTTGCAGTTCTTCTGCCAGCCAGTAAATCATTTCCCCGTCGGGTTGTGTGCCTTCCATGGGCTTGGGGCCTGCATAGCGCCATTGCATCCAGCGACCGGAATTGGCAATGGAGCCTTCCTTTTCGTTAAAGGCCGCACAGGGGAGGAAGAAGACCTCTGTACCAATGTCCTTGGGATTTTGTCCGGGACCTTTCCAGAAGGACGAGGTTTCGTTTTCGTACAGGTTGACGTTAACGAGCCAGTCGAGCTTGGCAAAGCCGTCACGCGCCGTGTTGGAATCAGGGCCGCCACATGTGGGATTCATGCCCCATGCAAAAAGGCCTTTGATATTACCTTTGTTGATGTTGCTGATAATGCTCATCCAATAATAATCGGTCATTTTGACACCGGCATCCACACGCGGGAAGTATTGGAAGGCATCGTTGACATCTTGGTTTGGATACATACTCTTGATGAAGCTTGCCGCATACTTTGGGCGATGCTGCCACCAGTTTGTACTCATGGGATCATTGGACACAGGCGTTGTTTTCTTACAATACGTGTCAAAATCCACATGACTTGTGTTGGCAACGGGCAAGTAGCCGGGATAGATATGTGACAAGAGCGCTTGGTCGGTGGAGCCTTGCACATTGGACTCACCGCGCAGTGCGTTGACGCCGCCGCCGGCTATGCCGATATTGCCTAAGAGCAATTGGACAATAG
The DNA here is from genome assembly GCA_964371965.1 of uncultured Desulfovibrionaceae bacterium. Lineage (GTDB taxonomy): Bacteria > Desulfobacterota > Desulfovibrionia > Desulfovibrionales > Desulfovibrionaceae > CAYJAD01. Next base: position 11,565 of record CAYJPE010000023.1, read on the forward strand.
CCATAGTGCGAATGTTTTGAACGCCGTATGTGTGCTGCGTCCAACCCATGGCGTACATGATGGTGCCGGCCTTGTTCGGCTTGCCTGTTGCGGCGTACAATTTATAAATGTTTTCAAGATCTTTTTTGGCAACACCCGTCATGGCAACAACGTTATCCATGCTGTAGCGGGCATAATGCTTGCGCATGATGTTGAGCACACAGTTGGGGTCTTTAAATGTCGTGTCGCGCAAGGGCACGTTTTTATCGTCCACTTGGAATGACCACGTGGATTTGTCATAGGCTCTTTTGTCTGCATTGTAGCCGGAAAAGATGCCTTCATCAAAGGAAAAGTCTTCGTTTACGAGGAAGGAGGCGTTAGTATAATTGCTCACGTATTCTTCAAAATAGAGCTTGTTGTCCAAGATATATTTGATGAGGCCGCCAAGAAAAGCAATGTCCGATCCTGAGCGGATGTGGGCGTGCTTGTCGCAACGTGCGGAAGTACGTGTAAAACGTGGGTCAACGTGGATGGCCTTTGCGCCTTTTTGGCGTGCCCGTGTAACCCATTTAAAGGATATGGGGTGATTTTCTGCAGCGTTGGAACCCATAATGAGGATGCAATCGGCGTTTTCAAGGTCAGCCCAATGATTTGTCATGCAACCGCGTCCGAACGACTCTGCCAGAGCCGCAACTGTGGAGCTGTGTCAGAGGCGTGCTTGGTGCTCTACATATACGAGCCCAAGAGAACGCATAAATGCCTGCAATGCCCAACATTCTTCATTGTCAAGAGCCGCAGAACCAAAGGAAGCCATGCCAAGGGTGCGATTGACCACTTCACCCTTAGGGTTTTTCAGCATGAATGTTTCATCACGAGTTTTCTTGACGCGCTTGGCAATTTCTTTGATGGTCCATTCCCACGTGACAGGCGTCCATTCTGTACTGTTGGGGGCGCGGTAGAGCGGGGATTTTGGGCGTGCGTCATTTTCAGACACTTGAATGGAGGCCGCACCCTTGGCACAGAGGCTCCCTTCATTGATAGGATGGTCGGGATCGCCTTCTATGTTCACAGCTCTGTCTGTGCTGTGTCCCTTGGTTTTGTCTCCAGTGTGCACAAGCAGGCCGCAACCCACAGCGCAAAAACAGCAGACGGAGGTGGTAAGCTTTGTCCATTGTAACTTGGCTTCTGCGGCCTTTGCCACAAGAGGCTTTAAGCTGTCGCCAAAGCCCGCTATGCCAAGAGCAGAAACGGCAGCTCCTATCTTCAAAAAGCTTCGTCTAGAAATACTCATGAACGTGTTCCTTGTTATATATTATCAATCGTTATTTTTCCTTACCTGTGCCTTGTCATGTTAGGAAGTGACATAGACAAGGCACGGCAAAGGAAATATGTTTTATGGGCGTTTTTTGCCTTACTCATGACACTTATGTGATAATGCTTGCCATGCCATTGTGAAAGAGCGTCACTCTTTTCTCCTTTGGGCGACAAAAAGCGGCCAGTGTAGAGCCGTCTTTTTGTGCGCGCTCGTACGCCGAACTTGTGATGGCGGAGCGGCTTATCATGGTGCGAATGCCTGCTTTATAGGCTTTTGCGTACATGGAAGCGGTGATACGCGCTGTAATAAAGAGAAAATATTGGTCTATACGAGAAGCCTCGAGGGGCACCTTGTGCATGAGGTAATGGCCTTTGAGTCTGTCTATGCAATTATGCCTGCCGATGTCTTCTGCCATGATGCATATTTTGTGAGTGGGATGAAGCAGCGCGGCACGGTGAAAACAGCCTGTGCCATCCCATTTGCCAGCGCTTTGCAACATGCCTTGCATGGTATCAATGATACTTTGTAGGGACATGACCATTGTAGCGTGTTGTGCCACGGGTAAAGTCGCTTCTTGCTCTTTCTCATGCGCCTCAATAATCACATGCAAAGCCTTACTTTTTTTAAATTGATACGTCAGCGTCTCCTCGTGCACAGCAGGCAAAATGTCAAGAAGCATGTGGCCTAAAATAAGTTCTTCAAGCATGTCCGGAAAAGCATACAACGACGCTTCTCCTGAAAAACGCCGCGTGCCATGTGCCGTGTGCAATGTGCAATCATAGCTAAAAGGCACGGGCACTTCCAAGCTCACAACGTCATCAATGCTTTGTGTTGTTCCAGCTACGTAGCGCAATGCTGTGCAGGGCATGGTGTCGTGCATATTTATTGCAGCCATAAAGAAAGGTTTCCTTTTTCAGCCTGTTGTTGCATGGCGAGTACGTCTAAGGTGAGAGTGGCAAAATCGTCAAGCAAAGGATGAGGGGCAAATATTTCAAGTTCTCTGGCGTCTACTATTTTAATATAGGTTGCGCACTTTTTGCATATGCACACGTGGCAGTCAGGATCTGTGTCGCTTGTAAAATAGTTGAACATATCTTGCTTTTCTTCGAGGCAATAAGGGCATTGGATACGTGGTGCGCGGTATATGCCAAGACACAGTGAACAGGCATGCATACGTTTGCCTTCTTTTTCCTTAAGATAGGAAAGGAGTGCGGGGGAGCCGCAATAGGGACAATGACCGTGGGGCCACACATGTGTGTCGTAGGGTACAGTGTTTTGGAGACAGCGCCGTGTGTGGATAAAGAAAGGCAAGAAGGTAAAGTAGGCCATAAAGTAGCACATGAAAGAAAATTCGGCACTGATTTCTGCCTGTTTTTGATAAAAAGATTCGTCTTCATGGAGAAAAGCCGCAAGGAGGCTCTCTGCCAAGTCTTTTTGTGCGTTAAGAGCACTACCTACTTGGTGCATATGGACGACAAAGGGCTGTGTGGTCATATGTTCGGGAAATACCGTTTGCGTGAGGCTGTGCAAGTATGCTTGGGCGCTTTCGAGTGTGGCGTAAGGGTAGAGCTCGTGTCTTTGGAGCAAACTTTTTCCCGATGTGTGCGCCACGGTGTCACACGTATGCGGTATCTGTGTTTCTGTGTGCGGGGTCTTGTTGGGTTGTGCGCCTGTGAGGGCTGCTTCCAAAAAAATGTGTATGGTTTTCGGCAGAAAGTCTTTTGATGCAATGCGTTTAAAATATCGAGTAAGATTGCTATTCTCAGTCATAAATTGCCCGTCGTGCTGTATGAGTTGTGTATCTAAAGTGTCACAGGTGTATAGTGTGCTGCATGCACGCTGAGGCAGAATAGACAGGCTTTGCTGTGGTGAGTCCTCTGAATTTAAGATATGCGGCGGCTGTGTGTGCTGAGTTATTATGTCGCAATGGTTGCAACACATGCGCCTGCGCGAGCTTGAAAAAAGGACGAGATTCTGCCTTCACGTGGTGTAAGCACGTGCAGAAATCCTTTCCAAGGGGTGGGAGGCATCAAGGCAGGCCAGTAAAGGCGAGACTGCATTTTTTTGTAGCAGGGGGGGAGGTTGATACCCATAGGCGAGGCTCCGTACCAGCCACGCTCGAATCTCTTCAGCGAAAGTTTAGTGTCATGCTGTTTAAATGTCAAGGAAATGTTTTTTTAATTTTTTTCTGTGGAGTATGCACTTGTGAGCAGTTTTTAAAGGATGCATATTTCTTTATAATGACCTGTAATTTATCGATTTAAAAGAAAATAATTTGTTTTTAACAAATGCTTGATTTTTGCGCGAAAATGAGGTTAAGAAGACGCAGAGCGTGAAAGACAATCAGAAAATGCCTTTTTGCATGAAGAATTGTTGTTGTAGACTTTCACACCGTGCTCTTTCGGTAGAATGTTTCTTGTTCCGTGAACCTTTAGGGGTGCTGCATGAAGATTAAAGCGACAGGTTTCCAATCATCCGAGTTGGATCTTCTTTTGAGAGAAAGTATACTTGAGCAGAGCGGCCTTGGGTGCTGGCGCATAGTTACGCGCTATGTGGCGGGTGTTGTCACCGGCAAAATGATTGAAGAGCATGAGATGTTGGTGGACGATACCATGCTTTCATTGCTTGGTCTTGATCAGCATGTTTCGCCGGAAGAATGTTATGAGTTTTGGTATGATCGTTTGGCATCGCAAAACTCGCGCTTCTTTTCTCATTTGGGTGAGCAGTTTCAGCCTGTTCGCTATCGTTGGTCGCATCCTGTACTTGGAGAGGTCACGCTCTTGTGCCAAGCGCGGCGTGTGCAGCCATTTGGAACAGGTGTCCGTGGCTCTGTTATTGAAGGAACCGCCCAGCTTTCTTATCAAGAGGCAGACACGGCCACGCTGTTATTGTCGCCCATTGCGCATAAGATTTTTCAAACATTCCCTATGGCCATGGATTTATGGGACAGGAATATGCGCCTTGTGGATAGTAATGTTGCGGCATATCGACGGGCTTACTTGAAAACAAAAGAAGAATATCTTGAGCGTTTTTTTGATAATATTGAAGAATTTCAACCAAGTGGTGAACATTCGGTAAAAAAATTTTTTGACGGAGTGCACACAGCCTTTGAGTTAGGGCAACACACCTTTGAATGGACGCACAAAGGTCTGCACGATAACTTTGTCACATCCACCATCACGGCAACAAAGCTGTACAGTGATTATGTTCTGTGCGTGTGGCATGATGCGCCCCAAGACTTTGATGTGCGTAAACAATGGCATGAATATGTCGATAAGGAAAGTATCCTTTTTAATACAGTGCCTCTTGGTCTTATTCAGTGGGATGAAGAAAGGATGCTTGATTGTAACACCGAAATGCGCAGTTTGCTTGGCATTAATGATAAGCGCCAATTTTTGCACAGCCCTTATGAATTTTTTCCCTACCATCAAAGGTGCGGGCGTCGTTCTTCTGATCTTTTGCAACAGTACCATGATAGGGCTTTTGTGGAGGGCTATTGCAAGTTTGAAATGCAATTTGCTCGCAAGGACGAAGAACTTTTTCTTGCGGAAGTCAGTATATTTAATGCCGATTTAGGTAATAAAAGGGTTAATTACTACTTTGTAAAAGACTTACAAAGGGAGGTTGATTTACGCAAGGAGCTTGACTCTTACACAAAATGCTTGCAAGTTGCCCTCGACAAATGTCCCTTGGGTGTGGGTTTGTGGGATACCCCTGATGAGAGCTTGTATTTTAATCAGCAAATGCTTCGTCTGCTTGGTATAACGTCAAAGCAAGAATTTCACGATGCCGGAGATTTGTTTGCCTTTTGTCCGGAGGTGCAACCGTGCGGCACGCCTTCTTATGAAAAAGCCTTTCTTTATGCCAATAAGGCTTTAGAGGACGGTTTTTTTACCTGCGAGTGGATGCATATGAATATTCACGGGGATCTTATACCGACGATACTAACATTTATTCGGACAAAATTTGAGGGCAAGGATGTTTTGCTGTCCTATGTTCAGGATGTGCGGGTGAAGGAATAGGTGTTTTTTTGTATTGTAGGCGCTGTCGTCAAATGTGCCTTTTTGCCTATCTCTACGTTGGACTTTGCTTGCTTTTGCGGTCAAATACCAGAACCGACTATACCCTTAAGGCAAGCTCGTCTTCCTTAGGTATGACGTGACGGCCATTCTTTGACGACAGCCCCTAGGAAACACGAATGTGGGGTCTTTTTGTTCTTTTTCGTGTGGGATGTACTTTGTACGATACGTGTATTTTTTTTGATATATTGCATATTTATCGAAATTTGCCTTTCTCATTAAAGAACAAAAAATTGATTAAATCGCGCTTTCTTTATTGAAAGTTTTTGGGCAGATGAAACAATTTTGGAGCGAAATATCTTATGGATTCTAAAAGAGTTGCCCTTCAGGTCATTAATGAGTCGCCAAATATTGTCTATGTGGCCGATATTGAAACATATGAGCTGCATTACATGAACGCTGCTGCCTTGGAAATGTTTGCACTTTCTTCCAGCGATGAATTATATGGCAGAAAGTGTTATGAAGTTATTGAAGGTAGGGACGCCCCGTGTGCCTATTGCAGCAATCATGTGCTGAATTTTGACAGCGTTCGGGAACATGAAATACATAATCGTCTTCTTGACAAGTATTTCCTCTATCTTGACAAGGCACTTTATCTCAATAGAAAAATGCGTATCACCATTGCCACGGATATTACCGATACCGTGGTGCGGCGCCGTGAGACAGAATCTCTCTTAAAATGTGTGCAGACACTCTATGCGCAGGAGACGCCTGAAGAGTCAATTGTAAAGCTTTTGCGAATTATGACAGAATTTTATGGCGGCTCACGGGGTTTTATTTATACGATTTCTGAGTGTCGTACCATTATTTCTTGTGTGTCAGAGTGGTGCGCCGTGGGTGTTGAAGGACACGGAGAAGTGTTTCAGCATATTCCTGTGCCAAGTATTCAAGTGCTTTTGAAAAGTATTGAAAAGCATGGGAAAATTTATGCGCCAAGTTGTAGTAAGAAATTTTTTAGTGCAGATTTACGCACCATGCATGAAATATATGGCGTTGAATCCGTTATGTTGGCGGCATTGCGCAATAAAGATGGGACTTTTTTGGGCTACTTGGGCATTGACAATGCATCTTATGAAAAAAGTTCTTCCGGTCTTATTCACTCGGTGGCCAATTTTGTGGCAGACTTTTTGGAAAAAACGGTTCTTATTAATAAGTTAAACCAATTAAGCTATGAAGATGGTCTGACAAAACTGCGCAATAGGAATAGCTATGCGGCGCTTTTGGAGCGTTTTGAGCAAGACACGCCCCATAGTCTTGGTATCATGTATTTGGATATTAACGGTCTTAAGGAAGTCAATGATAAGCAAGGTCATGCGGAAGGGGATAAGCTTATTTTGTCCATGTCGCGTATTTTGCTTGCTGTTTTTGGCAAGGATGCGTACAGGCTTGGTGGCGATGAATTTATTGTCATGCAGGAAAATGTCTCACAGGAGGAATTTCAAAATCGTGCAAAAGAATTGCATGAGCGCGTTGATGAGGTCACAGAACTGAGTGTGTCCACGGGTGTTATATGGAATGAAGATTGTCAGAATGTGGCTCAGCAAATTGAGCAGGCCGATAATCTTATGTATAATACAAAGTTACAGTACTATAAAAATAATAGTCAAAATGCTAAGTATAGAACCATCTTGCTCAATTCCTTGCGGGCAGACATCGAATCCAAAAAATTTTTTGTGGTGTTGCAACCACAATTTTATTTGCACAACAGAGAGCTTGGCGGTGCGGAAGCTCTTATCCGCAAAAAAGGCCTTGCCGACACCATGGAATCCCCATCAGAATTTATTCCGCTCTATGAGAAGCTTGAAATTATCCATTATCTGGATACATTTGTTTTTGAAAGCATATGTGAGGCATTGAATACATGGCGTGAAAATGGCTATGATATTGACCTGAGTATTTCTGTCAATATTTCTCGTTGCACCTTGCAGCAAGAAGGCATTGTCCAAGAGTTTCAGGATATTTGTAAAAAGTATGATATTGCCCCTTATCGTATTGTCATTGAAATCACAGAGACGATTGAGGGTGAAAACATGCAGCACATGAATGAAATTATTGAAAAATTTGCCGATGCAGATTTTTTGATTTCATTGGATGATTTTGGTTCCGGCTATTCGAGCCTGCTCACGCTTGCTGATTCGCGTTTTGATGAAGTTAAGATTGACCGAGGCTTTATTTTGAATGTAAGTACCTCTGATAGGGCGTATATTGTGGCCAAGAATATGGTGAATATGTGTCACGATTTGGGCATTCATGAAACAGTGGCCGAGGGTATCGAGTCTGAGGAGCTGTATAATAGTTTGAAGCAGATGAAGTGTACCAAGGGGCAGGGGTATCTTTTTGATAAACCCTTGACCATGAGTGAGTTTGAAAAGAAGTATATTTTTCCGGAGAATACTTCAGGTGATGTACAAGGTGATTTGTAAGGAAACGCTGATTAAATAGAATTTTTGTTCTCTAACAAGGAAAGCGAGTTTTGGGAAGCACGCGGTATATATAGACATATATAAGTGTTGCACAAAGCGAGCTTGACGCAGCTAGAGGGCAAAAAGGCATTTAATTAGTGTTTCCGTAAGTAATGTCCAAGACATTGTTCAATAGGCTGTCATGGGGTTTTTTTTGAAAAAAATGCCTGCTACGTGCTTTTAATGTGCGACATACTTTTTATCATACGATAAATGTATGCGAAGTTCACTTGGCTTTTGTCAATGATATGCATTAGCTTGTCAAAAATGGAGTTTTTCAGCGTATCCCCTCACGGGGTAAAACACCTGAAATTCTTATATATTATTTTTTCAAAA
>CAYJPE010000024.1:0-19569 GCA_964371965.1 uncultured Desulfovibrionaceae bacterium
CAGCAAGGTCAGTACGCGAGCCATTTCGTCGCAATTGCGTGTGGCATTATCCATAGCTGCCATACGCGCGGCGTGCTCACTGCACGAAGTGTCCAAAAGACCACGATAAATCTGCACCTTCACATAGCGTGGCAAAAGTTCAGCCAAAAGCTGTTCTTCTTGCGGCTCGTAAAGATACTGTTGACCGGGGCCGGACGCTTCATCCTTTGCTTTTGCCTCGGCAACGATTTCGTCTGCCTTGGGGGTGGCAATGGGCAAAAGGCTTTGCACCACAGGCACTTGACGTGCCATAGAAATGAACTCGCCATACACAAGGTAGACTTCGTCCAAATTAAGGTTTTCATAGCCGTGTATTACGTCACTGCCAACGTGAGCTGCCAAGGAAAAATCAAAGGATCCCATCTTGTCACCAAAGGCGAGAAGAGTTGAATACTCTGTTTTTGCCACGGCATCACGACCCTTTTTTCCTACGCAGATGAATTTGACGTCCAAGCCTTCGGCTGTCTTTTCACGGGCAAGCTTGAAGGCTGCCGTAATAAGGTTTCCGTTAAAGCTGCCGCACAAGCCTCTGTCAGAAGTGGCAAGCACGATGGCGCACGTCTTTTTGTCGGCATGCGTCTCCAGCAAAGGGTGGGCACTTCCTTCTGCCTTGGCCGCCAAGTCCACAAGCATGGATTGGAACTTTGCCGCATACGGTCGGAATCGCTCTATGCGGGATTGGGCGCCACGCAACTTTGCCGAGGCCACCATATTCATGGCCTTGGTAATTTGCTTGGTTTTACCCACACCCACAATTTTCATTTTGACATCTTTTAATGAAGCCATATATTACCCCCCGGCCTTAGGCCCGAAAGTCTTGCTGGGTGTCTTGCTGAAAACTTTGCTTAAAAGCTTCTATGGCAGACTTAAGTCCTGCTTCAACGGCCTCGTCAAGAGCCTTCTTTTCTTTAATACCCGTCAGTACGTCCTTTTTCACATCGCGAAGATAGGTCAAAAGCTCACCTTCAAAACGGCGAACTTGCTCAACGGGAACATCATCCATATACCCACGGGTGGCAGCATACATAGAAGCTACCTGCTCTTCCACCGGCATGGGCTCATATTGTGGCTGCTTCAAAAGCTCCACAAGACGAGCACCACGATCAAGCTTTGCCTTGGTGGACTTGTCAAGATCAGAACCAAACTGTGCAAAGGCTGCAAGCTCACGATACTGAGCAAGATCAAGACGCATGGTACCAGCCACTTGCTTCATGGCTTTAATCTGGGCAGCACCACCAACACGAGATACGGACAAGCCCACGTTAATGGCCGGACGAATACCTGCGTTAAAGAGGTTTGGCTCCAAATACACCTGACCGTCGGTAATGGAAATCACGTTTGTGGGGATATATGCGGACACGTCACCGGCTTGTGTCTCAATGATGGGGAGTGCTGTCAAGGAGCCTGCGCCCAAGTCATCATTGACCTTTGCAGCACGCTCAAGCAAGCGAGAGTGCAAGTAGAAAACGTCACCAGGATAGGCTTCGCGCCCTGGAGGACGACGGAGCAACAAGGACATTTGACGATAAGCCACGGCCTGCTTTGAAAGGTCATCATAAATGATAAGCGCATGCTGACCGCTGTCGCGATAGTACTCAGCCATGGTGCACCCTGTATATGCTGCAATAAATTGCAAAGGGGCAGGCTCAGATGCCGTCGCCGAAATAATGGTCGTATATTCGAGTGCTCCGTACTTACGAAGCGTTTCGGCAACAAGGGCAACGGTGGCTTTCTTTTGACCAATGGCCACGTAGAAGCAACGAATACCCGTTTCTTTTTGTGCCAAAATAGCATCAATACATACGGCTGTTTTACCCGTTTGGCGGTCACCAATAACGAGTTCGCGCTGTCCGCGGCCGATAGGCGTCATGCCGTCAATGGCTTTAATGCCAGTGGGCATGGGCTCATGCACAGACTTACGGGCAATGATGCCGGGAGCCTTCAGCTCCACAGGACGCATGTCCTTGGTATCAATGGGACCAAGACCATCTAGAGGTTGGCCCAAGGGATTGAGGACGCGGCCCATGACAGAGTCTCCCACAGGCACGGAGAAGATTTTACCTGTACGCTTGACAGGATCCCCTTCTTTAATGTTCGTGTCAGGGCCAAGCAAGGCCACACCCACGTTATCCTCTTCCAGGTTCAGAACCATACCCATGAGCCCACCTGGGAATTCCAATAATTCCATGGCCATGGCATTTTGAACGCCGTAAACACGGGCAATACCGTCACCAACGTACAAGACGGTGCCAGTTTCGCTCATTTCTACGCGCTGATCATAGTTTTGGATCTGCTCCTCAATGATTTTGCTAATTTCTTCAGCTTTAATCTGCATGTGCTATTTACCCCTCTTGATTGTCTCCAGCCCTCTTGATTATCTCGCGAAGGATAGCCAGTTGTGCACGCACACTTGCGTCCATCACCCGGTCGCCAACTTTCAATACGACACCGCCCAATATGGAAGAATCCACCGCAAAAGTAAGTTCAAGACTTTTACCGGCCTTGCCTTCCAGTTGCTTTTTAATGGTTCCCTGTCTTTTGGCGTCCAATTTCACTGCCGTCAGCAAGTGCCCACGAATAACACCCTTCTCAGTATCAAGAAGGGTACCGTAGCACGAAGCTATGCGACGAAGATTGGACAGGCGGTTTTTATCAGCAAGAAGCAAGCAAAAGTTACTCATGGTGCTGTCGGCATCAAGATCCTTCAAAACACGACCAAGTACCTTCTTTTTTTCTTCCGCTGTGACTACAGGACTTTTAAAAACCTTGTCCAGTTCCGGAGATCCCTGCAACAAAGAATCCAGTTGCGACAGGCCGCTTCCGTACTTTTCAAGGCTTGCCATTCCAGCTTTTTTGCCAATGGCAAAGAGCGCATTGGCATATCTGCGTGCTATGACGGTGTCGGTCAATTGAGCACCACCTTTGTCAAGGAGTTGTTAATGAGCTTGGTATGATCTGCAGCACCAAGCTTAGACTCCAAAGCCTTTGTTGCCGCATTGATGATATCGTCGGCAATGGCAACGCGCACATCGGCCATAACGGCACGCGCTTCGTTTTCTGCTGTGCGTCGCGCTTGAACGATGATCTGTTCTGCCTGCACCTCGGCTTCGGCAATAATGGCTTTTTTGTTTGCTTCGGCTTGCGCACGACTCTCGTCAAGAATAGCCTGACGCTCAGCTGCCAAATTGGCTATGGATGCCTCAACCTCTTCCAATTTCTTCTTGGCTTCTGCTCTTTGCACATCAAGGTCATCCAGCTCTTGCTGAATACCTTCACGACGGCCAGAAAGGAAAGCTGTGATTTTTTTTCCTAATAGTTTCCAAAGGATGACCACAAATGCTATGATGTTGAGTATACGCCATCCAAAATCTGTCCAGCGCATCTCACCAGTCGCAGCAGCTGCAAAGGCTACGCCGCACTGGAGCAAAACCAAGCCAAGCGTAAGCCCTAAAACCATCCAGACACTCTTCCGTTTGTTCAAAATCCACCCCCTTTGGAGTATGTGGTGAACAAAAAAACAAGAACAAAATTACCCAAAGACACTATGTCACCTCTGTTGTCGTCCAACACTTCAACATGTAAGCAGATTGCTCGGGGGCATTGTCGGTATGAATAATCCCACTCTTTGTCGCCTACGAGAGAAAAAGCTTTTACCCTGCTACCTTGGCAACAACTTTTCCAGCCAATGTGTCAACCTGCTTTCTAAGCACGGTTAAGGCGTCCTCGGCCTCGGCACGCACCGCATCGCGCGCCACCACAAGCTCTTCTTGAGCTTTTTTGCCGGCTTCACCAACAATCTCCTGCTGCTTGGCAATTCCCTCATTACGTCCTGACTCGCGCATGGCAGTGGCCTCTTGGCGCGCTGCGACAAGCTCGGCCTGATATGCTGCAATGCGCTGTGCTGCTTCGCGATCAAAAGCCTCTGCCTCACCCACAAGACCGTCTACTTTTTGACGACGTTCTTGCAAAATGGCACGCACAGGGCGAATAAGCAACACATTGAGCCCGTAAAGCGCAATGAAAAAGTTCACCATCTGTATCAGCATGGTGATGTTCAGATCAAGCATTACACCCTCCTGAAGCTGAGTTGTGAATAATTAAACAATAGCTCGACTCTTCTATACTATATTGACATATATGTCAAAGGCTAGGATGAAAAAAAACGTGCTTTTGAGTACGCACAAAATATGCCACCTATGCTTGTGAATTTATGGACAAAGCAGTGAGGTTGTCGTGGCTTTTGGGCACAATTTTCGTCCTTAAGAAAAATCCACACGTAAAATATTTTTGAAGCGCTCATTTTAAGCGAGTTTTAATTCTTTATAAGAAAGTGGCGTTCAAAACGTCCACGAATAGACACAAGCACATACGCGCTTTACAAAACATGGTTGACGCAAGAACGCACAGTACTGCAAAGTGAGTGTTGCCTTCATCGTACCCATCGTAGGGCGCAAAATAGCGAAGTGCATGCTCGCAAAACACATGCATACTCCACTCAGGATGTTCTCTCGCTTTGCTCATTTCTCCGACATGCACCATTACAACAGCGCGCAGCCGTAGTCATGGCAGCTCAGTGAAAAAGTCCCAACGTCATACATGCTCGCTCAGAAAGGCCACTGGCGAATTTTCTGGCATGACCCAACGTGATCTACCATTTTACGATGCGACCTCGGGGAGGGAGTGTTCTTGTATCGGCTCTTTCATATTCACATGCCCTTGAACAATACCCCCTTCTTCCATTATAAAGGCTTTCGTATTCACAGTGCCTTCAATAATACCCCCTTTGTGTACAACCACGCGCTTTTTGGCGTATACGTCGCCCATAAATTTCCCTGTGAGCAGTAACTCCCCCACATGGACTTCTCCTTTTATGATAGCATCTTTACCGACAATTAAGGCACCTTCACTGGAAATATGCCCCGTATAGGTGCCGTCAATGCGTACCGCACCTTGAAATGTAAGTTTGCCCTCATAAATTGTGCCTGCACCTAAAAAAGCGTTGATTTCATCCTTGCCCACAGTATACTTCCTCACTGTTATAAAAATTCCCAACTGACCTATAAATAAAACACACTCATCATGTTTTTTTGCTCTTTACCGACAGCATGACCACTTCGTCAACGCCTGATATTCTTTTTTGCAGTAGCATTTCCTCTATGTATTTGCATGCTCAGAGCAAAAAAGAATTCAAGTCTTCTTGAGTCAGCATATTTTTAACTTTTAAACATAAACCGGCGCATGGAAACATTGAGCACGACTCCAAGCAGCGCACAATTCACGAGCATGGAGCTTCCCCCATAACTCATAAAGGGAAGCGGTATGCCCACAACAGGCATAAGCCCAATTACCATTCCTATGTTAATCACAATTTGCCAAAAAAAGTAAAAAAAGACACCTGCCGCCAGCGTACTGCCAAAACGATCCTTCGCCTTAACCACCGTGCTGAATATAGACAATAAAAAAATACAATATAATGTTATTAAACTCAAACAACCAACAAATCCCCATTCTTCTCCAAATACGGCGATGGCAAAATCAGAATGCTTTTCCGGCACAAAGCGTAACTGACTCTGTGTCCCTTCAAAAAAGCCCTTTCCCCACATTTTGCCTGAACCAATGGCTATTTGAGACTGAATTATATGATAACCCGAACCACGAGGATCGTTGCTTGGATCTAAAAATGTGAGCACACGCTGTCGTTGATAATCTTGCATGCCTACAAACCACATAAATACGGCAACAAGAGGAATGATAACAATGCACGCCTTAAAAATCTTTGCCTTAACACCATGAAAAAGTATCATTCCGCCAAGAAGCAAAAGAACATTCAACGATGTGCCAAGATCTGGCTGTGTAATAATAAAAGCACAAGGTATAAGCCCCACCAAAAGCACCCGTATAAATTCATACCAACCAAGACTTTCGCCACTATGCGACAACACACGCGCACCTAAAATAAGGACACCCAATTTGGCTATCTCGCTGGGCTGAATACTCATAAAACCTAAAGAAAGCCAACGCTTTGCCCCATAAACCGTCTTACCCACCAAGGGCACCAAGAGCAAGAGGAGTATTGTGCACAAAAACAAAGGCCATGCAAGATTGCGTAATTGACGATAATCAAAAGCCATAGCCATAAGCATGACTAAAAAACCAAGCCCCCCCCAAACTAATTGCCGCTGATAAAAGGAAGAAACCGATACGCCATCCTCAAAGCGTATGCCACTTGCCGAATATAAATTGCCCACACCAACCACAAAAAGTGCCAAAAAACATGCCAAAAGCTCCCAGTTCACATAGGCAAACAATCGTCGGTCAAGAAGGAGCATTCCCGGTCACCTCCTTCTCTTCTTCGCCAAAAAGGGCATCGTACACTTTCTTTGCCACAGGCCCTGCCGCAGTACTGCCGCCACCGCCATGCTCCACCATCACAATAACAACATAACGCTTGGCATCCTTGGCGCCCCATGTGGCAATCCACGCATGGTCCCTTTGATTATAAGGCAAATCTTTATTTTTTATCACTGCCTGATTGCGCATTTGCAGCTTGACAACTTGTGCGGTACCGGTTTTGCCACCCATATCGGCATCCTTGCGACTGATAATTTTTGCTGTCCCGTTCAGCACTGTTTTGCGCATACTTTCAACAATAAAATCACGAATAGCAGCATTTGCAGGAATGGTACTCATGACTTCACGCGGCTTGGAGGAAAGAAGCTGTGGGCGCAACAGTTCACCGCCATTAAGAAGCGCCGACACATAGGTGGCCATTTGCAAGGGTGTCACAAGAGTAAAGCCCTGACCAATAGAGATATTGAGTGTTTCGCCGCGCATCCAACTTTCGCCAAAACGTGACATCTTCCATTCACGCGTAGGCACAAGTCCCCCTTTTTCGTGGGGAAGAAGAATACCGGTGTCAGCGCCAAAGCCACTCTTCAAAGCATAGTCGGCGATTTTATCAATGCCAAGCTGTTCGCCATAGTGATAGAAGTATACGTCACACGAATGTTTCAACGCTTCATTCATATTCATATGCCCATGCCCACCTCTTTTCCAACAACGAAATGTCTGATTGCCAAGTTTCACCGAACCTGAGCAATGCACGCGTGTTTTCGGATTAATACCTGCCTCTAAAAAAAGGCCGGCCATCATGAGCTTCCATACGGAACCCGGCGGATACATGCTTTGAATAGCACGATTTTGCAAGGGAGCGCGTTCATTATCGCGCAAGGCATTCCATTCTTTGTGTGAAATACCGTCAGTAAACAAATTATTATCATAAGAAGGCGTCGTTACAAGAGCCACAAGGCGACCAGAATCCGGCTCCATAACAATAACACTTCCCGTTTGCCCTTCAAGAGCGTTCCAAGCAGCCATTTGCATAGAGCTGTCAAGCGTCAACTGTATGGGCGTCCCCCCACGCGACTCTTTCAAAAGTTGTCGACTGAGTGAGCGTCCAATCACATCCACTTCCAGCTGATACAGCCCTTTCTTTCCGCGTAAATCCGGCTCCAAAACCAGCTCTAAGCCTTGTTTTCCAATGAGATCCCCCATGGCAAGCGTCTCATCTTTTTCCATCTCTTCTTCATTCACTTCAGCCACATATCCTAAAATATGGGCATAAAGGGCTCCCTTGGGATACGTACGCTGGGAAAGTGTCACAATCTCCAAGCCCGGCCAATGCAAGAGTTGCGCTTCTATGCGCGCCACAAGGCTCATATCAAGATTTGTGGCTAAAAGTATGGGATCAAATGATTGCGCTTTACGTCGATCTTTCCTATATTTTTCTGTAAGCTCTTTCTGATTTATGCCTGTCCATGCACTCACTTGCGCCAAGGTCGCCGGTATATCGGGGCAATCCTCACGTACAATGGTAAGGCCATAGGTGAGCACATTATCCGCAAGAACAACACCCAAGGCATCACTAATGGTGCCTCGCGGCGCCAAAATACTTTCCTTCCGAAGTCGATTTTGCTGCGCTTGCTCTGAAAATGCTTCCCCTTTGTGCACTTGCAAATACCAAAAACGCACAACGAAAACAAAGAAAAGAAGTACCACCAGTCCTTGAAGGAGCAGTGAACCTGCTCGCGGAGGATGATACTCTTCTTTCTCCAGAGGAATCTTGAGCAAATCTTGAATCTTATTGCTCTCTTTTTCTGTAAGCTCATGTATTGTCTGCATGGTGCGTCCATTGGCGCGTCAATTGGGCAATCCACCACGCCACGGGTATAAAGACAGCCTGCATAATACTGTCTTGACTTAATTGCTCTGCATTTATATGCAAATCCTGCAGGGGTGCAAGCAAATACGCTAAAACAAAATGAGCCACCCCAAGACAAGAGGAGATAAGCAGCACAAAAAGAATATTTTGAACCTCAAAAAGCCATCGCCCAACGAGCACAAGTATAATCACCGTAAAGTACCACAATACCATACCGCCGAATTCTCGCGTACCCATACCTTCCTGAAGAATAATAAGTAAGGGCAAAAGCCACGACAAGTCTTTATATCTTTTTTCTTGCAAGGTTAAAATAAGGCCGATAAGCAATATATCCACCGCAGGAAAAACGGCCTGCAAATAAATTGTGATGGGGATAAAACAAAGCCACCATATAAAAAGACGCGCACTCATTAGAAATTTTCCGGATTGATCATTTGCCCTTCCATAAGCACAAATTGCTCCTGAGTAGGCGGTCCCATAAATGTGGGCAAGGGCAGGTCGGGCAAAGGTGCTATACCCGTAGGCTCAAGAAGCAGAACTTCTTCAAGATGCCCCAAGTCCACAAGTGGCAAGGCATCAACTGTTTGAAATTCTGAGTAATTACTCTTAAAAACATCGCTCACAATGGCTACGGGCAAACCCTTGGGATATACACCGTCAAGCCCTGACGTGACTAAAAGTTCACCCTTATTGATGGAAGCATGTCGCCCCACAAAACGCATTTCCAAGGGGCGCCTTCCCCCCCTTCCTGTTAATATGCCTGCTGTACGAGATTCTTGTGTGAGAACAGCAATCCTGCTGCCGGGATCAGAAAGAAGCAATGCCGTAGACGTATGAGCCGACGCACGCAAAATCCGCCCTAGCAAACCAATATTTGTCATTATTGGTGTTCCCGGCGTGGCACCTGTAGCATAGCCTCGGCTTAAAATAACTGTTTCCAATACAGAATTTGGCCCCATTCGCCCTGCAAGAACGCGGGCTCCGGTTGGCCTCCAGCTCCTGTCAGATGGCAAAGACAAAAGTGCGCGAAGGCGATTCAGCTCCGCTTTATGCTCTCCAGTTGCGATAAGTTGCGCTTGCATGGACAAAATATCAGCTTTGAGGCGATCGTTTTCTTCTCGCACACCCACAAGGTCAATGTAATGTTCCCAAAAAGCGACCAATTCTCCACGAATGTATAATATGGGCTTAAGGACACCACCAACAAATTCAAGTCCCAGATGCGTTGATACCTCATCCAAAACACCTGTGCGCTGGTTCCACGTATACATACCTAGAAAGAAGAAGAGCAAAAACACAAAGAATACAATTACGCGTCGTGAATTCATGAAGGCCCATCGGCTTTAGGGAGTTATGAAAAAAACTTAGGGAAAAACCCCCTCAAAATTCTACTGAACAACTTAAAATAGTACTTTGAAAGAATCAATGTTTTTAGAAATTTAATCAATACAAACTTCCTTAAGTATACTTAAGTTGTCAAGCGCCTTGCCTGTACCCATGGCCACTGTAGAAAGAGGATCTTCTACGACAGTCACAGGAAGCGACGTTTCTTCACGTAGCAACTGATCAAGCCCCTTCAAAAGAGCACCTCCTCCCGTAAGCACAATGCCTCTGTCCACAATGTCGGCAGCCAATTCCGGCGGTGTCTGCTCAAGAGCCATGCGCACAGCCTGAACAATGGCATCTACCTGTTCAGAAATTGCCTTGCGCACCTCTTCAGATGTAATGATAATACTTTGCGGGATACCTGTCACCAAATCGCGACCACGCACTTCTACTTGTTCCTCGGGATCCATTGGATACGCAGAAGCAATCTTTACTTTGATATCCTCTGCCGAAGATTCCCCGATAAGCATACTGTACTTACGCTTGACATGCGTCATAATAGACTCGTCCATTTTGTCACCGCCAACGCGCACAGAACGTGAATACACTATGCCGGACAAAGAAATAACAGCCACTTCCGTCGTACCACCGCCAATATCGACGACCATGTTGGACGTGGGTTCTTGAATGGGCAGATTGGCTCCAATGGCAGCCGCCATAGGTTCTTCAATAAGATAGACTTCACGTGCGCCTGCAGATTGAGCGGATTCGCGCACCGCGCGTTTTTCTACCTGTGTAATACCTGTGGGAACACAGATCATGATTCGCGGACGAACAAGATGGCGCGCATTATGCACCTTGGCAATAAAATGACGCAACATGGCTTCTGTAAACTCAAAGTCAGCAATAACGCCATCCTTCATGGGGCGCAAAGCAGAAATTGTTTGTGGTGCCCGTCCCAACATTCGTTTGGCTTCATGCCCCACGGACAAAATAACATTATTGCCTCGGTTGTCTTTTTTCACTGCCACAACGGACGGCTCACGTAAAACAATCCCTTGTCCCTTTACGTAAACACAGGTGTTGGCAGTGCCTAGGTCGATGGCAAGGTCGTTGGAAAAAACACCAAGTATATAATCTAAAATTTTTGCCATATGCTTTTACTTGCCTCGCTGCTCTCACACTTTTATCGGTATAAACTACCAAATGCACCCAAAGTCAGGTCATTTTCCACACCACAATTAAAACGCTACGCACCTCAACATCACGTGTACGCCCGTGTGCTGCGCCCTAAAAAGAGACAATGCTATGCACAGAGACAATGCCATGAACAGAGACAATGCCATGAACAAAGCTCTCCCAGGAAGGATTACTTGTTGGTAAAGAAGCGTTGAGGAAGACTCAAACTTGGGGCCCGCAACACTCGTGCCCGACGAGCCCACAGAGAGCCCACAGAAAACCCACGCCTCAAAGACAAATGCACTCTCAATAAACAGCGTCTCAAACGACGTGTCACGTATGTGCAGTATCGCCACCATGCAAACCAAAATCCACAATCAGCTTTGTAATTGTTCTTCCAATTCACACCTAAAGTCAATAAGTATCTTGTGAAGTTCAAAAAATTTGTCTAAAAAAAGCATCAAATTTCACTTTTTGTACCGGGAGAGAACTCGATTGAAGTACAAAGAAAAAAAGAAGGAACGTTGGAAAATGAATTCCAACGTTACACATACCAGCAGTTGAAAAACTCACATTTTCAGGCTGTTCAAAAAGTGTG
This sequence comes from uncultured Desulfovibrionaceae bacterium, assembly GCA_964371965.1. Classification (GTDB taxonomy): domain Bacteria; phylum Desulfobacterota; class Desulfovibrionia; order Desulfovibrionales; family Desulfovibrionaceae; genus CAYJAD01. The sequence goes on from CAYJPE010000024.1 coordinate 11,364, forward strand.
AGATACAAAGAAGAGAAAAAAAGGTAGCAACGCCGTGTGCATAGCCATACATAGGTTGTTTCCTTTTTTTCTCTGAGGCCGTAGATTGCACTTTTTCAACAGCCTGACAAAAGCTACCAGCGTCTTTTTTCTTGTTCATGCCCCACAATGCCTCCGGCGAGCGCTCCCGCACCGGCACCTGCAAGGGCACCCCAGCCCAAGGCTCCGCCGGAAAGGGCTGCAATGCCCACCCCAGCCGCCGCACCAAAGACGGCTCCACTTGTCGCTCCTTGGGATGTGGCCGACATATTTGTGCACCCTGTGCCGCTTCCCAATGCCAATACCATAATAGCAGCTACAATAACCTTCTTCATGACTACCTCACTTTCGCTTTTACCAATACAGGTTCCATAATTTCATACCATAAAACATCAAAGACCGGACGGTCCCACTGTGCCTCATTATCCACATACCACGCATCAATTTTATTCACTATGGACTCGCGTGTAACATTTTCAAAAACTGTGATCCAATACTGAGGGAATAAGCTCATCTCCTGAACAATATCAGACTTCGTTGTCGGTTTATCGGCGAGTGCCAAAAACTTTTCTGCCACTGTGTACTCCACAGCCACTACTGATTCCACGCCTAATATGAAGGCCAGCTTGTTCTCCCGCGGGCTTTGAACCCAGAGAGTACCCGTCAATGATGTCAATGGATTATTCACGTGTACTTCCGAGGCTTTTGTCTCAAAAACTCCGGGCGAAAAAAACAAGCCCCCGAGCACCATACTCACACAAAGAGTGACACACGCATATATTCTTTTCATAGTATCCTCCTAGAAAACATAATGCAAGAATCATACAAACAAATAAAAAAACTTGCAAGAAAAAATAAAAATGGGACGACTCCATAGAGCCGTCCCCACCATGATACTTTTATGCAAATAATGCTTAGAATGTACCTGCTTCCTTTTTCACTTCCAAAGCAATTTTCCAAAGGATGGAAAGTACAAGAAGTCCCACGGCATAAATTGCCACCGCCACAGTAATTTCTGGCAACGTGGGTGTATACATCGTGACGCCCTTAAATGGATTTGGCGTAAAACCACCAATGAGCAAACCAAGCCCCTTATCTATCCATGATGCAATAACAAGCATGATGAGTGCGTAAGGCAAAAGCCTGGGATCATGACGTCTTTTGGGAGGTATCAAAATACTCAAGCAACCAAAAGCCATAATGACCGCTGCCCACATGCACGTGGTCACCCATGACATTTCGCCGTTAAGACCGGCAAAAAGATAAATGAGCGGGTATTGGTGACTGGTAAGGCCACTGTAAAACACGGTAAATATTTCCAATATGTAGAAGAACACATTTATGCACATAGCATACGTAATAATCACCGTAAGCGTTTTAACCGCTTCCTTGCCCGGATCAAACTTTGTGAGACGTTTGAGCAAGAACATGAGCAACAACAAGATTGCAGGGCCTGAGCAGAAAGCAGAGGCCAAGAAACGAGCAGCCATAATGGCGGTAAGCCAGTAATAACGACCCGGAATACCGGCGTACAAGAAAGCCGTCACTGTGTGGATGGAGAATGCCCAAATAATGGACAAGTAAATGAGGTACTTTATCCATTTTGGCGGATCAATCTCAAGACGATCGGCCTCAAGTGTCATCCAACCAATAATCACATTCAATACAAGGTAGCCCATGAGCACAAGCATGTCATAAAACATGACAGAATTTGGCGTGGGGTGCAACATCATATTCAGCAGACGCTGCGGTTGCCCCATGTCTACAACAATGAAGAGCATGCACATGATCACCGCAGCGATGGCCATGAACTCCCCAAAAATAATCATGCGTTTGAATTTTTTATAGTGGTGAAAATACGCCGGCAACACAAGCATCACCGCCGAAGCTGCCACACCTACAAAATAAGTAAATTGCGAGATGTACAGTCCCCAAGAAACGTCGCGACTCATGCCTGTGACGCCAAGACCTTCTTGCAACTGATAAATATACGTACACGCGCCAATGCCTATGACACCTAGCAGGAAGAGCAGCCAGATGTAGTAGGCTTTAGAGCCTTGTAAAATTTTTTCTACCATGGCTCGTCCTCCTTAGATAAGATAATAGACACCGGGTTCTGTGCCATACGTGGGTTTGCGTCGAATATGGAAATTGTTAGCAAGAGCCTTACGCACGGAAGAATCCGGGTCTTGCAAATCACCAAAGAGCAAGGCGCCATTTGATGCTTCCACACAGGCAGGCATAAGCCCCTTGGCCAGACGTTCCACACAGAACGTACACTTTTCCACAACACCGATCATACGTGTCGGATATTCAGGATTTGGCTCGGGATTAGCCAAAAACTTACGAGGATCCACATAGTTGAAACTGCGTGCGCCGTAAGGGCAACCAGCCATACAAAAACGACACCCTATGCAGCGGTGATAATCCATGGCCACAGCGCCGTCGTGCATTTGAAAGGTGGCTTGTGTGGGGCACACACGTACGCACGGCGGGTTCGTACAATGATTACAAAGCAACAAAAACTTCTGCGACTTAATCTTGGATGGCAACATGTCATTGGCATCGTCAGGAAATGTCGCCTTGTAAGAATCATACCACAACCATTTAATTTCTTGGTTAGAATCTATTGTTGGCACATTGTGCGACTTATGGCAAGCTTCTGAAAGTTTTTTCAGATCCGCCTCGGACGTCAACTTACGTGTATCGATGACCATGGCCCAACGTTTGGCCTTTAAGCCCTTGGCATTGGGGGCATAGGTCCCCACATCGCCGGTGGCAGCCAAGGCATCGGAAGCTGTAAGACAAGCACCGACACCGCTTCCCAGAGCAAAGGCCGAAAGACCCGCAACTTTAAGAAATTGTCTTCTGCTGTTATTCATTACTTGCTCCCCTTGGGAATGATGTGGCAGTCCCAGCAGTATGGGTAGACACTGTTGGAAACATGGCATTTTTGACAGAAATCTTCATAATTGGTGTGACACTTCATACAAGTATTTTGCAAGCTTATTTCCCATTTTTTACCTGTTGAGGAAATATAGGTGCGATTTTCTTCGCGTAAAGCTTGGTCACGCCATTCGTTGAGAAGCTGCATATGCTCAGCGCGCATGTAGGCCACAGGTTCCACACATTCTTTTTCATTCTTTGGCAAAACGACTTCAGGGCGCTTGTAGGGGTCACCGCTGTCTGTGCCGCCAATCCAAAAGGGCGTGGAGAAGAGCACCGCAAAGACGATGATCCCCACTACAATATATTTGGCGTTATACATAGTTCTTAGACCTCCTCTCCCTCTGCATCATCAGTTTGCGCATTGGGCAAGTCTTCCTGGCGCAAGTCCATAGTACGTGGCCCCTCACCCTTCATCACAAGAGCGTTGGCCACAAGCTCATGTAAGCCCCCCACAGAAACGCCCGGTGCCCAATAATTGGCCACAGGTGTCAACGTGGCACGGTCAATGGCACACACGCAAGCCAAATGGTTGACGCCATGCTTTTGCTGTACATAGCGCAAAGCATTGCCGCGAGGCATGCCCGCACGCATACGCAATTCCATAATTTCTTCTGTATTCAAACCGGAACCGGATCCGCAGCAGAACGTCTCTTCACGGATGGTGCGCTCAGGCATTTCAACAAAATTATTACACACGGCGCGCAGCACTTCGCGCGGTTCATCCAAAAGCCCCATGGCGCGCGCAGGGTTACACGAATCATGCCACGAAGTAATAAGATGGTCATTACGGCTTGGGTCAAGTTGTAACTTGTTATGACGGATAAGGTCTGCCGTAAATTCTGCTATGTGCACCATCTTGGTTGCTGCGGCATTTTCAAAGACTGTTCCGGTAATGGGCGACTTTGGCGTTGTCATATGCTCAGGGGTGGGGCCATTATATGTATCCATATACTGGTTGATAACACGCCACATATGACCGCACTCACCACCCAAAATCCACTTGCACCCAAGACGCTCGGCTTCGGCATACATCTTCGCATTGATTTTTTTCGCCATATCAAATGTCGTAAAGGAACCAAAGTTGCCACCTTCCGAAGCATAGGTTGACATGGTAAAATCAAGGCCAAGCTCATGGAAGAGCAAGAGGTATCCCATCATGGTATAAATGCCGGGATCTGCAAAGGCATCGCCCGATGGGGTAATGAACAGTATTTCATGACCTTTTTCGTTCAAGGGTACATTTGGACGAATGCCCGTGACTTCTTCGCAGTCATCGGCCAAAAATTCCAAAATCTCTTTGAACGCATGAGGTTGAATACCCAAATGGTTCCCTGTGCGATTACAGTTGCTCACAGGATCCATAATCCAGTGAATCCCAAGACCGACTTCGTGCAAAAGTTCGCGCACAATGGCCGTTATTTCTGCCGTATCAATGCCATAGGGGCAATAGAGCGAACAACGGCGACACTCCGTACATTGATAAGAGTAGTAAAATAATTCCTTAACAATACTGTAATCCCATTTACGCGCGCCCACATGCGCACCAAGAAGCTTTCCAAGCATAGTATGGTCGCGACGATACAGGGAGCGCAAAAGCTCTGCACGCAAAACGGGCATATTTTTGGGGTCATTTGTACCAAGAAAGAAGTGACACTTGTCCGCACAGGCGCCACAACGAACACATGTGTCCATAAATACTTTCAAAGAGCGATGTTTTTCCAAACGTTCTTCAAAGGCATCACACAGTATTTGCTCCCAATTTTCTGGGAGATTCCAATCATCGGCTGCAGGATCCCACGTATGGGGATTGGGCATATGCAGCTTTTCCATGGTTTCTTTTTTGGCAGGATAACAGAAGCTTCCGGGCGTAAAGACGGGCTTTGTCTCCATCCAATGCTGATCGGGAAACTCTGGGCTATTCAGGATCAGCTCCTGGGGTGTAGGCAGCTTGGCCATGTTATCTCCTTACTGGGCTGTGGCTTTTTGTGCTTCCCCGGACTGCTTTTCGGCATCTTCCAGAGATTTTTCCAAGGGCAATTCGGCCTCGGCCATAACTTCACGGAAGTCGTCCTCATATTCCTCATACGTGGTATACTTCTTGGGCGGATTCCACGGATTCACATGGCGCACGGCACGGGAATTATTGGCCATATTACGCGTGGGGCTAAAGAACACCCCGGGCATGTGCATGAGCTTCGAAAAGGGGAAGTATATGAGCAACACACAAAGGAATGTTAAGTGCAAGTAAAACATGGCGTTAATACCTTCCGGTATCACAGGAGCAAAGCTCACAAGTCCCATGGTAAATACTTTTACGCTGGCGATATCTGTCTTATCAAGGTAACGCAAGCAAATTCCTGACCCCACAAGGCCTATGATGAGCCACAAGGGGAAATAATCATTCGCCAAAGATATGTAACGAACACGCTCATTAAAAATACGGCGACATAAAAGAAATACCACCGCACCCAAAAGAAGTACCCCTGTCAAGAAAAGACGGGGCGCACCCACTTGAAGAATACCGTCAAGGGTTTCTATCCATGTAATAAGCACAGGCACAGGCTCCATGAAGAAACGGAAGTGACGGATAAAGACAATCAAGAAACAGTAGTGGAAGACCAAGGCAAACACCCACAACCATTTTGAAGAATAGTAGATAATACGTGGGCCTTGGTTTTCACCATGAAATTGTGCATCCGCTTGCACATCTGCCGCCGTGTTGCGAAACAAAGAGCGGAAAAGACACACTTCCAAGAACATACGTTTGACAACACCACATGTCGTATCGGGATTGTCAAGTTTTGCCTGTTTTATCCAAGGTAACGATTTTTGCTGTCCACCGCTGGTGGGGATGCAAAACGGCACCGGCGATTTGCTCCAATAGACCATACGCCAAATAACGCCGCCGATGAAGGTAAGTACTGCAACATACGGTAAAATAACACCAAACAGATAAACAAGACTAGAGCTTGCTCCTGCCCATGCTATAACACCGATGGCACAGACTACCAGTAACGAAGTGACCATTCCCTTACCTCACTGGGCTATAAGTTACAACCTCGGCAAGCCTCAAATGTCCCACCAAAGGTCCACACAACTTCCTTCGCAAGAGCATGGCAAAGTCATCCATTGTGCTCTTTATAAAGGAAAAAATTTCTCAGAAAAAACCCATTGACAACCTTCGTGCCCTTTGACGGCATGAGGCTCATAGCTCAAAAGCTTTCTCTATGGAAGCACTGACTCAATGCCCTCTAACTGCGTCAAGCTCGTTGTGCGAAACGCTTATATATGTTTCTATATATCAAGCGTTTCACAAAACTTACTTTCCTTATGAGAGAAGAAACATACAATTTAATCAGCGTGTCCCCTCTGTCCATACATAGCGTGGGCTTCGCAACATTCGTCCTTCTTGTCAAAGAAAAAACTTTTCATGAGCGTCTTCCAAATGCCATCCAGATGCTTTTGGCCAATGTCTCTGCCCTTACAAGGGCATGATACAAGTCACATACGCGCATATACCCCATACAGTTATACATTGGGTATCTTATGTCTCTGCGCCCAACGCACCACTTGAGAGTGCTGGTCGCGAATTTCTTTAATGCGTTGTTCGGCCAATGTCTCGCGTGTTTTCACGTAAATATCCAAAGCCATAAGGATGAGAGTATCAATGCGCGATTCCGCTTCTAAATAGGCATCCACCTGTTTTTTCTGCACAAAGTGCGGCAAAAGCTCTGCACGAAAAAATTGCTTGAACATTGCAAGAACACCAATCCCTTGGGAAGGCAAAAAATCCTGCACAGAACGGAGCTTCACAAAGCGCTCGAGGGCAGATGCAACTCTCTCTGCAAGAATATGTTCTCCAACAGCTGCATCATACAAATAGTTGGCCACGGTGGTGGTCATCTCTCCCACGGGATTGCCGAACTTGTCTTGCTTTGTTCGCAAAAAACCTGTTGTTTCAAGAGGATAACTATCAAATACAGCTTTTATCCATTGTTCTGTGATTCGCTGTTTTTTTTGTTCAAAAAGGGTGTGTGTATCCATGTGTATGTGTCCGTGTGTATGTGTCCGTGTGTATGCGTTCGTGTGTATGCGTCATTCGGTGTGGTGGTTTCCACAGTTGATTGCATTTTGGCGTTATTGCGACTGTGTGCCACTCAAAAAGCCTTCATGAACAGCCGGTGACAAGGCAAGTGTTATAAGGTCGCTCAAAAGTCAAGCGCATAAAAATACCCGAACGTACATTGTGCGTCTTGCCATAGCTCTCAATGAAATACTTGTTCAGTAATGTTTTTTTTCACAATGCGACTCTTTCAACCGCTCTTTTAGGACATTTCAAGCTATCACGTCAAGCTTCAGAACGCCATTATACCTGCTCAAGCCCACGTTGTGTGCAAAAAATATTCTTTTATTTCAAAGAATTAGTCTGACATTTGCAATTATTTGTCCCCTATGAAAAAAACTTTCCCTTTTTCTCCTCAACAGTATTTCGTTGCGAACTTCGGAAGATATAAAAATTTTTCATCATCTCCATTCGCTTGGCAAGTGCACAAAGCTCTCTCTTTTGCTGTTTCAAAGAGGAAAGAAAGGCTTTTTAAGAAAAAATCAGTACAGTTTTTTTCTGCAATATATCAAGAAAAACACAAGATATACAAAAGAGGTTCAATTTTTTTTACAGTCACACAATCAGAGCAAAGAAAAAAAACAGTTAACTAACTATAATTGTGTTACTTTTATATTCACGCTCAAACAGAAAGTCTTGGCATGTAATTTGCTAAGTATAAAACATACCTTCCTTCCTTTTGCTTAAAACCTCTTCTCTAAAAGTGCAAAGGCGCCCGCGGCCTCTTGCGATAGAGAGGAGGTTTTTCGCCTTTTCGTATCTTTGCCACACTTTCCATTCTCAGCGCAAGAACATAAGCATGCCCTTCAACAAGCTGTCAACACGTCGGCAAGGTTCGCCCCTCACCTAGCAGTCCGTTAAAAAGTCGAGCACTTCAAAAAAAACAATAGGTTCGCATGCATGCCAAAGTTGTTTTGCTTGAAGGAGTAAGGAAATATTTTGTGACGTACGGCGACATAATGTATAATACGCCACGCAATACTGCCTTCTTTCCCAAGCAAAAAAAGTTTCCCCCCACATGCCTTAAAAAAATATACATTTCACCTCAAAAAGCCCCCTAGCAGGCTGTTGAAAAAGTGCAATCTACGGCGTCAGAGAAAAAAAGTAAACAACTTA
>CAYJPE010000025.1:0-19102 GCA_964371965.1 uncultured Desulfovibrionaceae bacterium
AAACATACGAACTTGGTACATGCTCTAATGTGGAAAAATCAAAAGACAAAGCCAAGTCTTCCGAAATAAAATCCCGAAGCAATGATTCTACCATCACAGGATCGCTGAAGAATTTTTTATATACCGCATCATGCGAATAAGGCGTTAATGCTGACTTTGTCTCACTATTCATGTCTTATTATCACATTTTTTCGTCTTATAAGCAAGTATTTTTGTTCTTTGACAGATGGTTGTGTCTACAAACAAAAAAGCGTATGCTCTAGCTTATGCACACACAACGACGCTCCATAGAACTTTTGTCCCCTGAGTTGCGCAATCAGATTGCCGCCGGTGAAGTGGTAGAAAGACCCGCATCGGTTCTTAAGGAATTGGTAGAGAATGCTCTCGATGCGGGGGCAACGCACATTACCGTCCACTTGGAAGGCGGTGGGCAGAGCCTCATCAAAGTACAAGATAATGGATATGGCATGGCCGCTCACGAATTAGAGCTTGCGGTGACACGCCACGCCACAAGCAAAATCCATCAACTTGATGATCTTATGTCCATAGCCTCTTATGGTTTTCGTGGTGAAGCCCTCCCAAGTATCGCCTCCGTATCACGCTTATCCATGACGTCCACAGTGCAAGGACAAGAGGTGGCGCAGCATATACGCGTGGAATATGGCACCACAACACACCATGGAGCCGCTGCACTGCCTCGCGGAACGCTTATTGAAGTGCGGGACTTGTTTTCAAATATTCCCGCGCGCTTAAAATTTCTTAAAACCCCTTCTACAGAACATAAAAAAGCACAGGACTGGCTTGTGCGCCTCGCTCTTGCCCAGCCTCTAGTGGGCTTTACCCTCATGATCGCTTCGCGCAAAGCCTTGCATGTGCCTGCAGGACAGACAAAAGAACAGCGCCTCTCGGAATTCTGGCCCCCCCATATCATGGATGCCATGCGACCCTTTGATACGACGCACCACGACATTCGCGCCCACGGGCTGGCTTCCCTCCCCCATGTGAGTCAAACACGCAACGATCGTATGCTTTTTTATGTAAATGGGCGCACAGTACACGACAAAACGCTCGCCGCCGCCGTGCGCGATGCTTATAAGGGGCGTTTAACCAGCAAGGATTTTCCGCAAGTTTTGCTCTTTCTCGAAATTGATACGCAAGAGGTGGATGTAAATGTGCACCCCGCAAAAACTGAGGTACGCTTTCGAAATACGTCCAACGTATTTTCTTGTGTGCGCCGAGCGGTGGGAACGGTGCTTGCTCTCATACCTCATGCCCATAACCATGAGCACGCTCAAGGGGAAGTTCGTACCTTTGCCGGAGAAAAAAAATCTCCCGAAGAACACTTTCAGGCAAGACTCGCCCCCTCGGCACCCCGCGATTTTTGGGGAAGACTTGATGCGCCGGGCATCGCAAGAAAAGGCTCACCCAGCGCATCATACACTCACGCCGCGCAGCGCGAAGAAGCGCATGCTCCGGCAAGACAAGAAGGCATTGTGGAATCTGGAAAAAGCGCATTTGCGGGAATAGACGCGTCCTATACACCTTCGAGCACACCCTATGACGTCTCTTATATCGCCTCTGCTTCCGATTCTCCCCCAGACAACTCTGTTTTTAACAGCTCTGTTTGCGATGTATCTTCTGACACCACGGACTTTGCGGGCGGCTTGGCTGAAGATGGAATATTTACCGAACTTGACCATGACAGTGCCCTCGTGCACAAAACTCACGCAGCAGACGAGAAAAGCTGCGCCCCTTCCCTCGGCAACGCCCACCAAACATTCACGTATTTGGGGCATATCGGCCATACATATCTGGTGTTTCGAGAAAATGAAACATCCCTTGTGCTTTTGGACCAACACGCTGTTCATGAACGTATCCTCTTTACGCAAATACGCGAAAACGCCCTTCGCGGTACGGGGCAATGGCAAGTCGTTCCCTTGGAACTATCCTTGCATTCATCTGAAGTTGAACGTTTTATTGACGTGCAGGATACCCTCGTACGCATGGGCTTTGATATGGAATATGACAGAAAAAAGCTTGTGGTCAAGGCCGTGCCTGCCATGCTCACCCGAGTGGAGGCACAGCATTTTTTGCGCGAAGCCTTGGCGGGCACAAAGGACGATTTGACGAAGCTCCATATTTCCATGTCGTGCAAAGCCGCCATTAAAGCCGGAACGCCCCTTGCGCAACCTGAAGCTATGGCTCTGCTACAGCAATGGCTCAATGTGCCGGAACGCGATTTTTGCCCCCATGGTCGCCCGTGTTTGCTGCGATGGGCACAAAGCGACATGGAAAAAATGTTCAAAAGATCATGATCAGAGATGTTGGCAGAGCATTACGCAGGGTATGTGCGACAAGGTTCTCACTGTATTTGGCGCTCCCAAAAAAGATGTCACTTTTTTCGTAAAAAAATGCTTTACACAAAGAGCTGTCCGTGCGAATGGACTGTGAAAGGGAAGCATGAATGCGAGGAACGTAACAGCACGATGATTTTTATGGCAATGTGTTTTTGTAACACATATCTACAACGCGCATATCTATTGCTCTCATGTCGCAAATGCTTTGAGTGTATTCAATGTGTACCGGAGGAAGGACTGTGTTCACGAATCATTGTTTCGTGCCTTTTTGCCCTTAACTGTGTCGGCACCCTCTCGCAAAACACGCATTACACATGTACCGCGTGCTTTCTTGAGATTCATCTTCCCCTATCGGAACAGGAGCAAGGACAATACTTGGTTACATCAGCAATTCCTTAAGGTGCTCCAAAGGAGTTGTTTCTCAATAAAAGATTTTGTGCTTTTGCCAAGGAAAAGGCGTTTTTTTGCAAAAAAGTAAAGCCGGATAATCGAAAATTTTATCTGCACGCGATGGCGGGGGGGTAAGCGAAATATGCGCGAAAGTGAATGGTCGGGATGAAAGGATTCGAACCTTCGGCCTCAGCGTCCCGAACGCTGCGCTCTAGCCAAGCTGAGCTACATCCCGAAACAAGCAGACAAGATTTTAGGGGAAGAATCTTTTTTTAGCAAGTGCTTTTTTCAACTTGTAAAAAATCTTTCTCTGGCGTAAGTTAGTACCTGCTTGGCGGAGCTGCCCCTTTTTTGTGATGAGTTTTTGTACGTATGGACTTACTTTCTTTATTTATTTCAAGTTGTGTTTTGTTATTATAAGAACCTCATGTTCCCGCATGCCGCCGATCTTGTAGGATCCAAGAAAGTGGGATATTGAGATCAAACTGTGCGGAAAATTTGAATTTCAAATGAAATACTTTGCATTGACCAATCCACAAACACCATGCTACTGAGGAGACACCCGTGACAAAGGTTCTTATTGTTGACGATTCAGCTTTTATGCGTAAAGCTTTGACAAGTCTTCTTACAGCTGATCCGAGCCTTACCATTGTTGGTACCGCCACCAATGGCGAAGAAGCCGTGGCGCAAGTCGTCAAGCTTGACCCAGATGTCGTCACCCTTGACATTGACATGCCAAAAATGGACGGTCTTACGGCTTTGCAGCAAATTATGAAGGTAAAACCCACCCCCGTCATCATGGTCAGCTCGCTTACCGAAGAAGGCGCTCAGTCAACGCTCAAAGCCATGGAATATGGCGCACTTGATTTTTTACCCAAGTCATTGAGCACAAAACATGATGTCTTTGGGGAAGAGCTCACAAAAAAAATAAAACTTTTGGCGCGCAAAAAAGCACTTTTGCAGCTACGCCACGGCAAGCAGAAAAGTGATGCCGCACGGAGCGGCGCAGCTGGTGCCGGTGGCACTGCCAATGTGACGCAAAATCCTTGCCGTGGAGCACGAGACATTATTGCCATTGGCGTCTCCACCGGGGGGCCTCCTGCGGTGCAAAAAGTGCTTTCTGCCTTTCCGGCAAATTTTCCCGCGGCCATTCTTATTGCGCAACACATGCCAGCAGCCTTTACGGGTCCATTTGCCAAACGTCTTGATTCCATGTGCCAAATAAACGTCTCGGAAGCGCTGGACGGTGAACGACCAAAAGCAGGGCACGCTTATGTGGCACCCGGTGGCAAGCACATGGTATTAACCATGAAGGGACCGCTGATGGAAATAAGCATTACCGCGGAACCAAAAAGTGCTTTGTACAAACCTTCGGCCACGGAGCTTATGCGCTCGGTTGCAGAATGCGTTCCGCGAAAGGCCATCGGTGTTATCCTTACGGGTATGGGCAGTGATGGTCTCGACGGCATAAAACTTCTGCGCCAAAAAGGGGGCTATATCATGGCGCAAAATGAAGCTTCATGCGTTGTTTATGGTATGCCCAAAGCTATTGTTGAAGCGAATCTGTCAGATCAGACACTCGATATAGCACACATGGCCGACGCCCTTATGACGGCAATCAAAGGCTAAACAAACAGCAGAGATATATATGATTAACGAGCACACGCAAGCGGCAGATGTTCTGTCCGTACTGGCAGACCTTCAAAGTGGTGACAATAGTACTATCAGAAGTGCAGCCTTTATTGCCGGCGATTTGGGGATGAGAGACGCTCTTGATTCTTTGTGTGAGCACATAAAGAGTACAAATGTTGGCGTACAAGAGGCTGCAGAATATGCCTTGCGTAAGATTCGAGGCAAGCTCACTATCCAAAAAATGCTCCCTCTTTTGCGATGTGATGAAACGTCCTTGCGTAATATCGCCATGGATGTTTTGCGGGAAATTGGTTGCGACGACATAAACAGCATCCAGCCTTTTTTGCGCGACCAAGACCCAGACATGCGCATTTTTGTGGCAGATATTCTCGGTCACACAAAAAGTAGAAAGGCTGTCCCTTTACTTTGCGAGGCCTTGCTGAAAGACCCCGAAGTGAATGTTCGTTATCAAGCCGCCATGAGTCTTGGAAACTTGGCTTTTCCCGAGGCGGCAGATGCTTTGCATCAAGCCATGCACGACGAAGAATGGGTGCAGTTTTCTGTCGTCGAAGCTCTGACACGTATCGGAGCCGACAGCACCATTAATGCCCTTGTTCAATCATTAAGTTCGTCTTCACCTCTTGTGGCTTCTGTTATTATTGATGCTCTTGGTGAGATGAAAAATATTAAGGCGGTTCCTTTACTCCTTAAATTTTTGGAAAAAACATCAACGGTATTGCGCCATAAAACAGTGAAAGCAATTGTGCTCATTCTTGGTGGCAGCTCCCTTTCCTTGCTTTCCTCCAAGGAGCAAGCGCGCTTTAAGGAATACTTGGATGATGCCCTTGGCGATGAAGAAGAAAGCATCCAACGTGCGGCTCTTTTAGGCCTTTCCGTTGTGGGCGATGGGTTTTCATCCAAGACAATTATGGACTTTGTCGTGAAGATACACCGCCCCGACGAAGACGATCGCTATGATGCCTGCGTCAAAACACTTGCTTCCATTGGATATAACGAGTCTTTTTATGACTTTTTTCAAAGTGAAGACCCTCGTGTTTTACTCGCTGCCGTAAGCGCCTGCACACACATGAATACACATCTTTGCGTCGAACCGCTGACGAAGGTCTTTTGGCGCATGGAAAGGGACACACAGCGCATCGCCAGTCAATACTTAGCAAGTAATGCCCAAGTCAGTGATGTACCCTTTATTTTGGATATTTTAGAAAAACATCATGATGGTGAAATTTTAAGGAATGCCCTTCAATGTCTTGGAGAGCACTTGAAATATGTGCAAGAGCAAGACAAAATTTATACCTTTATTTCCCATCCCATGCCTGATGTGAAAGAGGCGGCTCTTTTGGCCTGTATCCATTTGAATACGCCAGAGCTGAGCCAGCGCTTTAAGCAGCTTTTTTATGACGGAGATGAGCAAGGGCGTATGTTTGCCGTGTATGCTTTGAGCCATATCAATATTCAGTCAAATATGCAGTACGTTGTCGCGGCGCTTGAGGATGAAAGTTCCTTGGTGCGTCAATTGGCAGTAGAGAGCTTTAGCCAGCTAGGCTTCTCATTGCATCAGCATGTACATTATTTGTTGCCCAAGCTTCATGACCCTGCCCACGAGGTGCGCAGTGCCTTGATAGATGTTTTGGGCGCATCTGGTGATTGTAGCGTTACACCTCATATTGTGAACGCTTTGGACGATGAAAATGAGTGGGTGTGTATTCGTGCCGTAGAAGCGCTTGGCATTCTTAAGGCGGACAGTGCGATACCGCGATTGCTTTCTATTATTGAAAACGTTTCTCCCATGGTCACGTTAAAAATTATTGACACATTGGCAGAGATCGGTGGTAATATTGTTTTTAGGGCTTTGCTTGATATGATGCATCATGAAAACTTTGAACTACAACAAGCTGCCACAGAGGCTATTGCCAAGATAAAAGCAGAACGGGAGTAAGGCTTATGTCATCATTGTTTAAGCGTCCTCCTCTTCCTTTTCAGAAGGATCTTAAAATCACCGATGAAGAATTTCGTCAGTTGCGTGATTTTATTTACCAGCAAAGTGGTATATTTATCGGTGAGAATAGGAAATATCTCATAGAAAATCGCTTGAGTAACCGTATAAAAGAGTTACAGCTCAAATCGTACTCGGAATATTATAACTTTTTGCGATTTGATGCGAGTCGTCGCTCGGAGTTGAACCGCCTTTTTGAGGTGGTAACGACGAACGAAACAAGCTTTTATCGCAATCCCCCACAATTGCGTGTTTTTCAGGAATCTGTCTTGCCAAAGACGCTGGAAGAGTGCCGCAAGTCCGGCAGAAAGCGCCTGCGCATATGGTCTGCAGGTTGCTCCACGGGCGAGGAACCATATACCATCGGTATTATTTTGCACGAGGTACTTAAGCAAGAAATACTTTCTTGGGATATAAAAATCACTGCCAGCGATTTATCAGAGGCGGTGTTGTCTGCAGCGCGGCGTGGGCTTTATTCGGAATATGCCTTACGCACGACCCCCAAGGACATTGTATCGCGCTATTTTAAGAAAACGGAAAATGTGTTGACTATTGACCATAAAGTGAAGCGTTTGGTTTCTTTTGGTCAATTGAATCTGAATGATAGGATGCAACTTTCTCGAGTAGAAAAGTCACACATTATTTTTTGTCGCAACGTGATAATTTACTTTGACGATGACATGAAAAAGCGTGTTATTAATGCTTTTTATGACAATCTTGTCCCCAATGGAGCGCTTCTTATCGGACATTCTGAGTCACTGCACAGTATAAGTCGTGCATTTGCACCGGAGCACCATACAGGAATTATTGTTTATCGAAAGAAAAATTAAGGTGCCCATGTCTGCAAAAGTTATCGCCATAGCCAATCAAAAGGGGGGTGTGGGCAAAACAACCACCACTCTTACCTTGGGTATGGCCTTAGCGCGACAGGGCAAGCGTATTTTAATTGTCGATCTTGATCCCCATGCCTGTGCTTCATTGCACATGAAATTGTATCCGGAGGAGCAAGAAACCACCTTGCATGATCTGCTTTTGGCGCCGGAGGAACAGTGGCTGACCATTTGGCAGAAGCTGATACAGCCGGTGGGTTCAGAGAGTATGGATTTTGCTGCCGGAAGTATTCGTCTTTCGGAATTGGAACTTGATTTGCAAGAGCGAAAAGGCAAGGGAATGGTGCTCGCCAAGGCTCTGGGCATGGTGATGTCACGTTATGACTTTATCTTGCTGGACTGTCCACCGCATGTGGGAATTTTGCTCGTTAATGCCCTTGTGGCTTCAAACTTGCTTATTATTCCCATACAAACGGATTTTCTCGCTCTTCATGGCTTGAAATTACTTTTTGATACCATAAGAACCTTGAATAAGGTGCTCCCACACCCTATTCGTTATCGAGCATTGCCGACCATGTATGACAAAAGAGCGAGGGCATGCACTCGGGTATTGGATCTTTTACGCCAAAAAATGGGAAAGGCCATGTTTACCACGGTTATTGGCGTTGATACGCGTTTTCGCGAAGCGAGTGCGCTTGGGGTTTCCATTTACACCATTGCTCCTGAGACCCGCGGGGCTCTTGCCTATAACGATTTAAGTAAGGAAGTGCTCTCGCTATGGTAAAAACTCCTGAACAGTATTTTCAAGATCAAGATTTTGCATTACCGGCCGGAGGCGTCGAAGGCGTCCTTCAATCGGAGGCTGCGATAAATCCGAGCATAGAGGACAAGAGCTCACTCACTCCTGCAGAGCAGGCTTTTTTACATAAATATGTGGACGCCGGAGCGGCTCACGCCTTGGGGCTTGATATTGGTGACGAAACATCGCAAGAAGAGTTCTTTGCGGCCATGCGCGATATACCGCCCCTTGAGGACAAGCTTAAGCTGCTTAAAACTTTGCAAATGATTTTTTTTCATGTGCAAGGTCAACTCTATGCAGTGCCCATTGAGGCAGTGCAAGAAGTTGTCAAGTATATGCAGCCCATGCAGTTGCCCTTGGTGCCGAATCATATAGCAGGTGTCATAAATTTGCGAGGTCGAGTAACGCCACTGTTACACCTTGAGCGTATTCTTTGTGTGACCTGCAAAGATTTTACTTCGGAAAGTTTTATTATTGTCAGTCAGCGTAAGGGTTTACAAATTGGTATTATTGTAGATAAAATTCAAACTATGAAGACCATTATGCAAGAACAAATTTCGTGGAATGTGGAGACGCAAATTGGCGCGCAAGTGGATTGCGTCAGTGGCATTATAGACTACAATGATAAGATTTTTGGCATTATTTCTGTGGATAAAATTGTCGATTTTATGACTTTTCGTTGATCTTTTGCGAAATATGAGTGTTGTAAAAAGTACTTGCACGGCAGAGGAACTTCTGCTTTTGGCTCAGTGACTTTTTTTGAATTTCATGACTTTTAAAGACCTGTTGCACTTGAACGAACCTTGCATTTTGACGAAAAACTGAACACGGTGATCATTCGATCGATTTTTGTTCTTTGGCAAAAAAAGTGGATTTTGACAAGTTTCCACCATATGGAAAATATATAGGTATTTTTGGTTATGAGTTTGATATCGTCAATGGGCAAAAAGACATTAGATAAGTGTTGCCTTGAAACGAAAAACATTTCTTTCATGTGCATTGCACACAAAATGTTTTCAAAAATTTCATCTAACGGGCTAGTTCAGCGTGGAAAGCAGTTAAGCGCTTTCACGGGAATGACACATACGTCTAAAACGGGAAAACATTATGAGTAAGCATATCTTGGTAGTTGATGATTCAAAGACCATACGCAACCTCCTTGCTTTTGTGATGAAGGCGGAAGGTTTTAAAGTTACCACTGCAGAAGATGGTCTTGACGGTTTGGAAAAATTGTATAACGGCGCAAAAATTGACCTGATTATCTCGGACGTCAACATGCCTCGTATGGACGGTTTTACCTTTATTAAAACCCTACGTGAAGAAGAAGCCTATAAGGATACGCCGATTATCGTTTTGTCCACTGAAGGTCAAGAAAAGGACATTCAGACTGGCATGAGTTTTGGTGCCAACCTCTACATGGTAAAACCAGCACAACCAGAAAAAATGGTGCGCAATATAAAGATGCTGCTTGGCTAGCCGATATACCCTTTATGCGGGCAGGAACCTGTGCTGCATTTTTTATTAACGCTTTGTTCTTAAGGGTATACTATGAGTCAAGATATTATGGATGCCGAACTTTTTGCTGACTTCATTATCGAAGCACGGGAGCACCTTGAGACCATTGAGCCAAACTTGCTTGAGCTTGAAAGGGCTCCCGGCAATTTAGGTTTGCTCAACGAGATTTTTCGCCCGATGCACTCACTCAAAGGTGCCTCCGGCTTTCTTGGTCTTAACCGCATCAATCAACTCGCTCATAGATGTGAGAATATTCTCGATGAATTGCGGCATGGAAGCATGGTTGTCACGTCTGCCATTATGGATCTTATCCTCGCCTCGACTGATGCCTTACGCCAAATGCTTGACACTTTGGAAGAGTCAAACAGCGATGAGGGCACTCCCATAGAAAATCTTATCGAAGAGATAGATACCCTCATGGCAAATAAGGATAATCCTGTTGACGAAGAATCTGCAACCGAAGACACTGAGCCTGAAGACACTGAGCCTGAAGACACTGAGCCTGAAGACGCAGTATCAGACGACTCTACTCCCGAAGTCGCAGAGCCAGTTGTTGCCGAGCACCTTACATCGAGCGAGGAAGATGGTGGCGCAAACAATGCGACACAAGCTTCTGCCAGCGCCACAGATGCCACGCAAGCCAGCAATGCCTCAGACAACATTCCCGATACCGAGGCGCAAAGTAATACGCCTTCAAAGCGCGAATCGGGACAACTCAAAAAAATCAATAAATCACCCAAACAATGGATTTGCGAATTTCCACGAAAGCCAACGTACTCTTTGACGGCATTTGGTGAAGGGCACCTCAAGGACTTTATTGACGAGTCCGGTGAGATTGTGGAAAACCTCAATAGCGGTCTCTTGCAATTGGAAGCACAACCGGAAGGCCAAGACGAACTTATCAATGACCTTTTTCGTTATTTCCATAATCTTAAAGGAAACAGCGGCATTATAGGCTATCATGAGCTCAATGCACTCACGCACGAAGCAGAAACAGTGCTGAACAATATTCGCCGCGGCGAGATGAAGGCCACGCACGAACTCATTGATCTTCTGCTCTTTGTTGTGGACATTATGGAGCTGCTCGTCTTTGAAATTGATGCCGCCCAAGGCGTGGTAGAACCACCGGATACATCGGAAGTGCTCAAACCCTTGCAGGATGCTTTGGCAGGTGGGCCTGTCATGCTGCCTGCGAGTATGTACACGCTTGCAGGTGATGACGACGACGACGACGATGATGCTAATGACGGTACGGATACAGCCAAAGCGCAAGAAAATGCTCCCGATGTGACAGAAAAATCCACCGAAGTAGTCGCACCGGCGGTCTTTGCCGTGGGTGTGGAAGATGATGATACGGAGCTCTTTCGCCTCACTGTTGCGCAGCAAATGGAAATTATACGTGCCAGCATGGCTACCTTGCAAAGTGACAGTCAGCATAAGGCCTCGGTGGATGCCATTTATCGGTCGCTTACTGCCATAAAGAACGCCTGTGGCTTTGTGAATTTGCCCGACATAAAATTGTATGCGGAACGCACGGCGGGCATTGTGGATGCTGCTCGCAATTCCGATATGGATTTTGACCTTGTCATGGATTTACTCGCTCAAGAATTTGAGATTATCAATGACATGTTGCAAAATGCGCTCAAGAGTGGCGCCGGGGATCTTGGGACAAACGCACCCAATGAGGCTGCGCCTGTGCCGACCAAAGCTGCTGACAGTGCCGCTGCGCCACAAGAGCCTGAAGCGGTAAAAGAGCCAAAAGTTGACGCGGAACCTGTGAAGGCTCAGGAGCAGAAGGCTGTTGCAGAAAGTAAACCTGCGCCTGTTGATGTTGCCAAAGAGCCCGAAAAGACAACACCAGAAAAAGCTGCGCCAGAAAAAGCTGCGCCAGAAAAAACCGTTGCGCCAGAGTCAAAAAAACCCGCGGCAGAAAAAACTGCACCAAAGCCGGCCGCGCCTGCAAAGCCCGCTGCCGCGCCTGCAAAGCCCGCTGCCGCGCCTGCAAAGCCCGCTGCCGCGCCTGCAAAAGCGCCTGCGCAAGCAAGCACGGATGCACCTAAGGGTTCGTCTACCATTCGTGTGGATCATGAAAAGCTCGACCACCTTATGAACCTCATCGGTGAGTTGATTATTAACAGAAACCGCTACACCCTCATCGCCCGTCACCTTGAAGACGAAAGTGCTCAAATAGACGTTGCACAAGTGGCACAGAGCTTGTCGGAAACCACATATGCCATGGCGCGTATTTCTGATGACTTGCAAGATACCATTATGAAGGTGCGCATGGTGCCTGTGGCTTCGGTCTTTTCCCGCTTCCCGCGCTTGGTGCGTGATTTATCGCGCAAAAGCGGTAAAGAAGTGGATCTTATTCTTGAAGGCGAAGAGACAGAACTTGACAAGAGTGTTGTGGAGGTTATTGGCGACCCCTTGGTACACCTTATCCGAAATTCTGTTGACCACGGAGTGGAACCTCAAGAGGAGCGTTTGGCCAAGGGCAAGCCGCCCAAGGGACGTGTTACATTACGCGCCTACCACAAAGGCAATTCCGTAGCCATTGAAATTGAGGACGACGGCAAGGGTATTGACCCTGAAAAAATGCGCCAAGTGGCCATACGTAAAAAAGTCATTAGCGCGGAAGATGCCAAGCAATTGGACGACCGTGAGGCTATGGAGCTTATTTTTGCCCCAGGATTTTCGTCAGCAGAAGTCATTACAGACATTTCTGGGCGTGGTGTGGGTATGGACGTTGTGCGTACCAATATCAAGAACCTGAAGGGCAGTGTGACTATTACTTCTGAAATAGACAAGGGCACCCGGTTTACCTTGCTTCTGCCTTTGACCTTGGCCATCATTGATGCGCTCATGGTGAATGTGGCAGACGAGATGTTTGCCATCCCCTTGGATGCAGTGTCTGAAACCACAAAGATTGAAGCTTCGCTCTTGACGGATATAAAAGGACGCAAGGCCGTCACATTACGTGGCGAGGTACTGGGTATTGTGGAGTTGGCGGAGCTTTTAAACTTGCCAAAACCGGAAGTGGAACCTGATGTGTTGTCCATAGTGGTTATTCATGACAATGAACGACGCTTGGGTGTGGTTGTTGACCGACTTTTGGAGCGCCAAGAAGTTGTTATTAAGCCGCTTGGATCTTATTTGGGCGATTTGAAGGGTATCTCCGGTGCTACCATCATGGGCGATGGCTCTGTTATCCTTATTCTTGATCCGCATGAGGTGTACACCATGTCCACATCAAAGGCGGCTGTCTCATAAGAGCTTGCCTTGCCATATATGCTTTATAAAATGCTGTTTATTCAGCTTACATAACAAAAGTCCGGTTCTCTCCAATGCTTTGCATTGAAGTGACTGGATTTTTGCATTACTTTTTTGTGTAGTTTTTTACAAAAAAAACCTTTACCTTCAAAAGCCTTTCAACGTTTAATAATAAGGAATCATCATGGCAAAATCTCAAGTTTTTTTCACCGACATGCGCTGTAAAGTGGGTACAAGCCTTCTTATGAAATTGGACAAGCTCATTCGTAAGGCCGGCATTGAAAGCCTGCCCCTCGACGGTAAGTTTGTTGCCATTAAAATCCACTTTGGCGAACCGGGCAACCTGTCCTTTTTGCGCCCCAATTTCTCCAAGACCGTGGTAGATCTTTTGCTCAGTCACAATGCCAAACCATTTTTGACAGACTGTAACACACTTTATGTAGGGCGTCGTAAGGATGCCTTGGAACATATCAGCGCGGCCTATGAAAATGGGTACACACCTTTTGCCACCAATTGCCACGTGATTATTGCCGATGGCCTTAAAGGCACCGATGATGTGGAAGTTCCCTTGACCAATACAAAGTATTGTCAAAGCGCCCGCATTGGGCGTGCTGTTATGGATGCGGACATTATCATTTCTTTAAGTCACTTTAAGGGACACGAAATGACGGGCTTTGGCGGTGCCATTAAGAATATTGGTATGGGCTGTGGCAGTCGCGCCGGAAAGATGCATATGCACAGCGATGGCAAGCCTTCCGTCAACGACAAATGTCGCGGCTGTGGTATCTGTTCAAGCTTTTGTGCCCATGAAGCCATAAGCTACGATGCCGAGAAAAAAGCCCATATCAATCATGATAACTGTGTGGGCTGCGGGCGATGTATGGGTGCCTGTAACTTCGATGCCATTGATCCTGCGTGGGATATGGAATTTGATTCTCTCAACGGGCGTATGGCAGAATACACGCTGGCGGTTCTTCAAGGCAGACCGCACTTTCATATTAGTATAGTCAACCAAGTATCACCCTACTGTGACTGCCATGCAGAAAATGATGCCGCCGTAGTACCGGATATTGGCATGTTTGCCAGCTTTGACCCCGTAGCACTTGATAAAGCCTGTATCGATGCCGTCAATGCCGCGCCTGCCATCGGAGGCAGTATCATGCAAGATTGCGGTTGCTCACACGGACAACTTGGAGATCATTTTAAAGCTGTTCATCCCACCACGGACTGGCGCAGTCAAATTGCCCATGCCGAAGCTATTGGTCTTGGTAATGGCGATTATGAGCTTATTACAGTGAAATAATCTTTTTTATACGGGCTGTCGTCACATGAACGCATTGCAGCTATATGGAAAACGCGCTCTTTGACGACAGCCCTTAGAATCACATGCATGGAGCGCGCGCCCCCCAAAATAAATCCTCGACCATCTTCAAAAAATGTTCTATGGATTATCAAGGATTATATGTGGGGGCTGTGTTATGACAGAGAAAAAAAATGCAACAAAAAAAGACCTGCTGCGGAGCAAATTGGGCGCAAGAGAAAAGTCCGACCTTATGCGCCTGGTGGAAATTCTGGACGCACTCCA
Source organism: uncultured Desulfovibrionaceae bacterium (assembly GCA_964371965.1). Classification (GTDB taxonomy): domain Bacteria; phylum Desulfobacterota; class Desulfovibrionia; order Desulfovibrionales; family Desulfovibrionaceae; genus CAYJAD01. The sequence goes on from CAYJPE010000025.1 coordinate 14,393, forward strand.
AAAAAAGACATTGACCCTTGACGATGCCTTGAGTTTTATTCAGGAAGTCACATACGCAAAACGCGCCTTACTTGTCTTGCTCTCTCCCGTGGATGGCGATTTGTACATTGAAGCGGCATCCGGGCTTTCCAGCGAACAAAAAAAACAAGGACATTATGTGCTTGGCGAAGGCGTTGTGGGCAAGGTCATTCAAAGTGGCACCGCATTTTTTGTGGAAGATGCCGTACACAATCCTGTATTTTTAAACAGAACCCATGCGTGGGAGGAGGAAGAACGCATTTCTTTTTTATGCGTGCCCATAAAACTCCACGACAAGGTCATCGGTGCCCTTGGTATCGACAGGCCTCGCGTGGCTGTCACACATCCTGAGCACGAAGAAAGACTCCTCTCTGTCATTGCCCACGCATTTATTCCTTACATTCGCTTGCAACAAGACAGTATGCAGCACCTAGCCAATACCGCAGAGCATGTGCGCATTCCCACCAAGAGTAAAACTGGCTACCGCGGCATGGTGGGACATTCTGAAGCCATACTGACCATTTTTGAACGCATTTCTCAAGTGGCGCACAGCAGCACAACGGTGATGATTCGCGGTGAAAGTGGCACCGGAAAAGAACTTGTGGCACGTTCCATCCACGAGAACAGTCCACGCAAAAATGAACACTTTGTTTCCCTCAACTGTGCCGCCCTACCGGAAAGCCTTGTGGAAAGCGAATTGTTTGGTCACGAAAAAGGCGCTTTTACCGGAGCACTGCGCACCCGCAAAGGACGCTTTGAATTGGCAGACAGGGGAACGCTTTTTTTAGACGAAGTGGGCGAACTCTCCCTCTCAACCCAAGCCAAACTTTTGCGCGTCTTGCAAGAAAGAAGTTTTGAACGCATAGGTGCCACCACAAGCTGCCACGTGGACGTACGTATTGTGGCCGCAACCAATCGGAATCTCGAAGCGATGGTCGAAGCGGGCACCTTCAGAAAAGACCTCTACTACAGAATCAATGTTTTTTCCATCACACTACCGGCTCTGCACGAGAGAAAAGGTGATATTATACCCCTTGCACATCATTTTCTCGGTATTTTTTCTGAAGTTCACCACAAAGAAAAACCCCAAATATCTCTCGCCGCCGCTGATATGCTCGAACGCTACGAATGGCCGGGCAACATTCGTGAACTGGAAAATGTCGTGGAGCGCTGCATGCTGCTCATAGGTCAAGGTAAATATGTATTGCCTCAACATCTGCCTCCGGAACTGCACAGCCACAAATGCACCCAATCAGGGCAACCCCTTGTCACAGCGCACGAGCATAAGGGCACCTTGCCGGAACGCATTGAAGAACTTGAGCGAGCCTCCATCATGGAAGCGCTCACAGACGCGCATGGCATTATAGGACAAGCTGCCGCGGCACTTGGCATAACAGAAAGAGTCTTGGGGCAAAGAATGCGCAAGTACGCACTGCATTACAAAGAATTTCGTCAATCTTAAGAACACCTTAAATACTTGACAGGGACCATTCATCACCCCAAAAATACACATTAACTACATTATTAAGGAGTTATTCATGCCTCCCAACACAACAAACCCGCCCTTTGGCAGCTTTGGCGCCATTTGCCGCATGATCAAAATAGAACACTCTATTTTTGCCCTTCCCTTTGCGTACAGCGGCGCCTTTTTGGCAGCAGACGGTTTTCCTGGCCTGTGGGATTTATGTGTCTTAACAGTAGCCATGGTGGCCGTGCGCTCCTTCGCCATGGCCTTTAACCGCTTGGCAGACGTGGCATATGACAAAAAAAATCCCCGCACAGCCATGCGCCCCTTAGTCACCGGCGAAATAAGCATAGCGCAAACGCGACTTTTTTGTGTTTTTATGGGTACGCTCTTTGTGGTGGCTTGTGCAGGCTTAAACATGTTGTGTTTTTGGCTCTCGCTTCCGGCTCTCGCATGGGTGGCGGCTTATAGTTACACGAAGCGCTTCACGTGGCTCTGTCATTTTTGGCTCGGCACCTGCCTTGGCCTTGCACCTCTTGCAGGCTGGCTCAGCGTACTGCCCACATGGCATATGACGCCCATACTCTTTTTTTGGGCTGTCACATTTTGGGTGGCCGGCTTTGATATTTTTTATGCCTGCATGGATGTGGACTTTGACCGCTACACGGGTCTGCATTCGGTGCCCGCCCACTTTGGTTTAGAAAAAGCCTTGGTCATTGCCGCGTGCTGTCATGTGTTCACGGCCTTGTGTCTTTTGCTTGCCGGCTTGAGCGCGTCTTTGTCCGGCTTGTGGTATGTGGTTTGGCTCCTCATGGCGGGTCTGCTCTTCTGGGAGCACAGATGCGTGAGCGCCGATGATCTCAGCCGCGTCAATATGGCCTTTTTTACCCTTAACGGTATAGTGTCTGTCTTAGTTTTTGTGGGTGTTTTGTTGGGTCTTGCGGCCTAAAAGGATAGGGTGTTATGGCAAAAAAAAAACGTTATCAGTGGAATGAGGATGATGCGCAGACGACAGACGCCTATGTGTATGGCACAGCTGACGCTGACGCAGGGGCGGACTCTGCCGACACCTCGTGGCAAAGCCGCTCACAAAAAAAACGCGACAGCACTGCCCTTCAAAAGCTCGGTGAAGAGCTCATCGCACTGCCCTTGGGTCAAATAAAAAAATTGCCCCTTATGCCGGAATTGTTGGAGGCGCTGGAGCTTATGGCGCGTATACGTGACCATGAAGGAAGGCGTCGCCAAAAGCAATATATCGGCAAGCTCATGCGAGAATGCGATGCAGAGCTCGTGCGAGAAGCCTTACGTAAATTGCAACAAGGCCATACAAAGGAAACGGCACTCTTTCACCGCGCCGAACGCCTGCGCACGGCTCTCCTTGACAGCTCGCCTACGGAACAATCACGCATTATCACTGCGCTTTCTCCCACAGAAGACAGCGCTGCGCAACTGCGCGTTCTCGTACACAAAGCAGGCCATGATAGTGCGGCCAAGAGAGCGCTTTTTCGGACACTTAGGGAACGCTTGCAACTCAAAGAGACACCGGTCAAGGCAAAGCCCTTGACAGAATAGACACACATCAACCCGTTGAAAAAGTACCGTCTGCGGCCTCCCCTTCGGAGCAGGGATAAAATATCAAACAACGTTGCATCTCACACTTTTTGAACAGACTGACAAAAATACAGTTTTTCAACAGGCTGACATGTGCGCGGCTTGTACGAAAAACCATGGACGCTGTCGACAAATGCGCCGTTTCTGTTATCTCTGCGTCAGACTTTCCTTGCTTTTTGGTCAAATACCATAAGAGTATATTCCCTCAAAGCAAGCGCGTCTTCCGTGATATAACACGAAAAGTCGCTATGTGACGACAGAGTCTAGGGGCTGTCTCTCAATAAATTCTTTTGTGTTTTGGCTCCGCTCCGAAGGGGTCAAGCGGTGTTTTTGCTCAAGCTACATATGGCTGTATACGCGCCTTTCGCAAAAAAACGTATTTTCCTTGGCAAAAACACACAATCTCTTTATTTAAGGAAACATTGCTTTATCGAGAACGTTATGTTGAAAAAAATGTTAAAGAAAAAAAGATTTTGGTTCTTATCTATCTCCCTGTGCGCAGTGGCATTCGTGGTATTTACATTGCAACACGAACGCTTTGGCGCCCAACCTTCCGGAAAACGCTTGGCACGCATTGAACAATCGCCCAACTACAAGGACGGGGGCTTTTACAATACCATGCCCGACCCCACAAACCTTGTGAGGGAAAACTTCTTTGTACGCATGTACGAGATTCACTTCAATAAAGATGGACGGCGCACACCCAATGATCCTGTGCCCAGCATAAAAACAGACTTGAAAAGCCTTGACCGCGCAAAAAATGTCGTTGTCCCCCTTGGGCATTCGTCATTTTATGCACAAGTAGACGGCATCCGTTTTCTCATTGATCCTGTTTTCGCCGATTACGCTGCGCCTTTTTCCTTTATGAATCGCGCTTTTGACGGCACAAATGTCTATACTCTCGACGACATGCCTCCCATAGATTATGTGCTCATTTCCCACGACCATTACGACCATCTGGACTACGAAACCATGAAGGTACTGCGCGGCAAAATACAACGCGTCATCACTCCCCTCGGTGTGGGAGCCCATCTTGAGCACTGGGGTTACGCGCCCGAAGCAATTTGGGAGGGTTATTGGTACGACAGCATTGTTTTAGAAAATGACGTAAAAATAACCATTTTACCGGCGCGTCATTATTCCAGCAGGCTTTTTGAGAGAAATAAAACACTATGGGGGAGCATTGCCATCACCAGCCCCAGCACAAAAATATATTACAGCGCTGATACAGGCTACGGTGACCATATAAAAGAAATAGGCAATGCTTTTGGCGGCTTTGATCTTGTCATTTTAGACGTGGGACAATTCAATGCCAAAGGTTGGCCGCACATCCATATGTTACCACAACATGCGGCCACGGCAGCTGAAGAGTTGGGCGCAAAGCGCATGTTGCCCGCACACAATAGTAAGTTTGCCATTGCCTTGCACGATTGGGATGCCCCTTTGCAAGAAATATACGAAGCCAGCAAGGGCAAGGACTATACATTGCTGACACCGGTCATTGGTCATGTTATTGACCTTGACGATCACTCACAAGTGTTTGCGCATTGGTGGAAAAATATGCAGTAAGTGCATCGATGAAAACTTGCCGCAAGACATCGTTTGCAGCGCCTAGT
>CAYJPE010000026.1:0-18888 GCA_964371965.1 uncultured Desulfovibrionaceae bacterium
TTTCACGTCTATAGTTGCCTTGCTGCCTTTGAACGGCCTGTGAAATCAGTATTTACGTAGATATGTCTGAGGTGTAAGGCGGCTTATAAAATACTTTATGTAAAGTGAGACCGCGCGCAGGTGCCGTTGCAGGTGCTTTTTTTCGGTTGGCGACTGCAAAGAGCTGGGGTATGTCTTTTGCCGCGTATTTTTCTTGCCCGATGGCCACAAGAAGTCCCATAATATTACGCACCATTTGTTTTAAAAATCCATCGGCAGTAATCGTCAAGCACAGGAGTGCATTGGGTGACGATATGAGCATGTGAGCTGGTGCAATGTGTTCGAGCGAGATGCTGTGAATGGTGCGCTCGGTATTTTGCATGGGAGTACCCACGTTTTGAAAACTTGCAAAGTCGTGGCTACCGAGAAGGTGAGGTAGGGCTTGTTGCATAAGATTGGTATTGAGTAGGCCGCAATCCCATACAAAGGGGCGTAAGCGCGGGGGGACAAAGTCTCTCTCTGTCCAGAGCATGTAGCGGTAGGTTTTGGCGAGGGCATCAAAGCGGCTATGGAAGGTGTGCGAGACAGGCGTTACATGCAATGCAGCAATATCTCGTGGAAGTTTTGCATTGAGAATGCGTTGCCAGTGATGATGTGCCTTGGCCTTGGGAATGTCCCAATGTGCCACTTGTCCTTCGGCATGGACACCGCTGTCTGTGCGTCCGGCGCCATGTACGCGCACGTGACTACCGACAACGTGAGAAAGAACTTTTTCAAGTTCTCCTTGGATGGTGGGCGGCGGATCAGGCTTTTCCTGAATCTGCCACCCACTGTACTGTGTGCCCACATAAGCAAGCACACATTTGAAACGAACGACCATGATTATTGTAACTGCATTCTTGTGAGCATTTCTGTGAAGAGTGCGGTCTTTTCCGGATTCGCATAGCTCAAGATTTCTCCTGCTTGCTTTGCCGGAATGCTCGCCAAAATCTTGACAGCAACAGCTTCATCCATGTTTTCTAGGGCGGCGGCGGCCTGTCGTGGCTTCATATTCACGTACATATCCGTCAGTGCTGTCACTTTGTCGCCTTCCACTTGCTTGGCCTCGTCAAGCATGCCTTTCACTTTTTGCTCAGCAGCTTTGAGTTCTTGTAAGCGTTGCTCCATTTGTCGTTGCAGAGTCAAAATTTCTTGTTCGCGGCGGGCGAGCTCTTGCTGTTTGCGCAAAGGATCTTCCGGCGGCACGTAGTTATCCAACAAAGGCGCAGGTGGATTGGGGTTTGGCACCAGTGGATTGTGATTGACAATACCTACTTGTGGGCCTGCTGTGCCTGCGGGCAGAATGCTGTCTGTTGGTGCAGGCTGTTGCGGTGCCACGCCCTGCTGAGAGGGCATAAAGGGGGAAGCACTGGCTGCCGGTACATTGGGCGGTGGTGGTGCATCAAGTGTGGCGGCATAGGCAACTTGTAGCAGACCCAAGGAAGGTATGGGCAGTGAGCTAATATTTTGTAAGTCGCCCCACCAACTGGGTTTTTCTTCCACAGGCTTTCGTGCCATGGGCAGTGTTTGCGGCGTAGGCACTGAGGGCTGTTGCGCAGAGTTATGTTGCGTTTGCTGTGCAAGGCGTCTGGCGTTTTCTTGAGCAAGGAGGGCTTCAAGTTTTCGTGTGTGTTCGTTTGCAGCACGCACGGCAGCAGAACCTTGCGGCGAGGCGTGCGCTTGGTCAACGGGGCTGTGCGCTTCGTCATAGAGCTGCGCCGCGTCAGTATGTTGCGCTGTGTCCGAAAGGTTGGCCGCTTCCATCATTTGTGCCAAAACATTGGCGGAGTCGTGCCTCTCATCTTGCATCGGCACATGTGGACTTGCATCGGCGCTTGTGTCGGAAGTGCCCAAAGAGAATGGTATGTCGGGCAATGGATAGCCAAATATCAAGGCAATGAGCAAAGATAGCTTTACACAACCAAGAAGGAGCAAGCCTTTACATACGTTAGAAAGCCACTTTCCCGTGGCGCAACGTTGCAGTTTCGTCGTTGATTTTTCTTTCATATTCTTTCTCCGCGGCAAGATGTCGCTCTCGTTGCTTTTCTTTGAGTTTTTCTAAGACCTTTCGTTCCTTGCTACGTATGAGTACAAGCTCGCGGGAGTGTTCTACCGCTTCTTTGAGCTGGCGCATTCGCATGGAACTTTGTGCTATATCCGCTCGTAATCCTTTGACATAATTCTCTGTGAGCCAGCGTGTAGCCATGTCCATTTCTAAGTTTCTATACAACTGCCCTTCCATGTCTGTCAACTGTGTTTGCATATGTGTGATGCGTGTTTGCTCACGAAGGAGGAGTTTTTGTGCCTTTGCCAAGCGCACCTTTGCTTCTTCTTCCAATTGTCCTCGGTAATCCAAGATTTTTTGCATAGCAAAGATAAAAGACATGGGATTTTCCGTCGTTAAAATGACACTGTTCAGCTCTACGAAAACATATGTCTGTTAAAGCAAAAATTGCGCCAAGAGTATTTTGACTGTGTGCCTCTTGCAATACATGGGGTACGCACGTATACTTTACATGTGTTGCAAAAATCATGTAAGGAGCCTCAATCATTATGACAAAAAAAATTCTTTTGGCCACCCGAAATGCCGGAAAAATTCGGGAACTTGCTCACGCTTTGGCGCAATATGACTTTGATGTTGTGGGACTGCACGCCTTTGCGCATGTGGAGGATATTGACGAAACGGGTACGACCTTTGAAGAAAATGCTCTCTTAAAAGCACGTCACGCCGCACTGCATTCCGGATTGGTGGCTGTGGCCGATGATTCGGGCTTGGAGGTGGATGCCTTACACGGTGCCCCCGGTGTGTATTCGGCGCGCTATGCCAATGAGCTTGTTTTGTTGGATGGAGAAACACCCGATCAACGTAATATGCGTAAGCTTATGCACGCCCTTGAACACACACCGGAACATATGCGTTCAGGGCGTTTTGTGTGCTGCATGGCGGCTTGTGCGCCCGATGGAACACATACGCTGGTGCGCGGTACGTGGGAGGGACGCATTCTTTCGCATATGCGCGGTGAGAATGGTTTTGGCTATGATCCTCTTTTTTTTGACACGCAGAGCAACAAGACTGCTGCCGAAATGACTCGGCAAGAAAAGCTTGGGCGTAGTCATCGCGGCGTGGCTTTGCGCATGCTTGTGGCGGCTTGGAATGAATTTTATGCGAGCATTGGCAAAAATCGGTGATTGGTGAAAAAGGTGCTTTTGTGAATGCGCACAACGAAAACTCCAGACATCATCTGTATGAGATATACATGGTATGTCTGGAGCTGTGTCTGTGTGTTTCTTTAGGCGCTGTCGTCAAATTGCGCATTTTTGTGTTACATCAAGCCCATTCAAACAAAGTCGCGCTTGCTTTGAAGGAATATACTCTTATGGTATTTGACTGAAAAAGCAAGCAAAGTCTGACGCAGAGATACCCTAAGAGGCGCATTTGACGACAGCGCTTAAGGTGCCTCTACAAAAGCATTAAAAAAAGCTCCCCCTACATACGAATACTGTCACGAATATCTTCGAGGCGATTTTTGACGTTCAAAAGGTAGGAGCGAACCAGTGCCCCAGAGTTAAAAGGCTTTGTGGAAATCCATAAAGGATCGAAGGTGGCCACCAAGTCCAAATATCTGAGGGCGTAGTCAAAGTTTTCCTGATTATTCTTGGCATCCACAGGATACAGCTCGTACAATGCTTTAATAAAGTCACGAACCACAAGGACTATGCCTTGGGCTTCATAAATATTGTTGTCAAGTTCATAGAACATGGTCTCATCGGCAGACTCTAAAAGTCCCAGCGCATAGCCAAGGAGCCTGTCACTTGCGGCAAGCTCAAAGGCAGTGTGCAAGTCGTCTGTCTTTACATTGTACGTAGCCTTACCATTTTTCACATTTTCTTTATATTTTTCTAGCTCGCTAAGGCCGTCATAGTAGTAATTTTCAGCAGAAGCGATAAAGCCCAAGGCACCCCACGCAGAAGGCGCAAGGGAAAAGTAGTTGAGGCGTGCTTTGTTGAGGTTTTCGTCTTCTTTGTCATTGTTGCCAAGGCGTGCAATATTCAAGGCATAATTGTCGATCAGAGTCTTGGTGGCATTATATACCCCCAGTTGCCTGTATGCCCTGTTGTCCAGCACAATGGGGTGAAAGAGCACGTCATTGGCAGACCAGCCAAAGGTGCTGTCAAGCTCATAGCGAAGTTGGTTGGTGATGGCATCCAGCAGTATAGCCGCTTTTTCTTCTTCTTTGTCAGTTTGGGTAAAAGCAAAACTTTCTGGGAATGTATCTTTGTCTATAAGTGAATAGAGCGCTTGCCCTCCTACAACAAGTGCCACTAAGATAAGTATCCCTACGAGTGTTACAATTCCGTTGCGAAAGAGGGTTGCAAAAAAGGCACTGAAACTTTTGAAGGGCTCGGTGATTTTAGCTAAGATTTGCATGAAAGTTCCCCTGTTTATGTTGTTATTGATAATCGCCACAGGAGTGAACGGCATGATGTGTCATGTGACGGTGTCATCCTGCTCCCGGTTCTCCTGAAATTTTCACGTAAAAGATAGGAATTGTCAAGGCATAAGAAAGGAGCTGCATAAGTATTTGTCCACAATATTCTTGCGTGGATGTTCTGCTTTCAAAAAAATAAGTAATACTTTTGCAAAAAGAAGTGTTGCTCATTTTGCACATTGGGTTTACATTGCTTTCATGACAATGTATATACTTTAAGGAGATTGTATTATGGCTCTGCCAACATTACATATTGGTGACATTACGGCAAAACTTCCGATTATCCAAGGGGGTATGGGGGTTGGTGTTTCTCTTTCCGGTCTAGCATCGGCAGTGGCAAATCAAGGCGGCATAGGCGTTATAGCGGCAGCCATGATTGGGATGAAGGAACCGGACATTGTGAAAAATCCTTTGGCAGCCAATGTACGAGCTTTGCGTCACGAGATAGTGAAAGCACGCGAAATGACAAAGGGTATTGTGGGTGTGAACATTATGGTAGCTTTGACCACGTTTACAGAAATGGTCAAAACCTCCATTGAGCATAGAGCCGATATTATTTTTTCTGGTGCTGGCTTGCCCTTGGAATTGCCGAAAATTTTGCGACAAGTATGCGATGAAAAAAAGGAAGAATTTTGCACAAAGCTTGTGCCCATAGTCTCTTCCGCGCGGGCTGCGTCTGTTATTACCAAAAAATGGCTCGGGCGTTTTGGCTATGCGCCGGATGCCTTTGTGGTGGAAGGGCCAAAAGCAGGCGGGCATTTGGGTTTTAAGGCCGAAAACTTGCAAGACCCCAACTATTGTCTTGAACAGCTTGTGCCGGAAGTGGTGGATGTGGCAAAATCCCTTGAGGACAAAGTGGGGCGCAGTATTCCTGTTATTGCGGCAGGTGGCGTCTACAATGGTGCAGATATTAAGAAGTTTATGGATCTTGGAGCATCGGGCGTCCAAATGGGTACACGCTTTGTGGCGACGCATGAATGCGATGCCCACGAGCGTTTCAAACAAAGCTACGTGAACGCAAGGTCTGAGGATATTACCATAATCAAAAGCCCTGTGGGCATGCCCGGGCGGGCATTGCGTAATGATTTTGTGAGTTCTATGGACGAAGGGAACAAAAAACCCTTCAAATGCGTCTTCAAATGCGTGAGCACGTGCGAACAAGAACGAACACCCTATTGCATTGCAACGGCTCTTATCAATGCCATGAAGGGAAATCTTGAGCGTGGTTTTGCTTTTTGTGGAAGCAATGCCTTTCGGGTGGATAAAATTGTTTCGGTGCACGAACTTATGAATTCGTTGCAAAAGGAATTTGACGAGGCTGTGCAAAGTTTGAGCAACACTGTGGAAAAGTATTTGCCTTCTTTGCGCAAAGATACATAATAGCCTCGTACACGTGTATAAAACAACCCCTAACAGGCTGTTGAAAAGCGCCGTTTTTGACAGTCTGTTACCTGTCCCGAAACATGAGGGGAACAAGTGTGAGATGCAAGGAAGCAAAAAAAGTCAAGGCACGCAGACCGACCCAAAGGGCGCCGAAGGCGTAGCCGTTGCCAAGGAACGAGTGGGACGGATATCGAGAGCAACGCGTAGGGGCATAACAGTCCGTTGAAAAAGCCCCATCTGCTGCGTCAGCGATAAAAATCCAAACATCTTATGTATGCCCAATACACTGCGATGCTTGAATTTTTTCGCTTCCTTGCATCTGGCACTTTTTCAACGGGCTGAGATAAGCGTTTCACAAAGTGAGCTCAACGCAGTTAGAGGGCAAAAAGGCATTTAATCAGTGTTTCCTTAGACACAGCCCCTAGCAGAGTGCGCTTTTTCAACGGGTCGCTAAGGTGTATTCTATCATGTTGGAATATTTTCCAGAGCCAAGGAGGTTTCGTGTCAGCACAATCTAATGAAGGCCGCGCACGCACAAGCGTGGATATTGCCGCATCAAAAGGCCAACAGCGCCTCGTTATGGTCACAGCCTATGATTACCCTTCCGCCGTATTTGCCGATCGGGCAGGGGTAGACATATTGCTTGTGGGCGATTCCCTTGGCATGGTTGTTTTGGGCAAGTCGGACACACTCTCTGTCACCTTGGACATGATGGTGCATCATTGTGCGGCCGTCACAGCGGCGCGACCTCGTGCGCTTGTGGTGTGTGACATGCCCTTCATGACTTATGAAGACAGTGCTCAAAGCGCTCTTGTGCATGCAGGTAGACTTATGGCACAAGGCGGTGCTCGCGCCGTTAAACTGGAAGGCGGTGCCGCCATTGTGGCGCAAGTGCGCGCCTTGGTGGCGGCGGGCATTCCTGTCATGGGGCATTTAGGATTGACCCCCCAAAGGGTCGCTACCTTGGGCGGGTATAAAGTGCAAGGACGCGAAGCCCATGCGGCGAAGGAACTTGTGCGTGAAGCTCTTTTGCTGCAAAAAGCAGGGTGTTTTGCGTTGGTGCTGGAATGCGTCCCTCAAGAGTTGGCGTCCCTTATTACTCAAAACCTTTCCATTCCCACCATTGGTATTGGCGCCGGTGCGGACTGTGATGGGCAAGTTCTTGTGTTTCATGACCTTTTGGGATTGAATCCTCTGCACACGCCGCGCTTTGTCAAGCGTTATGCAGACCTTGGGGCGGATATGATGGCAGCCATTTCCACCTATGCCCATGAGGTTCGCGAGGGATCTTTTCCGCAACACGAACACAGTTTTCAATTAACGACACAGGAGCTTAAGGATTTACACGCACTGTTACAAGATGTGGGAGATGACTTTTAAAGGAATTGGAGATTGAAGAGGTTTTTTGTTCTTTCCCATAGAAGACGAATTTTTCAAACCCTTGGTATGTTTAATATATGTAAAATGTTCACGAAATGTGCCTGGCGCAGTGAAAGGGCAGGATGACATCAAGACCTGCGAGGGCTGTTATCAAATGCGCCTTTTCGCGTGTCACTCAAAGATGTTTTTGGAGAATCGGTTGCCCTTTATCGCACAGTGTGACCTCCTTGTCATGCCAAGAAAAGATACACCAAAATATGCTGTAACCTTACCTTAAGGAGCCTTTATGAAAAAGCTTTTTATTGCACTATGTTTCGTTTCTGTCATAAGTTTTGGTTTTTTTGCGTCACAAGCAAAGGCCATGTCTGCTAAAGATCTCTCTTGGAGTTGCATTGCAGATGGGATAAGTGTGCATATGGCGGAAGAAGATGGCAAACTCGATGCATTTTTTCACACAATGAATACATTTTTTTTGTTGACGAATGTTGTTGATAAACAATACAGCAGTAAGGAACTTGCCGAATTTTATAAGAAAGGTGTTGAAAAAGCAGAAGATTTTGGCATGACCTATGAGTTTATTGCCCTAGGTGCGGGTTGGGATACAAAGTATGCAGACATCATTTGTTCGACCATTGGCAATCAAGAGGGTCTTCATACTTCTGCGGGACCTTTTGACTATGGAAAAAATATTGTTTTTTCGCCTTATAATGCCGATTTATCCTACTCAAAAGACGCTCTTGTGGAAGAACAATTTGACCCCGTCAATATTGGCTACTGGCGTGCCAATACGCCTGTCATTTTCCCTCTTTATATTGACAAAACGGGAACATATCAAGTCAGTGTTGTGTACAGCAAGCGAGATAAAAATGGCTCAAGAGCACCGTTGGAAGTGTCTGTATTGACAAACTTTTCAAAGAAAATTTTAGATAACGCTAAATATACTTCCATCGATCTTCCAACAACCGGTACGTGGTCAAAGTATGTGGAGAAAAGCTTGATTAATGTGCGTTTGCAAGCTGAAAAGACATATTATATTGTCCTTCAAGACAAAAACAAAACTCCCAATAAATTCACCATGAACTTAAGAAATTTATTTGTCAGACGGATTGATTGAGCGACACCTTCATGCAAGACCATTGTAAAGTGGCAATCTGCGGCGTTCTCTTCGGCGAGGGGGGCGCCGCAGACGGTATTTTTTGACGAACTGTTCACTTGTCATTATCAGCCCGTTGAAAAACTCAAATTTTCAGGCTATTCAAAAAGTGTGAGATACAAGGAAGAGAAAAAAGTAAGCAGCGCCGTGTATAGAGACATACATACGTTGTTTACTTTTTTTCTCTAACGCCGTAGATGGCACTTTTTCAGCAGTCTGTTATAAACAGGACATTTTTCATGCAAAGCTTTTCCGTGCAAAGTCCCATACCTCGTGTGGCGGCTATACATGACTTGTCAGGCTTCGGACGCACGTCACTGACGGTCGTCATCCCCATTTTATCGGTCATGGGCATTCAGGTATGCCCCATGCCAACGGCGGTGCTTTCAACCCACACAACAGAGTTTACAGGCTTTTCTTTTTGCGATCTGGCAAAGGAAATGGAACTGTTTTTAGCACATTGGCGCCAACTGAATTTATCTTTTGATGGTGTTTATTCCGGTTTTTTGGGCTCTCCCGAACAGATGGATGTGGTGCAAGCTACCATTGACTCATGTAAGCGCGAAGGCGGACTTGCCGTTGTAGATCCTGTGCTTGGCGACAATGGCAAACTTGACCCTACCATGACGCCCGACATGGTGGCGCGCATGCAAAAACTGGTCACCCATGCGGATTGTATCACCCCTAATCATTCAGAAAGTTGCTGGTTACTTGGTGAAGCCTACACGCCACACTTGTCAGTGGAAACTATCCGTGAGCGTCTTATCCGTCTTACGGACATGGGGCCGAAAGTGGCGATTATTACGAGTGCGCCCATTAGCCGGCGTCAGGGGCATACGTCTGTGGTGGCCTATCATGCGGAACAACGGCGCTTTTGGCGTGTGGATTGTCCTTATATTCCGGCTTTTTATCCGGGTACTGGTGACTGTTTTGCTTCCGTGTTGACGGGGAGTCTTCTGCTGGGCGATTCCCTTCCCCTTGCCATGGACAGAGCCGTACAATTTGTGAGTATGGGGATTCGGGCTACATTTGGACATAATATGCCGCACCGAGATGGAATTTTGTTGGAAAAAGTGCTCGATACGTTGCGTATGCCGGTCATGAGTGCCAGTTATGAACTGTTGGACGGCGATGTGTCTGACGAGTATGTATAGGGTGAAGAGAAAGAATAATGAAAGCATGCACAATAAAGACACAGGCCGCTTTGCCCATTGGCGTATTTGATTCTGGCGTTGGAGGGCTTACAGTACTTCGGGCTGTTCATGAATGCCTCCCCGCGGAGGATTTGCTTTATCTTGGTGATACAGCACGTTTGCCTTATGGCACGAAGAGTCGTGAAACGGTCGCGCACTATGCCTTGCAGGCGGCGGGTAAGCTTGTGGAGCGCGGTATAAAAATGCTGGTGGTGGCCTGCAATACGGCCACGGCGGCAGCGCTGCCGGCCTTAAGAAAGGCTTTTGCGCCTTTGCCCGTTGTGGGCGTCATTGAACCTGGCGCACATGCAGCTCTTATGGCCACCAAAAACCACCATATAGCTGTGATAGCCACGGAAAGTACCATTGCCGGCGGTGCATATCAGCAAGCTATTACGCATGCATGTGCAGAGACACATATGTTGGTCACTGCAAAGGCGTGCACGCTTTTTGTGGCACTGGCAGAAGAGGGATGGGTAGACGGTCCCGTGGTGAAGGGGGTGGCGGCACGCTATCTTTCGGATATTTTTTTGCAGCCGAGTGTGTCGGGCAACTCCGGCAGTAGGTCAAGGCCTGACACACTCCTGCTCGGGTGTACGCATTTTCCACCCTTGTCTGAGGCTTTGAAAGCTGTTGTTGGTGATGAAGTCACACTTGTGGATTCAGCTGTCACAACGGCTTTTGCCGTGAAAAATGCGCTTGCGGCTTACAGCATTTCGCACGAAGAGGTGAAGCGCCATGGTACCTACCATTTTATGACGACTGACGATGTGGAACGCTTTGCCCGTGTGGGAAGCCTTTTTTGGGGGCAGCATGTAGAGAGCTGCTCTGTGGAACATGTTGATTTGTAAAGGGAAAAAATATGATATACGCTCCCGTTCCTCTGGTGCCTGGTCCTGTGCGCGTTCCTGCATTTGTGCGCGAAGTGTTGGCGCGTGATATGAGTGCAGGACAACGCGAAGAAGATTTTTTACCCCTATATATTGCGACGTCAAAACTGCTTGCTGCGTGTATGCAGACGCGGCATGATGTGGTTCTGATGACGGGTGAAGGTATGCTTGCTCTTTGGGCCGGTTTGAAAAGCTGTCTTTCTGCTGGTGACCGTGTCCTTGCAATTGCCAATGGAGTTTTTGGGGACGGCATTGGCGACATGGCAGCGGGGCTTGGGTGTGAGGTGCGCAAAATCTCAGCGCCTTTCAATACGACGGTACATGATCTCACGATCATTGAAGAAGCCATTTCTACGTTTAAGCCCCATATGATAACGGCGGTGCACTGCGAAACTCCGTCGGGCACATTGAACCCTTTGGACGGCATTGGTACGCTGAAGAAAAAGTATGCTGTGCCTTTATTCTATGTAGATGCTGTTTCCAGCCTTGGGGGCGCGCCCGTATGTATGGACGAGTGGGGCATAGATATTTTGCTTGGCGCATCGCAAAAATGTTTTTCGGCTCCGCCAAACCTCAGTTTTGTGGGGATGAGCCCAAGCGCGTGGGAATGTGCAGCGACAGTCAAATATGTGGGCTACGATGCTCTTTTGCCGTGGAAGGAAATCTCTGCTCAGGGTGTTGGACCCTATACGCCTTATTGGGCGGGCGTGGCGGCTCTGCATACGGCTGTGAGCGCCGTGTTGGAAGAAGGCTTGGCACAGGTGTATGCACGACATGAAGCGGTTGCCGAATATTGTCGTCAAGGGCTCATACAAAGGGGCTGTACTTTATGGCCGAGCGCTGAGGCCATGCCTTCACCTACGGTGACGGCGGCATTCGCGCCAAAGGACATGACGGCACGTGCATGGCAAGAGGCTTTGCGTCATCGCGGTGTTGTTGTGGGCACCTCATTTGGGCCCATGGCTGAACGGGTCTTTCGTATGGGGCATATGGGCAGCCAGGCGAATATGTCCTTAATTGAACAGGCATTTGATATTATGGATATGCTGTTGTGATAGGGGTTATGTGGTGACACGTTGTTGCATCCTTTTTCAACAAGAAAACTCATACAAGAAATGTTATGAAAAATTTTGATTTTGTGTTGACAAATGTGCTGGCTTATTTCAAACAGTAAGGAACGGTGTATGCGTGTGCCGTTGTCCTAGGGAAGCACTGATTTAATGGCTTTGTGCCCTTTGGTGCTGAACGACGTATTTCGTGAACGCCAGAGTATGTTAAGTCTATCGTGGATTTCTCAAAATCCACCTTCTTTTTTGGAGCAGGGTCAAAAAAACATTGAGTACATCAACGCTTCCTTACAATATATTTGCGGAGAAAAATTATGACAAAAGCAGAGCTTGTTGAAAAGATTTATGCTAAGGCCGGTTTACCCACCAAGACCATGGCTGAAAGCGCCCTCGATGCGGTAATTGATTCCTTGAGAGAAGCCTTGGTCGAAGGTGAATCGGTAACATTTTCGGGCTTTGGTACTTTCAAAGTGGCTGAACGTGCAGAACGCCAAGGGCGCAATCCGCGTACAGGCGAACCTATGACCATTGCTGCGGGGAGGGTAGCAAAATTTACACCGGGCAAATTGCTCAAAGAGTCTTTGAAGTAGAAATCATTGCTACTATATGCGCTCTTGAGGTATACTTTGAGTATGCCTCTTTTTTTTATTTTTGAATAAAATTTTTCTTAAAAAATGCTATGTATGTGGATTTTTTTTCTAAGAGGCTGTTTTTTTCGAAAAACCCCTTGGCTGGGGACTTGTCAGGCATGCGAAAAAATGGTACGAGGACGTGTGTCCTAAGAGCGAGATGGCAATAATATGCCTTTGGCAGTCTGTTATTGGGGGGCGCATGGACACTCTTGTTAAGGCATAGAGCTATGTCGGGATGGCCGAATAGCACCATAACATATTTACATGTAATGAGGATATTTTAATGAGCAAAATTCGTGTTGGGATCAATGGCTTTGGCCGTATCGGACGTCAGGTTTTTCGTGCTTTACATGCCAACTTTAAGGACAAGGCAGAAGTCGTTGCCATCAATGATTTGTATGATCCCGAAACCAATTTCCATCTCTTGGAGTACGACTCCGTTTACGGTCGCGCCTATCTTGATGCCAAGATAGACGGTACCGATGTGACTGTGGGTGACTGGAAAGTGCATTGCTTTGCCGAACGTGACCCGGCGGACTTGAAGTGGAGTGAATATGGTGTTGATATTGTTGTAGAATCAACAGGCATTTTTCGTTCTGCCAAGCAAGCACATGTACACCTGGAAAATGGCGCAAAAAAGGTGATTATCTCTGCCCCTGCCAAGGACGAAGATTTGACTATCGTGCTGGGTGTGAATGGTGACATGTATGACGCGGCAAAACACCATGTGGTTTCCTGCGCTTCGTGCACCACGAACTGCTTGGCACCTGTTGCAAAGATTTTGCATGATGAATTTGGTATCGCACAAGGCAATATGGTCACTGTGCATGCCTATACCAATGATCAACGTATTTTGGACGTAGGCCATAAGGACTTGCGCCGTGCTCGTGCCGCTGCTGCCAGTATCATTCCTACGTCCACAGGTGCTGCTCAGGCTGTAGCCAAGGTTATTCCGGCATTGCAGGGCAAGTTCACAGGCTACTCATTGCGTGTGCCCACGCCCACCGTGTCTGTTGTGGACTTTACCGCCGTTTTGGAAAAAGCTACAGATACAGATACTATGCGTGGCAAGCTGAAGGCCGCTGCGGAAGGATCCTTGAAGGGAATTTTGGAATACAATGAAAAGCCTTTGGTCTCCATGGACTTTAAGGGTAATCCTCATTCTTCCATTCTTGAAGCCGATTATAGCACCGTACAAGCTGGCACATTGTGCAAAATTGTTACCTGGTATGACAATGAATGGGGTTATTCTAACCGCATATGCGACTTGCTTGTGCTCATGCAGGAAAAAGGGTTATAAAGAAAGCACTGATTGAATGCTTTGTTGTTTTTGAGTGGCCTGGGATTTGGGGCGTTTTTAAGGGGCTGCTCGCAACGGTATTTTTGCGGAAACACTGGTTTTATGTTTTTTGCCCTTTGAAATTGTCAAAATTACTTCGCGAAACGCTCATGTATGTTTATGTATGCTGGGGCTTCTTGAGGGCTGTCTTTTATCAAAGAACAAAAATTCGACAAAATCAGCGTTTACGCCTCATTAAAAAAGTTTCTTTCCTCAACAAAGCAATGCCACATGATGGTTATGAATAATGTTTGAGTGCTACCGTTCTGTAGAGTCACGTTTGATACTTGCTTCGGACAGTTGCACTCGATAAGCCTTTTTTACGGGGCTGTTTTTCGCCAAAGGGTTTTGCCCTTGTGTCTCCGTGTTGCCGAAATGACGTTTTGTTGGGAAGCGCCAGCGTGTCGATTTAGGCTAAAGCACGGTGATTTTGAGTGAAAAACAGCCCTTTTTTTGTTTTGGAAAGGCCAAGGCAAAGCTTTTGTAGTGTATATTTTTTTGTTGCGAGGATATTTTCGTGAGCAAGGTTAGAGTTGCTATCAATGGCTTCGGTCGCATTGGGCGTCAGGTTTTTCGTGCCCTACATGCTAATTTTCAAGATAAAGCAGAAATTGTGGCTATCAATGCCCTTTATGATGCTGAAACAAATTTTCATCGCTTGGAATACGATTCCGTCTACGGAAGAGCGAATTATGACGTGACATTTAACGGCGCCGATGTGACCTTGGGTGATTGGAAAATACACTGTTTTGCCCAGCGAGAACCAGCTGATATTAAATGGGGCGACTGTGGCGTTGATATTGTTGTAGAGTCCACGGGGATTTTTCGCACAGCCGAGCAAGTGCAACCGCATTTGGATAATGGCGCAAAAAAAGTTATTATTTCTGCCCCCGCTAAGGGCGATGTGTTCACTGTCGTTATGGGCGTGAATGATGATCAGTACGATCCCTCCACGCATCACATTGTTTCTAATGCATCCTGTACCACAAACTGTCTTGCTCCCGTGGTAAAAATATTGCACGACACATTTGGTATCGCCCAAGGCACTATGGTCACCGTGCATTCCTATACGAATGACCAATGTATTTTGGACATGCCCCACAAGGATTGGCGTAGAGCCCGTGCGGCAGCCACCAGCATTATCCCCACCAGCACCGGAGCCGCCCAAGCTGTGTCCTTGGTGCTCCCGGATTTAAAAGGAAAGTTTACCGGTTATTCACTCAGAGTTCCCACACCTACTGTTTCTGTGGTAGATTTTACAGGTATTTTGCAAAAATCCACCGACACTGAAAGTATGCGCGCCGTACTTAAAGCTGCCGCGGACAATGCGCTGAAGGGGATTTTAGAATATAGCGACAAGCCTCTTGTTTCTATGGACTTTAAAGGCAACCCGCATTCGTCTATCTTGGATGCAGAATATAGCACGATACATGACGGTACCTTTTGTAAGATTTTAACTTGGTACGATAATGAATGGGGCTACTCGCACCGTATATGTGACTTGGCGGTGCTTATGAAGGAAAAGGGGCTTTAGCAGTCCGTTGAAAAAGGTAACCTGCCGTATCCCTTTCAATGTAAGAAAAAAATCCAAACATCTTATGTATGTCAAATACTTTTTGATGTAAGGATTTTTTTCGTTCTTTGCAGCTCATTTTTTTTGAACGGCTTGCAATGTGCATTTTCAACAGACTGCTACGCCTCACAAAATATTTTTTTCTTTCCCAAAGACAACGCTTTTCCCCCACACCCCCCTGTAACAGCCGTTGAAAAAGTGCAATCTGCGGCGTCCCCTTCGAATAGCCCTTTAGGATAGCCCTTTGGATAACCCTTTGGATAACCCTTTGGAGAGGATGACAAAAAATCAAACCGCTTATGTATGTCTCTACGCGTAGCTCTCGATAGCCGTAACACTCGTTCCTCGTGTAACGGCTACGCCTTGACTGTTTCGCCTCCTTGCGACCTTTGCAGAGGGGCACTTTGTAAACGGACTTTCGAAAATGGACTTTTTCAACAAGCTGCTCAAACATTGCACAGAGAATGTATGGCTTTTTTCTTGTGTAAGTCTAAAGAATATATGCGGAAAATTTTGCATTCTTTTGTTTGTGTGTTAAGGTCTTACTCATTCATGAAATGTGCGACATGCGGCATTTTTTGCTGCGTATGATTTTTTTTGAGAAAAAAACTAGAAATTTCATTGACTTACCTTGAGTGTTGATATCATGTGCTTTTTTGTCAATTTTATAACAATGGGCACAGTATGGTGACGTCATGGTGATACGTTTTGGATAGGCGATACAATACTCTTCGGGTTTGATTCTTACTGGAACGCTTTTTGCTTTGTTGGAGATGCCTTTGTGGAAGGCTTTTGAAAAGTATGCACTTTGTTGGTATATTATGTAAAAACTGGAAAAGCATGATGTACTGTGGTGCATACGCAGGTTGTGTGACCTGTTTTATGGGTGGCGGTGAGTCCAAGCCTTTCTTTCCTAAGGGTTTTGACCGCTGCAAAGATATATTGTCTGTGCCCCTCTCTTTCCCCATGAAGGAGGGGCACTGGCGATGTGCTTTGTGAGAGAACATATTCTGTTTCGTGGAAAATTTTGCCATCGTCTAGCATGTTAGGCTGTTACAGCTCCTTTCCACAAAGAGATTTTTCCGAGAGACAGAACAGTGAAACAGCATTTTGTTGTGGAGGATATTATGGTATATCGATTATGCATTTTTTGGGTGATGATCCTCTTTATGGTGACGCCTGCCTACGCGGAGAGCTTTGGCGGATATGCTAGTGTGAAGTTTATTGACTCATATCAAACCCATTGGGGAGGGGGTATATTGAGTAATTCACACTCGCAGAATACCATTGGCGGAGCCTTTGCGCTGGGCTATGATTTTTATATGAATTCCGATGCGCCCATACGCGCGGAAGTTGAGTATGCTATCCGCACAGACTTTAATGATGAGAGCACCTTCAACTTTGGTAATGTGGCGTGGAACTCTGATGTAAAGTACAATGTACAAACACTCTTAATGAATGTGTACTATGATTTTTACAATGAAACGAACTTTACACCCTATATCAGCGGTGGAGCTGGTGCAGCATTTGTGAGTGGACGAGTAGCCTTCTTGCAGGGCAATGACGATATTACACGTAGCCTTGATGGTACCGTATTTGCTTGGACAGTCGGCGGTGGTGTGGGCTATTTGTTGTCAGATACCGTTACGGCAGATCTTGGCTATCGCTATTTGAGCCTTGGCACGTCTTCAGCGGAAGTACGTGGGAATGAGGTAGATGTGACCGGTAGCGCCCATGAATTTTCATTGGGATTACGCTTCGGTTTTTAAACATATTAGACGGGCTGTTGAAAAGATGCCATCTGTTGTGATCTGTTTTGTGTCTCGCCTTTTTGAACAGCCTGTCGATTTTGTAGTAGTGTGTGTAAGAGCCTGTTGTTTTTAGAGACAGTCCCTAGAGAGAGAGTCTGTGGATAACTGAGGCTAAGCTCGGCATGTTATGCCGGATTTGCATGAGACGAAAATCCACTCTGTGAAGGGAGACCTTAAAGAAGAGCCGAGGGAAGATTTTTTTGCTCTGTAACTCTGTCAGGCAACTGCATGAAATATGTGTATCTGCTATATTTTATAGACCATCACCCTTTTGTTCGGCAACAAAAGCTTGATTGAAGCACGTTTTCTGGATGCAAAAAATATATTGACAAAAATCTATAATCTGGCAAAAGTTTAGAAAAAGTTTTAAACGCAGATTGTGTGTAATGCCGTAAAAAGCACATGTTGACTTGTGGTATTATGAGGCAAACATGGCCTGTGTGGCTTGTATTGTGAGCGCTTCGTTGGTGGCGCGTTTTTTTGCTCTTTCTATGTGCAAGATATGCTTTGGAAAAACCTGATATCTTGAGATTGTTAATAATTTTAAAGAACATGAAAAAACGATGTTATCAACGTAGCCTAAGTGTTGTTTTGTAGTGATGATCCATTGGGGAAATAATCAGCGATTTTTTAAGGAGAATGTCATGTATAAGGTTATCGCAATGGCTTTGGCTCTCTGCCTGATGACAGTGAGTGTTGCTTTTGCTGAGATGAAGATTGGTGTTGTTGAGATGCAAAGGATAGCCGTAGAAAGTGCACTTGCCAAGGACGTACGTAAAAAGATGGAATCTAAGTACGGCAAAGAAAGGACGACATTAGAAAAACAGGCAAAAGACTTGCAAACCAAGGCTGAAGCGCTGAAAAAAAATCCTACGGAGAAAAAGCAAGTTGAATTTATTCGTTTGAAGCGAGAATTTGATGAAAAAACTCGAGATTTTGCCCGTAAAGTCGAACAAGATGAAATAAAAATTCGTCAGGATATGGTTTCGCTTGTTTTTACTGCGGCTTATAAAGTTGCGCAACGTAAGGGCTTTAACTTTGTTGTGGATGTCTCGGCAGGTGGTGTGTTGTATGCCGAACAAAGTATGGATCTTACCGAAGACGTTCTTAAAGAAGTGGATAAGCTTTGGAAGTCCGGGGCTCTGAACGAAAAGTAGTAAGCCTTTCACGATTATTTTCCTAGATAATATATACATTCCCAAGGAGCGTTATGGGTTTTCCTTGGGAATGTCTTGTTTTAGATGTACTGGTATTGTAAATAAAACGTGCTGAAAAATGTTTTTATAGATGTCTATCACAACCGTCTTGCAAAAACTTCAAATTCATAGCGTGTCTATAAAATCCGTACATTACAAAAGTAAGAAGACGAAAATATGAACGCGCGGTGTATGAACTATGCCGGGTAGTGCGCCTTTTTCTTGAGGCAGTCAATAGCTTTGTGCAACGACCGGCTCAAACTTGTGAAGGAGTGGATAACATGCAAGAAAAAAACACTGTAACCATGGATATAGGGAAAATCCTTACTTCCCTGCCACACCGGTATCCTTTTTTGTTAGTGGATAGGGTAGAGGAGTGTGTTCCGAGGTCGCACATTAGGGCTTATAAAAATGTGACCATCAATGAGCCTTTTTTTCAAGGCCATTTTCCAGATTTGCCCATTATGCCAGGAGTTCTTATTTTGGAAGCCTTGGCGCAAGCGGGAGCGATTTTGGGTCTTTCTCATATGGAAAATCCAGAAAATGCTCTTTTTTTATTTGTTGGGCTCGATAAGGTCAAGTTTCGCAGGCAAGTGCTTCCCGGCGACAGGTTAGACCTTCAATGCTCAAATCCACAATGGAAGCTTTCTATGTGCAAGATGGAGGCACGGGCTCTTGTGAACGGGGTGCTTGCGGCGCAAGCTATTATTAAGGCTGCTGTAACGCAACGCTAAGCGCTGTCGTCAAATGCGCCTTTTAGGTT
>CAYJPE010000027.1:0-18473 GCA_964371965.1 uncultured Desulfovibrionaceae bacterium
CCCCAGCAAGTTTTGAAGATAGTATAAAAAATTTTTAGATTTGACAAGGCACTAGAACCTCCAATTCAGTTGTGCTTGCCCTGCCAGGAACAGTTTTTCAACTTGACAAAGGATTCGTATCTTGTATTTTTTACAGATATTTTCATATGGATGTTATGCGCATGAAAGCAAAAATGCTTTGTCAATTGCGACCGAGAACACGAAAACAAGGAGTAAAACCATGAAACAGAGAATGCATGTTGCTTTTGTAGCCTCTCTATGTCTACTTATTTCCATAACTGTTTTTGGATTGGGTACGAACACCCCAGCCATGGCGGCATCCCCCACGGGTGTTTTGCAAGAAGCTTTAGAGCGCGGCACGCTTCGCGTTGGCATGTCCTCCTTTGTTCCTTGGGTCATGCAGGATAAGAAAGGAAATTATATTGGCTTCGAAGTAGATGTTGCAAAACGCTTAGCAAAGGATTTTGGACTCGAACTTGAGATTTTGCCCACACGTTGGTCGGGCATTGTGCCTGCGCTTTTGACGGGAAAATTTGACGTCATTATCGGCGGACTGTCCATAACACCGGATCGTAGCCTCAGAGCAAATTTTAGCATTCCATATGATCATGTTGTCATCGAAATTATTGGGCGCAAAGATAAACTTCAAGAAACTGACGATTTGCAAGCATATAACAGTTCAGAAACCATTGTTTCTGTACGCACGGGCACTACTGCCGCCGCCGCCGCCAAAAAAGTACTCCCCAAGGCAACCATACGCTATTTTGACGATGAAGCCACAGCTGTGCAAGAAGCCGTTACAGGGCGCGCTACTCTTTTTTTCACCTCAGCACCGTTCGGGTCATTTGAAGTTTTACGCGATACGGAAAAACTGCGTCACGCCATTGAAGGGGGCATTTTTCCACAACCTATCGCCATGGCCATCCGTAAGGGTGATATGGATACACTCAACGCCTTTGACTCGTGGATACGTAATGTGGAAAGCGAAGGTTGGCTTGCAGAAAAACGTCGCTATTGGTTTCAAAGCAAGGAATGGGAGCATCTTTTACAATAACAAATCATTGAAAAAATCCCTTTTTAAGGAAACACCGTTGTACGATTTTTCCTGGCGGGGCACGGGATCCTTTGCCAAACACCAAAACCCGCCCCCCCCCCCCTCAAACACCCCCCATCCCCTCAAAACGCTTTAATTATCCCTCTTTTTCATATATGAGAAAGAGGGATCCTCAAGCACAGGACAGGGTATGCGCTTTTCAGAACGCTTTACAGTAAATTGAGTATGCGACTTTGAGTCATCAGCGTTCTCTTTATTTTCCTGTAGCGCACACTGCATAAAATGTTAAAGCATTAAAAAAATTCAGCAATCGCATGACGTGCTCGCCGCTTACTGCATCAGTGAAAAGACTTGCCACCGTCTCGTAAATGTTTTAGGAAAATGAAGTGTGCAAATTTACCACGGAGATATTGTAGAATTATGAAAATTGAGTGTCCAGAATGTGCATTTTCGCGTGACGTTCCAAAGGATCGTATACCCTCCCACGCAGTGACAGCTACCTGCCCGCAATGTTCGTGCCGCTTTCGTTTTTTTGATGACGAAAAAAGGAATGCACCAGCAACTCCCTTACCTCACGGTGCGCATATTCCGCATTCTGAAGAACCACTGTATACCCAAGCACATGTTGACAATGAACGTCAAGAAAACCATGTGCCCAAGGAAGCGCACCACACAATGCAAGACGGCGCGACTGCTCATGACACGCAATCGGGCAACGCTGATGCCAACAGTCAAGAACCACATTTCCTTGCACAAGAGAAACAAGGGAACATTTTCGCTCAAGACGAGCAAAAAGACGATTGCGAGCAGGCCGAAGAAAACTTTTCTTTAGAGAATCCATGGGATTATCCACACGAAACCGGCTATCTTGTGTCATTTTATCGCACAATCACCGACGTTATGTTTACGCCACAGCGTTTTTTTGCTGGCATTGTTCCACAAAAATCTCATGTGCATGTACTTGTATTTTTTGTTATTATCAGCGTAGTGCAATTAGTTGTGGAACGCTTTTGGGGAGGAGTCATAGCATCCTTTGTAGCTTCCACAGCCATTAACGATCCGGAACTCCAAAAACTCTTATCCATACTCACACCCCACTATAATATATTTTTTTCTGTGCTATTGGGAGCAGCGGTGGCCACTGTAAAAATACTTGTTACGTCCATTTTTTACTTTGCCTTCCTTAAAATAGTTGCCCCAAACAATGTACATTTCTCATTGATATTTCAAATTGTTGCATACTCTTCCGCCCCCCTACTTCTGTGCCTTGTTCCGGCGCTTGGCTCCTTGGTGGGTTTTATTTGGAGCATGGCATGCACGCTTATTGGATGTCGCTACGCCATGCGCCTTTCATGGGGGCAGGTTATTCTTGGGATTGTCCCAGCTTATCTTATTGGTGTGCCTATGGTTATGTACTTTGTTCTGGGGGCATAGCAGGGCTTTGAGAAAAGGCCATCTGCGTCGTCAGCGACACATGAAAGCAAACAATTGCTGATATGATTGACTTTTGTTCTTTCACAAGAAAGGTGGATTGAGAAAAGCATGCAGTCTTATAAAATATATATGCTTGTATTGCAAAATGCTCCCGACGACAGTCCCTAGCAGGCTGTTGAAAAACTCCATTTTTGACAGGCCGTTCAAAAAGTGTGAGATGCAAGGAAGCAAAAAAAGTCAAGGCGCGCAGACCGACCCAAAGGGCGCCGAAGGCGTAGCCGTTACACGAGGAACGAGTGTTACGGCTATCGAGAGCAACGCGTATGAGACATACATAAGCGATTTGGCTTTTTTATGCTGACGCCGCAGATTGCACTTTTTCAACGGACTGCTAGCTCCGAAGTGAACTGTATCACCTATAATCGACAGTGCACAGTGAAAAAAGGAAAGGCCATGAAGAGTTTTTTTCTGCACATACAATTTTTATGGCAAGAAACATGCAAACGGCGACGTTATGGTCATCTTATTCACCCGAAAATTATTGCAAAAATGGCGGAAAGTCTGGTGTATCTTCTGGAGAGTGTTCGTTGTCAAGGTTTTTTCTCTGCCGAAGAGGTACAGCATTTGCATAAATTGCAGTCTGAAATGGAAAAACTCATTCTTTTGACAGAGGAAACGTCTTTTGCACGTCTTTCTGCCGACAGGCGCATGGCATTACATGCCAGTTTGCAAAGGTCATATGAGAAAATTTTGACTTCCATTCATGGTTCACAAAGCCCTACTACGAGGATGCAATGAAATATTTCGCCAATTCACCAATGCTTTTATTCAAAAAACCTTACTTCAGTCATGTACGCATGCTGCGTTGCTCATGCCGACCATTACGCTTTTTTATACATGCCTCTGCTCTTGTCATCATAATGACACATGTACTACTCTTAAACGGTTGCAGTAATTCAGACGGCAGTGGCCTCAGTGTGGGACTTGAGGGCGAAACAGCCACGCCCTACCACATTACCTACGATGCA
Organism: uncultured Desulfovibrionaceae bacterium; assembly: GCA_964371965.1. GTDB lineage: Bacteria > Desulfobacterota > Desulfovibrionia > Desulfovibrionales > Desulfovibrionaceae > CAYJAD01. The sequence goes on from CAYJPE010000027.1 coordinate 3,517, forward strand.
CAGGTGGAGGTGACGCCCGTTCGCGTATATGTGCATCCCAATGTGACACCACTTGAACCGTTGCGGGGTCTTTTTGTCCCTCTCCGCATAACGCAGGATATAACGAAATCCAAAACCATGAGTCGTCACATCAGCCGCACATTATGGCAAGTGTGGCTTTCGCAGCAAGCTTTTGCTGCTTTGGAATATGATGACAGAACTGTACCGTATAATGTCAACGATGCCTTGGCGCAGGCACGTCAGCGGGGCGCAAATGTCCTTGTGGGGGGATACATTACCCACTATATTGACGGTGGCACATCAGGCGATTCCGTTGTTTCCATGCAAATCGAAATGTATGAAGTAGCCACGGGCAATTTGATTTGGTCCATGGGGCAAGGCGGGCGCCTTGAAAAGCAGCAGGCTCAAGATTATTTCCTTGTGGGCGCTCAGGCACGTATGCCTGCCGATCCCGTGAATTTGACGGCTCGTTCGCTCGCTTATGATATGGGCAAGAAAATTGTGGACTGGGTAAAACCTATGCGCCTGCAACCGGGAACGCCGGAAGGCCAGACATTTTAGGCGCTGTCGTCAAATGCGCCTTTTCGCCCTTATCGAAGCAGGCTCTGCGTCAGACTTTACTTGCTTTTTCAGTTAAATACCATAAGGTATATTTTCAAAGCAAGCTCGGCTTTGTTTCAATGGGCTTGATATAACACAAGAATGTGCAATTTGACTATAGCGTCTAGGACGTACTGCGTGGATGCTTTTGCCCTGTAAAGGTGTCAGACGGATTTCGTGCAATCCTGTTTGCCAAAGAATAAAAATTCGATTAAATCAGTATTTTCTTGAGTTTTACGATATTCTCAAAAATATGCATGAAAATAACTTGACAGCATTTTTTTTTAACCGTAAAGTTCGCATGCTTTACAGCAGGAGTTTCTTTTCACACAAGACTGTGTCTTTCTGTGAAAAGAGTCGATGCGAGTCGGCAGAAAGTTTGTGAAAAGTTCGTGATGGCTGTATCAAAATATCTACAGCTTCCAAGAACTGTACTGTGTGCTGATTGACTTACCCCAAAAAGGTGTGGCGTCTCGAACGCATTTACCTCCTAAAGCACATGTGACCCTTTGTTTATATCATTACGAGATACGCCTCGCCATGATAGTATGTTTTCAGATTTTCAACATCCTGATGCAGAACTTCTGTTCACAAAGGGGTGGCCTTATAGAGAGGCCCCCTTTTTTTGTCACATATGTTTAGAACTCTGCACATTGTACGATCACTCATGGCGACAAAAACCATAACGACCGTTCTATGACTACAGCTCCATGTAGCGCTAAGGAATTTTTAAGAATACATGACAACAACAACTCTTTTTGCCACCATAGAACCCATCGCATTGCCCATAATCTCGTCACTTGGCCTTGTCATGTGGGGAATGGAGCTTTTACAATCGGGGCGACCAGTATTGCGCGTATATGTGGATACGCCTCCGGTCACGCAGAGTCAACAAAATGACGATCCGGGGCGTGCTCTGGACGAAACGACCGATGTGACATTACACGGAGCAATGAAGGAGTGTGTGCATACTCAAGACTCCTTTTCTGAAATCCTGTCGGAGAGTGGACAATCTGTGAGTATCAACCAATGTGCGCGCATATCACGCCTGCTCAGCTTGGCTTTAGAGGTGGAAGATATTTTTCCCTCTGCATACACACTCGAAGTTTCTTCACCAGGCCTTTCGCGTCCGTTCTTTAATTTAGCCCAGTTACAAGGCTATGTTGGTGACACTCTTGATGTTGTTTTGACAGTACCTCTCACGCATGCCCCACCTGCATACCAAGGGCGTAAGAGATTTCGCGGTATATTACAAGCTGTACGCATGGATGAAGAGTTTTTTTGTCTTTCACTTGATGAGGCGCCTCTCAAAACACCCCCGGCAAAGCCTACATGCGTGCCTTTAGAAGCGCCCGGTGTCATAAACATCATAGACATACCATGGCATACAGTGCGTAAGGCAGCGCGCGTGCACATATTTACCATGCCTCAAAAACCCGGAAAAAAGAAGCCATGAGAGAGAAAAAGCGTTTAAAATGTACTTTTTCTGCAAATAGGCATGGCTTTTTATAAAAACCGTCTTACTCTCGCCTATTGTGGGACAAGTATTTGAGGCATATTTAACGAATATAGAGACGCGCTGATTTAAGAGATTTTTGTTCTCTAGCAAGCAAAGAATACGCATTTGGGGACGCTTTCAGTATATTTGATATATATACGAGTTTTACGAAATGAGTCTTATGCGATGAGAGGACAAAAGGCATTAAATCAATGCTTCCATAGACATGGTCTAGGGGCTGTTTCTCAATAAAGAATTTTTGTGTTATATCAAGGAAGACAAGCGTGCTTTGAAGGACTATGCCATTTATGGTATTTGACTGAAAAAGCAAGCGAAGTTTGACGCAGAGATAACCGAAAAGGCGCATTTGACGACAGTGCCTAGTGTGTGCCGCTTGATTGCAACGTACACATCACACCCAAAATTCGACGGCAAAGAAAAGAGGATAGCTGGAGGCATCATGAACCTTGAACTGAAAAAGGCCATAGATCAGATAAGTAAGGATAAAGGCCTTGACCGCAACATGCTCATAGAAACTTTAGAGGAAGCTGTACGCACATCTGTACTACGCCGATTTGAAGATGAAATAGATGTTGAAGTCCGCTATAATGACGAAACGGGCGATATTGAAGTGTATCAATTCAAGACTGTCGTCGAAGATGGAGACCTTGCCAACGAGGATACACAAATTGAACTTGAAGATGCCAGAAAGCATGATGCCTCGGTACAACTTGACGACGAAGTAGGTTTTCGACTCAAGATGGAAAACCTAGGGCGTATTGCAGCACAATCTGCCAAGCAAGTTATCATTCAGCGTATGCGAGATGCGGAACAGGGCATCATTTATGATGAATACAAAGAACGCATTGGAGAAATCGCTTCGGGAATTGTTCAAAGACGTGACAAGGGAGCTTGGGTTGTCAATCTTGGACGCACCGAAGCCGTTTTGCCACGAGATGAACAAATTCCTCGCGAACACTTCAAACGCGGTGACCGTGTGCAAGCCCTCATTATGGAGGTGCGCCGCGAAGGACGTGGCCCTCAGGTAATTATTTCTCGGGCTCACAGAGACTACATGACGGCGCTCTTTCGACGCGAAGTGCCAGAGGTTGACGATGGTATCGTACAAATCATGGGAGTTGCGCGTGATCCCGGCTCTCGTGCCAAGGTGGCGGTATTTTCGCGCGAGCGCGACGTGGATCCAGTGGGCGCCTGCGTGGGCGTGCGTGGCTCACGCATACAAAACATTGTGCAAGAGTTGCGCGGTGAACGCATAGACATCGTGGTATGGAGTGCCGACATAGCATCCTACGCAAGAAATGCTTTGGCGCCGGCACTTGTCTCGCGCATTGTGGTGGATGATGAATCAAGCCTTTTGGAAATTATTGTCCCCGATGACCAACTTACCAATGCCATTGGGCGTAAAGGGCAAAATGTCAAACTTGCCGCCAAACTGTTGGGGTGGAAAATAGATATATTTACGGAAACACGCTACAATGAGGCCAATGCCATTGGTCGCGGTCTTGAGCAAGTTGCTTCCGTCTTAGAGCTGTCTGTAGAAGCTCTGGTGGGTGCGGGGTATCCAACAGTGGAAAAATTGCAAGAGGCCGAGGATGCCGACTTAATGGAAAATTTGGGCTTGAGCAGTGCGCGCATAATGGACTTACGCTCTGCAATACACTTTTTGGCCGAAACTCCCCACATCAACGAAGAAGCACCTCAAGACATGGATGATGTGGCTTTGGAACATTCTGTGCCGCCAAATGAATGCTTGCCGGCCGACATACCTACTCTCGGTACGCAACAGGCTGAGCATGAAACACAGCCTCATGAAGACCGAGGACAGATCAATGACGACGATATGCCTGATACTCAAGAGCAGCCCGAATATGAAGGACAAGTTGATACTACAGACAAGACTGAACACGACGAACAAGCTGACGATAATCAAGAACAGGCCGGGACAGCAGAGTAAATATGGCGCATATACCAGTACGCACCTGTGTCATCTGTCGACAACGCTTTGCTAAAAAAGACTTACTTCGACACGTTTTACACAGCGAAGTCAGTGGCAACATGCCCAAAACCTGTGCCGATACACAAGAAAAAGCGCCACAGAAAAAACAGTTGTATGTTGATGAGCGTTGCGTGTTACCGGGAAGAGGATATTATGTATGCGTGCAAGCGTCATGTAGAAAAAAATTTGCCATGTATACTGGTTTACAAAAAAAACGTCGAACCAGGCATGGATAAGATAATCGCAAAAAAATCACTTGGAAAGAGCTGTGCAGCCGACAAAGCGGATGCCAAGAGGGCGTAAGGGGGTACGAACGTGACGAAGGATACCATGACCGTAAAAGAATTATCTGCAGAATTGCGAATGAGCGTAAAAGACCTTTTGCACAATCTGCAACAGATGGGAATTGAAGCAAAAAATGCCTCTAGTCCTCTTGTTGCCGATGCTTGCGAGCGTGTGCGTAACCATATTAAAGGAAAAAACAAAACAGATGTCATTGTGCGGCGTCGCAAAGTGCCTAGTGCCCCTCAAGACATGCCTGCCCATGCACCGGAAACCCTCGCAAATCCCTCGACACACCCTTCACATGAGCATGCCGGTGAACTTTTAAGCGAACACGCTGATGAGCACACCTCGACGGTCAAAGACACCGCAGGCTTTGTGCGTGAACACACTCACGAACACACTAAGGATGAGGCGAACACCTCCTCCACTGCATCTGCACCGAAAGCGCAAACAAAATCTGCAAAATCGCAGCGTACTCAAGCACCCAATGCTCGTATCATCAGCCCCGCCTCCTCTTCGCCCCACAAGGACAACTTGGGGAATCCCCATAATGTTACGGAAAAAGATACCAAACATGCAACGCACACCACGGCGGCAAAAAACCAAGCAGGTTCGTTACCGCGAGATAATGCGCCGGACAAAGATTTTGAAACGCGTGATTCATTAAGTCACAGCCAAGCACATGTGGACGCGGATCATGTGGCATGTACTCACAAAACAATGCAAGAGCATCCGGAGAAGGAAACGGCAACTTCCTTTGCCTCTGCAACGTCTGACCAAAAGAGCAACACTGGTGCGACGACGAGTACAACGGCAGAGCCCATACTTGAAGCAAATGTGGCACCTGCAGGCGTACACATGACGGACGAAGGGGCAGAAAGCACAGAGCAAGCAGCGCACGAAAAGGCAGCAAGGTCAGATATTTCTGATTCAGACGTCGCTCACCAAGATGCTTCAAAAAACGCCCATGCAACTTCTGAAGCAGGCACACACAACGAACGCGGCGGTAAAAAACGTGAACGAAACAAAAATCGTCAGCCAAGTGCCCCAGCAACACCTCAAGTTCGTGTAATTTCAAGACCTTTGCCGGAGACGGCAGAGCAACGAAGCGCACGTATGCAAAATGCACAAAATGCGCAAAGCCCCCGTGACGGACGCCCGCACTCCGGCCGCCCCGGGCGCCCACAGGATGGTCGTGACGGGCGCCCACAAGATGGTCGTGACGGACGCAGCCAAGACAATCGTGGACAACAGCGCGGCGCGCGGCCTCCATTCGGACAGGCGCAAGGACAAGCTCATGGTCAAGACAATCGCCCACCACGTCATAACCAACAAGGCGGACAAGGTGCGCACAACAGTTCCGTACGTCATGCCCGCCCAGATATGGGAGGGGGATCCGGCTTCCCCACGCCAGATGCCGTAGGCGAAGGTCAAAGCAAGAAAAAACGTATGAAAGGACGCCGTACCGTTGATTTTCAGCAGGGTAATGAATTTGAGCGTTTTGGTCATGACGATGACAATGCCATGCGCCTTGGTCGTTCTCACAAAGGACGACGCAACAAAAAGGATATGCGCTCCTCCTCGGCCACACAACCCCTTAAGGCTACCAAACGCAAAATTCGTGTCACAGAGGCCATTCGTGTAGCAGATATGGCTCATCAAATGGGTCTTAAGTCCAACGAAATCATTAAAGTCCTCTTTGGGCTCGGTATTATGGCCACCATTAACCAGTCTTTAGACATTGATACGGCAACACTTGTGGCGGCAGAATTTAATTATGAAGTGGAAAAGGCAGGATTTTCGGAAGAAGATTACCTCATCCCTACCCAAGAAGATAAACCTGAAGACTTGCGCCATCGCCCCCCGGTTGTCACCATCATGGGACACGTTGACCATGGCAAAACGTCCTTACTCGATGCCATCCGAAAATCTAACTTGACGAGCGGTGAGGCCGGCGGCATAACACAATATATTGGTGCCTACCATGTGACCACAGAGCGCGGCGAAATCGTCTTTCTTGATACCCCGGGACACGAAGCCTTTACGGCTATGCGTGCCCGCGGCGCACAGGTGACAGACCTTGTTATCCTTGTTGTGGCTGCCGACGACGGCGTCATGGAACAAACACGCGAAGCCATAAATCACTCCAAGGCGGCGGGCGTGCCCATCATGGTCGCAGTCAATAAAATGGATAAGCCTGCGGCACAGCCGGAACGGGTGTTGCGAGAACTGGCCGAACTTGGGCTCCAAGCAGAAGATTGGGGCGGCGACACTGTCACTGCCATGGTCTCTGCCAAAAGCCGCGAAGGTCTTGACGAGCTGTTGGAGCTTGTGGCCTTACAGGCGGAAATACTGGAATTAAAAGCTAATCCCAACAAGCCGGCTCGTGGGCGCATTGTCGAAGCAAAGCTCGATAAAGGACGTGGGCCTGTGGCCACCGTGCTCATTCAAGAAGGCACTTTGCGCCAAGGGGATACCTTTGTGTGCGGCATCTTCTCAGGTCGCGTACGCGCGCTTTTCAATGACCAAGGCAAAAAAGTCAAAGAAGCAGGGCCTTCCATTCCTGTGGAAGTACAGGGCTTTGACGGCGTGCCCTTAGCAGGCGAAGAGTTCGTCTGTGTGGCAGATGACAAACTGGCACGACGCATTGCCGAAGCACGCGCCACCAAGCAAAGAGAGCGCGACCTTGCCAAGGAATCCAAGGTAACGCTGGAAACATTCCTCTCTCGCCGCGCATCTGACCAAGAAACTTTGACATTGAACTTGGTGCTCAAGGCAGACGTCCAAGGTACCCTTGGTGCCATTACAGAGGCATTGAACAAGAAAAGTACAGATAAGGTGCGTATTAACGTTGTGCATGGCGGTGCCGGTGCCATTTCAGAATCGGACATTTTGTTGGCTTCCGCCTCACAGGCCATTATTATTGGCTTTAATGTGCGCCCAACAGCCAAAATCAAGGAAGTCGCCGAGCACGAGCATGTTGAAATCCGTTACTATGACATCATTTATAAACTGGCAGACGATATTACGAGCGCCATGCAAGGCATGTTGGCTCCGGTACAAAAGGAACAGTACCTTGGTCAAGCCGAAGTACGCGAAACATTTAGCGTACCCAAAATTGGTGTTATTGCCGGTTGCCATGTGGCAGACGGTAAAATGGCGCGCCATGCAGGTGTACGCCTCTTGCGCGAGGGCGTCGTTGTGTATACAGGCAAAATCACCTCACTCAAGCGTTTCAAAGACGATGCAAAGGAAGTGCTGAAAGGCTATGAATGTGGTATCGGTCTTGAAAACTACAACGACATTAAAATCCATGATGTTATTGAAGCTTTTGAAATGATAGAAGAAGCTGCAACACTTTAAGGGGCTTTTATGGGAATGCTTGTGGCGGTGCTCACCGTTGAGTATGCCCTGCACGGCAATGACTCTCTTAAGGGCAAACGCAGAATTGCAAATAGCCTTAAAGAAAAGGTGCGTAAAAGGTTTCACGTAGCCATTGCTGAAGCGGGAACATCTGATTCCCTCACAAGACTTCGCTTGGCAGTTGTAGGCACGTCCAATGAGGAAGGGCATTTGCGTCGACGAATGGATAATTGTTTATCTATGATGGAGGCGGTGTGTCCTGAAGAAATGGTGTACAGCGATGTGGAGTTTTTTTCTGCATGGGGGCAGGCAGAGTATCAGGAGCAGTACTATGAACATGACAACAGCGTGCCCGAGGATATGGGGAGGCCTACTGCCATGAGAAAAGAGCATGAACAGCAACAAGTGCAATTGCCGCTTTTTCAACACGATCGCTTTTTACCCGCGTTGAGATTAGCACAGACACTCAAAACATATGCCCACATAGGCATCGTCGCCCATGCCAATCCCGACGCCGACGCCATTGGCGCCACCGTGGCCTTGGCCTTGACTTTGCGCAGTATAGGAAAGAACGTTTCCTTATATAATGCCTCCGGCGTGCCGGAATATTTGGCGTGGATTCCCTTACCGGTGCCCATGAAGACTCGTGTGGACGAAGCACAACCCCTCCCTGAAATCATGGTTGTGCTTGATTGCGGTGATGCAGAACGCATTGGCGATATAAAGGATGCGGTTTTAGCGCTTCCCACCATCAATATTGACCACCATCTGCGTAATCCTTTGTTTGGCAGTGTGGATAATTGGGTGGATGCAACCATGGCTGCTACGGGACTTATGGTGGCGGCAGTGACCGATGCTTTGGCTGTGCCCATGTCCGGTCCCTTGGGTGAGGCCATTTATGTTGCCGTAAGTTCAGATACGGGCAATTTTGCCTACGACAATGCCTCCGAAGATGCTCTTTTACTGGCGGCGCATCTTGTACACATGGGCTTACATATTCCCCATGTGCGACAGCATATGGATCGCACATGGCACAGCGGACGCATGCTCTTGTGGGGCAATCTCATGCAAAATATTGTCTATGAGCATGACGGACGCACGGCGCTTGTGTGCATCCCCTTGAATCTTATTACGCACTACAAATGCAAGAACGAAGATGTGGAAGGCTTTGTAGAGCACTTGCGGCGCATACGCCATGTGGATGTAGCGGCTATTATCCGAGAAGATTCCGGCACGCGTTGCAAGATAAGCTTGCGCTCCACGGGAGATGTGGACGTGTGCGCCATGGCAGCGCTGTGTGGCGGTGGCGGTCACAAAAATGCGGCTGGTGCCACTGTCAAGCACAATATCACAAATACCACAACCATATTGCTGAAAAGCATTGCGTCTGTTATGGGATATTGAGCAGAGCCATGACAGAAAAAAAAGCATCACCCTATCCCCAAAACCATGGTGTGTTGGTCGTACACAAGCCCACAGGCATAACGTCTGCACGGTGCTTGACAACGCTCAAAAGGCTTGGGCAAAAAAAAATCGGTCATGCAGGTACCCTTGATCCCATGGCTGAAGGCGTTTTGCTTGTGCTCCTGGGACATGCCACAAAAATTTCCGGTCACCTCATGGAAAATGGACGCAAAGTCTACTTGGGCACCTTGCGTCTTGGGCAATATACTGATACGTGGGATACAGAAGGGACGGTGCTTGAAGAAAAACCGTGGAAACATATAAATGCAGACCAAGTGCAACAAACCATGATGGCATGGCTTGGTGTGTCCGAACAAGAAGTGCCCGCCTATTCTGCAGCAAAGCACAACGGGCAGCCCTTGTATAAACTTGCTCGGGCAGGAAAAAAAACACCGCAAAAGGTGAAAACCATAGAAATTTCGCGTGTGGAAGTGCTTGATGTGAGCCTTCCTTACGCACGCTTTCGTGTGGAGTGCGTCTCCGGCACCTATATACGCTCCCTGGCCCACAGCTTGGGGATGCGCCTCGGGTGCGGTGCCGTATTAACAGCTCTTACGCGAGAGTACAGTCACCCCTTTGACCTCCATACGGCACATACCTTGGACGCCATTGCAGACAATCCGGAGCTCTTGCCCAAGTGGGTGCAGCCCATTGGCGCAGCGTTGCCTGACTGGCTGCGCGTGACACTGTCGGCGCATGAAGCACGCGGTGTGCGTTGCGGCATGCCTGTTGCCCTTGATATGTCTGTGCCACGTCTGACAGAAGTGCCCAATACGCCTGAAGCCTTAAAAAAAGGCGCTAAGGCAGTATTATATGATACTAACGATACTGCCTTGGCTTTGGCTCAGTTGCAGTTTGTCAAAGGGCAGCCCATGTGGTGTGTGGAGCGGGGACTTTGGTAGAGGTGAGCTGCTGCCGCCAAATGCGCCTTTTCGCTTGTTGCCTCGTCAAATGTTACCTGCTTTTTCGGTCAAATACCAGATAAAGCACACGCAACTTTGATGACGCACTTGATAAAATACGAAAATTCGCTCTTTAACGACAGCCCCTAAGGAAGCACGAATGTAATACTTTTTTGCCTGCCGATACATTGGCAGCAACAGGCACATGTGGCTAAACCTTGGTATGTGTCTCCTTTAAAAATTACATCAGACACTATCAATGCTTCCTTTGGATAATGAGAAAGAATATTTTACACATTGGAGAAATGCTGTGGCAATGAATGCAGAACAAAAAAAAGTTGTTATCGACAACCATGCCAAACATGAAGGAGATACTGGTTCGCCAGAAGTGCAAATCGCTCTTTTGACGGCGCGCATTGAAGGTTTGACAGGCCATTTCAAAGAACACAAAAAGGACTTTCATTCCCGTACCGGCCTTTTGAAAATGGTAGGGCAGCGTCGTAAGCTTTTGAAATACTTGCGCCAAAAGGACGTACAACGCTATCGTTCGCTTATTGAGAAATTAGGATTGCGTAAGTAAGGTATTTTTCCGTGGGGAGGATGGGTATATGTCTTCCCCACATATTTTATGAGATTTTGTGCAGCGTGTCTGAAAGATGTTGTTTTGGGCACATAATACTAAGAGGAAAGGGGGCGCCGGGCATGTGAGCCATCGGTATCGGTCAGCGCAGCTTATCAGCAGTTCGCAGACGTTCGTTTCCGGTTGGTGCAAAAGCAGCATCTGCAGGTCAACAAAAAAACTCACAGCTTAAAAAACGTTTGTGGTTCCCATGCCCGGAATCCCCTTTTTATGAAAGGAATAGATATGTTAGATATTTTTAATCCCACACGCATAAGTGCGCTCGTGGGAGGTAAAGAAATTATTTTTGAAGTGGGTCGTTTGGCCAATCAAGCCCACGGTTCCGTGTGGATGCAGTGCGGCGGTACAGTGGTACTTGTTACTGCCTGCGCACAACCATTGGAAATGGATAAGGGCTTTTTCCCTTTGAGCGTTGAGTACAGCGAAAAAATGTATGCTGCCGGACGCATTCCCGGCAGTTTCTTCCGTCGTGAAATCGGACGCCCGTCCGAACGCGAAACGCTGGTTTCTCGTCTTATCGATCGCCCTATCCGCCCCCTTTTCCCCAAAGGGCTCAAAGAAGAAGTGCAAGTGCTCGCCAATGTGCTTTCCGCAGACCAAGAGCACGATGCCGACGTTTTGGCGGTAACTGGCGCATCTGCCGCCGTGCTCATTTCACCCGTACCCTTTGACGGTCCCGTGGCAGGCGGACGCATCTGCCGCGTTGACGGTGCCTTTGTGCTCAATCCTACCTTTGCCGAACAAGAAAAAAGCGACATCAACTTTGTCTTTGCCGCATCGCGCGATGCCATCACCATGGTGGAAGGCGAGGCCAACTTTGTTTCTGAGGCGCTCATTATTGAAGCTCTCGAATGGGGGCACAAAGAAATTCAACCCCTTATTGATGTGCAACTGAAGCTTGCCGAACTTGTGGGCAAGGAAAAAGTCGCCTTTACGCCGGCCGAAGAAGATAATGACTTCATCAATCACGTACATACGCTTGCAAAGACCGCAGGTCTAGAAGAATCCATGCGCGTTTCCGAAAAAATGGCGCGTAAAGATGCCAGAAAGGCTGTCAAAGAAAATGTGATGCAGGCTCTTCTTGCCGACGAAAATTATGCAGAGCATCCCGAATTAAAGTCCGTAGGCGATATTTTAAGCACACTTGAAAAGAAAGTTGTGCGTCAACGCATTGTCCACGAGGGTCTGCGCATTGACGGGCGCGATACCAAGACTGTGCGCCCCATCCAAATTCAAACATCCCTCTTGCCTCGCGTTCACGGTTCGGCGCTCTTTGCCCGCGGCGAAACAAAATCCCTTGTGGTCACCACCCTTGGATCCTCCACAGACGAACAGCGCATGGACTCTCTCAATGGGGATGTGACAAAGCGCTTCATGCTTCATTACAACTTCCCTCCTTATTCTGTGGGTGAAGTGAAGCCCGTGCGTCTTTCTCGCCGCGAAATTGGGCATGGTGCCTTGGCGGAAAAAGCCCTGCGCCCCATTTGCCCTGCTGACAATACATTCCCTTTCACTGTGCGCGTTGTGTCGGAAACCATGGAATCCAACGGTTCCTCCTCCATGGCGGCCGTGTGTGGTGGCTCTTTGGCGCTTATGGACGCAGGTGTACCCGTGCGTGCACCAGTGGCCGGTGTAGCCATGGGGCTTATTCATGAGGATAATCAATTCATCGTTCTTACCGATATTTTAGGTGATGAAGATGCGCTTGGTGATATGGATTTCAAAATTGCCGGAACCGCCGAAGGGATTACGGCAGTACAAATGGATATCAAAATTACAGGCTTGACAACGGAAGTCATGGCAAAAGCCATGGAGCAAGCACGTGAAGCCCGCATGCACATCTTGGGCGAGATGGCAAAGGCACTTGAAACACCGCGTCAAGAGCTTTCCACATATGCTCCTCAACATGCTGAAATTTTTGTAAATCCTGATATTATCCGCCTTATTATTGGCCCAGGTGGCAAAAATATTAAAGCTATTACCGCCGCCACCGGTGCATCCATTGATATTGACGACAGCGGTCGTATTTCTATTTTTGCGCCCACAGGTGCAGCCATGGCCACAGCAAAAGAGATGGTACAATACTATGACCAACGCCCGGATATGGGCAAAAACTATATGGGCAAAGTGCGTAAAGTTTTAGAAATTGGCGCCATTGTTGAAATTTTGCCCAATGTGGAAGCCCTTGTGCATGTGTCGCAGCTTGATGTGGCTCGCGTCAACCATCCGGGCGATGTGGCTCGCCTTGGCGAAGATATGCTTGTAAAAGTCATTGAAATTAATGGTGACCGTATTCGTGCAAGTCGCAAAGCTGTGCTCTTGGAAGAGCAGGGTAAAGAGTGGACGCCGGAACCACCGCGCCCGCCTCGTGATCGCTCAGACAGGGGTGATAGGGGCGATCGGGGCGGCTTCCGCCCTGACCGCGGACGTGGTGACAGAGGTGATCGCTCAGACAGGGGTGACCGTGGTGACAGGGGTGACAGGGGTGACCGTGGCGACAGGGGTGACCGTGGCGACAGGGGTGACAGAAGTGGCGGTCGCGGCGGTCGCAGATTCTAGCATCGAAATGTGCTGATTACATTGCATTTTTGTTCTTTAGCCCTTTTCTAAAAAGGAATGCGTCTTTTGCAAAGCAAACCTCACGCAATTATAGGATAAAGTGCATTTGATCAGCATGTCTGTCACATGCTGTCAGAAAATGAGAGTCATATATACGGGGGGCGTAAATCGCCCCTCATACACACAAACATATTTATCGGATAAGCGTCATGCCAGATTCTTCAAAGCAAAAACACTCTACCCATGATCACACCCAACGTAAACACTTTGAAGCCTTAGGCCACCAATGGGCTGTACTTGTGGGTAATCCACGGGCACTTATGCCTCAAATTGTGGGGACGGTCATTCACGCCGGTGGCACTCGACCTTGTTGGCAGCGTCAGGAGGCCGACACAGAAACCATCCTTATGGCTTGGCCTCAAGAAGAACCCATCCGCGCAGCCGTTATCATGCACGGAAGTCAAGAAGGGCAGCTCAAACCCGTAACCGCAGTGCCTTTTCTTGAGGGGATGCAAAACGATTTTACCGTGGAAGAATCTCGCCCTTGGAAATCTGGCGTAGAAGGACACGTGGGCGTGTCGGTTTTGCAACAAGAGCATGAAGCTGTCGACAACGATAAACCCCTTTGGTTTTATAATCCTCTGTATTTTCGTGATAAAGAAGATCTCACAGCCGGTGTTACCCACACCTTTTCTTTGGCTGGATTAGCTTTTGGCGTACGCAAAGCCCTCATTGACGAATTAACAGTCACGCAAGGCCCCGCATATGAAAGTTATGCCGAAGCGTGGTTAAAAGCATTTCCAGACAAAGGCCGCCTTGATGTGCCGCCTCTCAAAATAAATCTTGTAGGCAAGCAAATTATTATGCCCGGGCGTAATTTTTGCGAATACGAAATTCGCTGCACTATCCTTGAAGTAGAAAAAACGCAACTTGACAAGCTTGATGTGTACATTTTGCGCATGGCTTTTCCGCTACCAAAGCAAGCACCGCTGCACTTGGCTGTGTATGCGCCTTCTCACTTGCTTAAAGACTATGAACCTCAGGTGAACGATGATATAGATGCCTATGTATGGCTGCAAGGGCGTATAGCGGACAAATAATGACTCCATAACAGGCTGTTGAAAATGCACATTTCGTCAGTCCGTTCAAAAGAAATATTACTCGAAAAAAAGCTCCACGCAGAGCTATGAAACAACACGCCTATACTATTATGATGCTTTTTGGAAAATAATTCAAGAAAATTGAGATGCGTTTGCCCTGGTTTTAGAAAAGTTCTATTTTGACAGCCCTTTCAAAAAGTGTCAGAATAAAAAAGCAAAAAAAGTCAAGGGACGCGAAGACGGAGCAGATCGTTGAAAAAAGGCAATCTACTGCGTCAAACGGCAAAAAAGCAAACAACTTATGTATACCCGATACTCGGTGTTCCTTGCTCTTTTACGCTTCCGTGTACCTCACTTTTTTTAATGGCCTGCGACGTCGGGCTTTGTCAACAGTCTGACTCATATGGTTTGGAGGCATTTGGACGTCCAGTCTGTGCTTGTACGCGTGGACTTTTTTGTTCATTTGATAAAATTTACCTTCATTGGAGGAAGTGATGAAAAAAACCTATCTTTTGCTTTTTTTGGGTTT
>CAYJPE010000028.1:0-18359 GCA_964371965.1 uncultured Desulfovibrionaceae bacterium
CCCAAAACTCGCTTTCCTTGTTAGAGAACAAAAATTCTATTTAATCAGCGTTTCCAAAAATATATATAAAATTTACTATAAAATAATTGCAAAAAAGAACTTCTCCTATCTTAGTGATTGGGGATTCCTCTTTGCAATTTATTGAAAAGAGGAATAATTAAAGCGTTTTGAGGGGGTTGGGGGAGTTTGAGGGGGGAAGGGGAATCTTTTGGGTTTTGGCAAAAGATCCCCTTCCCCCCTCAAGAAAAATAATTAATCAGTGTTTCCTTAGAAACCGTGGTTTCCGTAAATTTCATGACGAAAAAAACTTGGCAAGGGACACACTCCCGTATATAGTGCGAGGCTGACCTTATCGAAAATACGCTGTCTCACAAGGTATGCGCTGCTTACGTGAAGCATGCGTGAAAAAATGCGCACAGCTTAACAGGCCGTTGAAAAAGGTTCTCCGGTGCGCCGACAAAATAAACCAGACATCTTATGCATGTCTACTATGTCAAGATATCTGGGTTTTTGTTTTTTTTGCATCTCATCTTTTTTGCAAAACCTGCGAAGTTGGACTGTTTCAACAGGCTGTTCATGGACTCAGCAAGAAGTGAATGTACGCAAAAATGCCTGTTCGACAACAGTGGTATGCTGTGTGTCAGCGATATTGGTATCTGTGCTGTCCCCATCTCAACAAGTGAGTTTGTTCCCCTTATGAAACAATATCTCCGATATATCGGCCCAGTTTTGGTAACGAGTATATTTTTGGGTGCTATGTACCTCTTGTACTTGAAGCTTCGTGTGTACAGCCTTGACCAGATACGTGATAGCCTCTTGCTCATACCGCACTGGCGTATTTGGGCGTCTGTGGGGCTTATGATTGTCAACTATATTATTCTCATAGGTTATGACTGGCTTGCTCTTATAGCCATACAGAAACCCTTGCCGGCAGGGCGCACGGCTCTTGTGTCCTTTGTTGGGCAGGCCATAAGTTATAATTTTGGCGCACTTCTTGGCGGTACAACCGTGCGCTACCGCTTTTATACCGCGTGGGGATTTAGTGTTCACGATATAGTGCGCCTTGTGCTCATGCTGGCAGTCACATTTTGGGTGGGGGCTCTTGGCCTGTGTGGTATTGTATTTCTTGTGGCACCGCCGGAAATTCCCGCAGAGCTTTTGGCAAAAATGCCCATTAAGGACGTGCGTATTTTAGGCGCCATGTTGCTCTTTGTGACTTGTGCCTACCTTGTGGCGTGTCATTTTATTCGCAAGCCATTGTATGTATTTAAGAAAGAGTTCCATTTTCCCCCATTAAAGATTGCTATTTGGCAGGTGATTGTGGCAGGTGTTGACCTTATAGTCGCTGCCGGTTGCATGTATGTGCTTCTTCCCGCGTCTCTTGATGTGTCCTTTATTCAGTTTTTGCCTAGTTATCTTATGGCGCAGGTGGCGGTGGTCTTGACTCATGTGCCCGGCGGTGTGGGTGTTTTTGAACTTGTTATTTTGCATTTGACACATACGCCGCATGAGAACATTGTGGTGGCGGCGGTGCTTTCTTTCCGCATAATTTATTTTATTCTACCACTTTTGATGGCGGCACTCCTCTTTGCTCTGTATGAAGTACGTCAAAGAAAAAATGCTTTGCGCGATGCGGGGCGTTGGCTCTCGGCGCTTGCCAATAGTATCAATGCGTGGGCGACTTTTGGCGCAGGGCTCCTCTTGCTCATTACCACCATCTTGCCCATTTGGAAACAAGGCACTCTCTCGCTCGTTGTCCATTGGCCTGCGTGGGTGACACTTACTCTGCATTGGTTGTCGCTTTTTTGCGGGGCACTGCTCCTTTTTCTTGCCTATGGGCTTGAACGGCGTCAAGTCATAGCGTGGCGCTTAAGTGTCCTCTTTCTTTGCCTTGGTAGTGTCAGCGCACTTCTTAAAGGCCTCCATGTTTTTGGGCTTGTGGCTGTGCTTTTGCCCCTTCTTGTGGTGCTTGTGTCAAAAAGACATTTTTACAGAAAATCTTTTTTCTGGGAAGAGGCTTTTCCTTTGCACTGGCTATGGCCCATTTGGATAAGCTTGCTTGTGTGCCTTGGTATTGCAGCCACATTTGTGAGCGGCAAAAGCCATGCGTGGAGTTGGGCTGCCGATATGGATGCAGCCGCTAATTTATACACACTCTTGAGCGTATATGTTGTTGTGATGGCGCTGTGGTTTTGGCGTATCTCCAAACGTCGACGTGCGGCCTGATTTTCCTTTGCCATTCATTGCCATGGAAAAATGCCATATACTTTTGCTCGACGAACACCCCTTGCTTATGGAAGGGGTGCGCCATTTGTTGTCACCGCATCCGGACATGCGTATTGTGGGCATGGCAGCAAGTATTGCAGACGCGCAAAATATTCTTAGAGAAAGTCATGTACACCTTGTCATTATGGAAACCCTTTTGCGGGATTCAGTGGGTGTGGAGGCTGTGCGCTGTGTGAGAGATATGTGCCCAACAGCAAAGATTATTATTTACACAAGACATACAGACCAACGTTTTTTATTGGAACTCATTCACCTTGGCATCTATGCGCATGTGACAAAAAATGAAACGGCAAAAGTGCTTTTGCAGGCAGTGCAACATGTGCGGCAAGGATATGTGTTTTTGAGTAGTGCCGACTATGGAGGTACCTTTGTTAAGAGTATGCAGCAAAGACTGCAAAGCTCTGTGCATGCGAGTATTGACACCCTTTCTCCGCGTGAAAAAGAAGTCTTTCTCTTGCTTGCCGATGGTAAAAGCATTCAAGACATGGCAAAGGTATTGCACATAAGTCCAAAAACTGTGGAGAGCCATAAGTATAATATTTTCACAAAATTACACATTCATTCTGTGAGTGAAATCACAAAAATAGCCATACGATTGGGTCTTGTACATATATGACTCCCATAGTGCATTCTAAGAAAAACACCTAAATAAATGCCATATATTAGGCAAATCCCTTATTGTTCTTTTTTTCTCAAACTATACACTCCCCCTGTGACTTGGGTATAAATGTCTTATTTGTTCCATTTTTTTTGTGTAGTCTGTGGTGTTTTTCTGTATGACTCAAGAAAAACATTGAAACAAACAAAAAGTATGTGCAAGAAAACACATTGTTATGGGAGCATAACAACAATGTTTTTTGTACGGATAAAGGGGGTTTACATGCCTTTGCGTCGTATACTCGTTTTGTGTGGGCTTTTTTTGCTGTGTTTTTGCAGTATCGCGATGGCTCAAAATGGCGCTCCCGGTGCGGGGCAAGAAGCGCAAGCGGCAGCGGAGGCCGTCACGGGGAGTGATGTGGCCTGGTGGATATGGCCGTTGATTTTGCTTGTTTTTTGCTTTGTTCTAGGTGTTATTGCTGTGCTTGCCGGTGTGGGTGGCGGTGTGCTCTTTGTACCGCTTGTGAGCGGGTTTTTTCCTTTTCACCTCGACTTTGTGCGCGGTGCTGGCCTTATGGTGGCCTTGGCGGGTGCTTTGGCCGCAGGGCCGGGTCTTTTGAAGCGTAACCTTGCGAGCTTGCGCTTGGCCTTACCTGTGGCGCTCATTGCTTCAACCTTCTCCATTGCGGGTGCCATGGTCGGTCTTGCTCTGCCGGCGCACGTTGTTCAATTGTGCCTTGGTGTAACCATCATAGGCATAGCCGTGTTGCTTCTTTTGGCAAAAAACTCTGTCGTTCCCGTGGTGAATAAACAAGATGCCATTGGTGTAGCCCTTGGTATGGGCGGAGCCTTTATGGAACCGACCACCGGTGAAGCCATACAATGGAAAACGCACCGTACCCTGCAGGGCATGTTGCTCTTTATTCTCATTGGCCTTATGGCGGGTATGTTTGGTCTTGGTGCCGGTTGGGCCAATGTGCCTGTGCTGAACCTGCTCATGGGCGTCCCTTTGAAAGTTTCTGTGGGCACGTCTAAGTTCCTTCTTTCCATTGCCGATACGTCTGCCGCGTGGGTATACTTAAATCAAGGCGCTGTTATTCCTATGATTGCAGTCCCTTCCATTGTTGGTCTTATGGCCGGCTCGGTGGTGGGTGTGCGCTTGCTCGCCTTGGCAAATCCTAAGTTTATCCGTTACATGGTTATCACTGTGCTTTTCTTTGCCGGTGTGCAAGCCCTCTTGAAAGCATTTTAAGGATTGAGGAGAACTGTTATGGAAAATAAAGATGTAGCAGCAAGTCCAGCGCAATTGCGCTATGCGAACATGCTCAACTATGGCTCCATTGTAGGCTTTGTCATTCTTCTTATCTCCTTTGCCGTGTATCTTTTGTCTATTCTTGACCCATATATTTCGGTGGACAAGTTGGTGACCACATGGCATTTGAGCTCCGCAGAATTTAATGCTCTGCACAATGTGCCTTCTGGCTGGGGCTGGGTAAGCCTCCTGTCTAAGGGGGATTTCAGCAACTTTGCGGGCATTGCTATCTTGGCTGGCATAACCATATTGTGCTATGCTCAACTGGCTTTGGATTGCATGCGCGAAAAAGAAAAGCTCATGATGATTATTGCCATCTTGGAAGTGCTGGTTCTTGTATTTGCAGCTTCCGGCATTGTGGGCGGCGCACACTAAGACACATTTTCATTGATGTTTGTTGTTTCTGCACGTACTTTGGCAACTGGTCTGTACGCGCTAAAAGTGCGTGACCAAAGTACGTGTGGGACAAAGACTCTGGCACTAGGGGCTGTCGTCAAATACGCCTTTTCGCCCTTATCGAAGCGGGCTCTGTGTCAGACTTCGCTTGCTTTTTCAGTCAAATACCATAAGAGTATATTCCTTCAAAGCAAGCTTGTCTTTGTTTTAATGGGCTTGATATAACACAAAAATTCGCAATTTGACGATAGCTCCTAGGGGCTGTTTCTAAATAAAAAGATTTTGTGTTTCTGCCAAGGAAAACACGTCTTTTTACGGAAGGAATATACTCTTATGGTATTTGACTGGAGAAAAAAACGCTGTTTGACCCCTTCGGAGCAGGGGCAGAATGCAAAAGAATGTATTTAGAGACAGCCCCTAGATAAGATACTGAAAAATATACCCTGTAAGTACAGCCATTCCTAGAATAACGCCAAGAAAAGCCACTATCATCGGCATGCGAAAGAGAGACTTGAGAAGGATAACTTCTGTAAGACTCGCACCGCCACCGCCGACAATTAAGGCCATCACTGCCCCAAGCCCCATACCTTTTTGCACAAGCACAGCACTTAATGGGATAAGTGCCTCTACACGCACATAAAGAGGAATGCCAATCACAGCAGCAATGGGCACAGCAAAAACACTGTCGCCGCTGGCATACTTGGCGATGAATTCGCTGGGCACAAATCCATACACGAAGGCGCCCAAGGACACGCCTATGACAAGATAGGGTAGGACGTGTTTGAACTGTCCCCACGCATCTTTAAAAGCGTAAGAGAGCTTTGCAGAAAATGGCGCATTTGCCGGGGCTTGCGGTGCGGCGCAGCACGAAGCGTTGTTTGCCTGTGATGGCGATGATGTTGGTGAGGTTGGGCAAGAACACGATGATGCGGCAGATTGCGTACCGCAACAAGATGAAGCTGTAGGTGCTGTGCCTTCTTGGCAACATGAAGAAGAGGGTGATACTGTTGGTTGCGTACCGCAACAAGATGAAGGTGCTGTGCTTTCTGGGCAACAAGACGTAGCGGCCGATGTTTCTGTGGGCGCTTCCGAGAGCGAGGCATTTGGTGGTGTATCGCAGCAAGATTGTGTGTTGGCCTGTGGCGCGTACTGCCCAAAGGGCTGTAATTCTTGTTGCGCCGCAGGGAAAGGCTTGAGCGTGTGCTGCATAGTGGCATCAAGAGTCTGTGCGGCTACAGGTGCTGTGCAGCAGGACGGGGGCGCCTCGTGTGCGGCCTTGGGCGTTGCGCAGCACGTGGCAGTATTTTGTGCCGTTTCGGCTATGATATACCGTTCAAATCCCATGCTTTGTAAAATCATACCCGCAAGCAAAGAAACCATAAGAGCCACAATCGTATATATGATTGTGACTGTGAAGCCAAAGGTCACAAAGAAAATACCCACAATAATGGGATTTAACAATGGAGATGTGAACAGAAATGTTATCGTAGGCCCAAAACCTGCCCGTGCACGCAAGAGGCCGCGCAGCATAGGTATGGTTGAGCACGTGCAAAAAGGCGTTATGGCTCCCAATAGAGCCGCCAGCACATAACCTCGTCCGCCAGACGCGCTAAGGATAGATTGAATTTTTTCGTCAGGGATGTATTGCTGCAAAAGACTTACCCCCGCACTTATGAGCAAGAACAATACAGAAAGCTCTATTCCGAGAAAGAGAAACATGCCAAGAGCATCTTGTAACATGGGCATATAGGTTGTTGTTGAATCCATAAAAAACTCCTTGTTAATTTTTATATTTCTAGTATAATCAAATTATGAGTCTTGTCAAGGAAATTTATATGGTTTAAAGTGGAAAAAAATGGGAGAGATATGATGAAGTTATTTGAGACACTTCCCTTGCAAGAGCTGAACGTGGAAACTGTGGCGCGTTGTTTAAAGGAGCTTGGTCATCCTACGCGCCTTGAAATTTACCGTGCACTTATTATGGCTGGGGAAGCGGGTATGCCGGTGGGTGGCGTGCAACGCGCCTTAAATATCCCGCCCTCAACCTTAAGTCATCACATAGCCGCTCTTGTGTCTGTGGGCTTGGTTCAGCAAGAGCGTCAGGGAAGACTTCTTCACTGTACGGCTCAATATAATCATCTGCTTGATATTATAACTTTTTTGCTCAAGGAATGCTGTGCTCATCCGAACGTTGCCAATGGGGAAGATGTCACTTGCGCGCCGCAGGATGACAAGGAAGGATGACAAGGAAGGATGGTAAAGAAGGTTGATGACAGCTCGTTGAAAAAACTCAAATTTTCAGGTTGTTCAAAAAGTGTGCGATGCAAGGAAGAGAAAAAAAGTAAGCAACGCCATGTATATAACATACATATGTTGTTTACTTTTTTTCTCTGACGCCGTAGATTACACTTTTTTAACAGCCTGATAAATACCGTGCTGTGGCACATTCTATGGGCGAAATGCGTGTGTTGTCATATACGGGCAGGGTGCTGCATGTCTTGTCTGGCATAACTTGTCTTGTGCGGCATGAAATTTGCAATAATGAAGCTATTATGGATATTTTCAATATACCGGCCGTCACTATTTTGAGTTTTTTGCTCACCTTCATGCGGGTGAGCATTGTGATGTTTTTGTTTCCTGTGTTTTCTTCGGAACGTATTCCGGCACAGGTCAAAGCGGCTGTGTGCATTGTCGTGACCTTGGGCATATGGCCGCAAGTGGGCATGATGGGCACGGAATTGCCGGCGCACCCTTTTAATTTGTTGATTTTATTTTTGGGCGAACTCGTCCTTGGGCTCGTGCTTGGCATGTGCGTCAACTTTGTTTTTATGGGTATTCAGGCTGGTGGAGAGTTGTTTGGTTTTCAAATGGGCTTTACCATGATTAGCTTTGCCGATCCCATGACAGGCAACCAGACCGGCATCACCGCCTTTTTTTTATGGATGGTGGCCGTTTTGACCTTCCTTGCCTTGGACGGGCATTTACACATGATTCAAGGTTTTGCCATAAGTTTTAAGCTTGTGCCGGCGGGTGGGCTCATATTGGGAGAACTCCTTCTTACAGAGGTGCTCAAGCTTTCTAATCAATTGTTTGTTTTGGCACTTAAAATTGCTTCTCCGGTCATGGTTTCCTTGTTCTTGGTGGAACTCACGCTTGCCTTGGTGAACAGAACCACACCACAAATTAACATTATGGACATTGGTTTTCCCGCAAAGATAGGTGCAGGCTTTTTCTTTCTTGGCATCATATTGGTGTTGATTGCAGAATATATGGCCTTTTTTGTGCAGGAGTTGGATTCGCTCATGTTTTTTATAATGCGCGTCGCCTCTTAACAGTCTGTTGAAAAACTCCATTTTTGACAGTCCGTTCAAAAAAGTGCCAGCTCTGTAAGGTCGCAAGGAAGCAAAAAAAATCAAGCAACGCAGACTGACCAAAGGGCGCCGAAGGCGTAGTCGTTACACGAGGAACGAGTGTGACGGCTATCGAGAGCAACGCGTATTGGGCATACATAAGATGTTTGGATTTTTATCGCTGACGCAGCAGATGGGGCTTTTCAACGGACTGCTAAGGTACAGAGGTATACAATGTTTGGTAAACAAGAAGATCCGAGTAGAACTGAAGAAGCTACCCCTAAATATATCAACAAACAACGTGACAAAGGCAATGTGCCCAAGTCGCAAGAAGCGAGTAAGTTGGTGAGTTTGCTGGCGGGTCTCATCGGTTTATTTTTTTGGATTGAGACAATGGGCGCAGAGATCATGGGTTTGTATCGTCATTTTCTTGTGCGTTCATTTGAATTTGATGCCACGCCGGAAAGTGTTCGCGAACTTATTATTTGGGTAGCTTTTTCGCTGACAAAAATTCTTTTGCCATTATTGCTCTTCTTGGGTTTTTCGGCATGGCTTTGCATGCGATTGCAAGTGGGGCGCTTGTGGACAACGCAAGTATTTAAGCCAAAGCTTGAAAAATTTAATGTTATTCGTTCATTAAAGCAAATGCTTGTGTCACCGCAGACCATATTTCGTCTGCTCAAGAGTCTGCTTTTTGCCTTGGTCATAGGCACTATACCGGCTATTATTATCGCCCAAGAATATGTCAATTTTTTGCCAATATTTCATGAAGATGCGGCCGGAGTCATGCGTTATATGCTTGATACCGGCTTCACTCTTGTGTATTATACTCTTATACCCATGGCGATTATTGCGGTTTTTGACGTGTGGCAAAGTCGTTATGCCTATCAGGAAAGCAATAAAATGACCAAGGATGAAGTGAAGGACGAACGTAAGCAATCGGAAGGTGACCCCTTTATCAAACAGCGCCAACGTCAAAAAATGATGGAAGCCATGTCGCGACGTATGTTGCAAGACGTGCCAAAGGCGGACGTTGTCATAACAAACCCCACACACATTGCCGTGGCTTTGCGTTACAATGCCGCAGAAGCGCCGGCGCCCATGGTCGTGGCCAAGGGGGTTGACCACTTGGCAGAAAAAATTAAAGAAGTAGCTAGGGAACACCGCGTGCCCATCCGCGAAAATGTCCCCTTGGCACGAGCTTTGTATAAGACAGTAGAAGTGGGGGAAATGATCCCCGAAGATTTGTATAAAGCGACCGCTTCGATCCTTGCGAGCATTTGGCGCTTGCAAGGTAAGCTATCGAATAGATAAATAATATCTTTCAATTTTTGAAGAACGGCAGCACGTCTGCCTCAAGAAAAGGGTGTCGGGAATATGGCAACAGCAAGATTACCAAAACTGGATTATGCGCGTTTTGCACGGCAAGGCGATATTATGCTTGCTGCAGGCGTTGTGCTCATACTATTCATGATGCTCATCCCCTTACCCACCTTTTTCTTGGACATCATGTTGTGTGTGAGTATTTCCGTGGCTCTTTTGGTGCTCATCACGGCCATGTTTATGACATCGCCCTTGGAGTTTTCCATTTTTCCATCGCTCTTGCTGGTCACAACTCTTTTACGCCTTGCACTCAACGTTTCCTCCACACGCCTCATTTTGCTCAACGGCGATAAAGGTGTGGAGGCTGCAGGCTCCGTTATTAGAGCCTTTGGGGAATTTGTGGTAGGTGGCAGTTACGTTGTGGGTGCCGTTATATTTGTCATCCTGTTTATTTTGAACAAAACCGTTATTACTACGGGTACGACACGCATTGCAGAAGTGGCCGCACGTTTTACCTTGGACGCCATGCCCGGTAAGCAAATGGCCATTGAGGCCGACTTAAATGCAGGGCTCATAGGCGAAGTAGATGCCACGGAACGTCGCGAAGCCCTACGCCGCGAAGCCGACTTTTACGGTTCCATGGACGGTGCGTGTAAGTTTGTTTCGGGTGATGTGAACGCGGGCATGCTCATCACGCTCATCAACATTATAGGCGGTATTATTATTGGCGTGGTGCAAAAGGATATGGATTGGAGTGCGGCCTTAACGACGTATTCACTCCTCACCATAGGTGATGGCCTTGTGTCCACCATTCCTTCCATTCTTGTGTCTACAGGCACCGGTATCTTGGTATCGCGTGCGGCAGCTGAGGCCAAGATGGGCGAAGAATTTATGGCGCAGCTCACATTCAATACGCGTGCGCTTAAAATGGTCGCCCTCGTCTTGCTCATATTTGCCTTAGTTCCCGGATTGCCCACCATCCCCTTCATGCTATTGGCGCTGGCATGCTATACGGCGGCACGTCTGACAGCGCGTGATGAAGAGGCAGAAGATGAGGCTACAGGTGGCAAGGGTAAAAAAGGCGCCAAACCGCCATCCGGCACGGCTGATACGCCCGAAGAAGTGCAAGCCCTGCTACCGCTGGACGCTCTGGAATTGGAAGTGGGCTATGGGCTGATTCCCTTGGTGGACGAAGAACAAAGCGGCAACTTGCTCTCGCGCATTCGCTCCATTCGTCGGCAATTTGCTCTGGATATGGGTGTGGTCATTCCGGCTTTACATTTGCGTGACAATTTGCAATTACGCCCCGGTCAATACGCCTTGCTCATTAAGGGTAACCAAGTGGCCTCGGCAGAAATTTTAGTTGACCATTATTTGGCCATGGATCCCGGCAATGCCACCACAAAAATACATGGCATCGAAACGCGCGAACCGGCTTTTAACTTACCAGCTTTATGGATTCCTGAAACACAGCGTGAAGAATCGTCTCTTGCAGGCTATACGGTGGTTGATCCCGCAACGGTTATTGCGACGCACTTGACCGAAGTGTTTCGCAAGCATTTGGCCGACTTTTTGGACAGGCAGGCCGTTCAAGGGCTTTTGGATACATTGGCGCGCCATTCGCCCAAGGCTGTGGAAGATCTCGTACCCGGGATTTTGCCCCTTGGTGTGGTGCAAAAGGTCTTACAAATGTTGGTGCGTGAAAATGTCACCATCCGCGATATGTTGACTATTGTGGAAACACTTGGGGACTATGGTCCCAATATAAAGCAGGCTGATGTGCTTGTGGAATATGTGCGCGAGCGCTTGTCACGATCCATTGTACGTTCCTATATTGACAGTACGGGGGGGCTTTCGGTACTCACTCTTGATCAAAACGCCGAACGTGCCATGCAGGAAGGTATTCGCCAAACGGAAGGGGGGACATTCCTTTCTCTCAATCCGGTGGTGGCGCAAAAAATTATTCAGAGTGTCAATGCAGCGGTAGAAAACGCTGTTATGGCCGAAGGACAGCCTGTACTCTTGGCCTCACCTGTGATACGACCACACTTGGCACAACTAGTAACGCGTTTTTTACCGTCGGTACCGGTTATTTCCCAAGCTGAGGTACCGCAGGATATTCATTTGCAGTCCGTGGGTATGGTAGGAATTGAATAATGCATGTAAAAACTTATACAGGTCCCAGTGCGCAAGAGGTGCTTGCGCAGATTAAAGAAGAGCTTGGCTCGGATGCCATCATCTTAAGCAGTCGCAGTTTCCGTAAGGGAGATGAACGCTTGCATGAAGTGACAGCAGGCATTGAACGCCTCACAAATGTCAATGCTTTGACGTCAGAGGGTATGGCCTTGGAAAATATGCGGCCGGGCAGTACGGGCACGGTGGCCTCACGCTCTGAAAGCGCCCGCGTGCGCGAACAAGCAGAGGCGATTCTTGCGGGAAAAAGCCCCGGTGGTCAATCAACTGGCTCGATAAATGCGCAGGCCAGTGCGTCAGCCCTGAGCGCCTTGTCAGGTTTGAGTGCTCTTGCCAACAGTGGTCCCTTGGGGACCCCCGGCATGCCTCATCCGCCGGGCTGGAGCGAGTGGCATAAGGAATGGTTGCAAATTAAGGAGCATTTGTTTGCGCTTATGAAGCCCTCCATTCAATTGGAACGCTTGACTCCACGGCAACGTGTGGCCTTGGAGTATCTCCAGCGCGAGGGGATCTCGGATGTGGTGGCTTTGGAATTATATCGCCGCCTTTTGTTGGCGCCAGGCGCCTCGGTGCTTGCGTCCTTGAGTGAGCTTGTGCCTGTGCTTTCGTGGGACAAGGAAAATTGGGAGCAAAGGATTCAGTGCTTTGTGGGGCCCTTTGGTGTAGGAAAGACCACAGCGGCCTTGCGCATGGCACTCATGCTGCGCGCGCGACATGCCGACATGCGTATTGCCTTTATCAATGCCGACTGTTTGCGCGGTAACGGGCGACTCATATTACGGCACTGGGCAGAACTTTCCGACTTTGCGTATGTAGAAGTGCAAGATAAACAATCCATGGAAAAGGCGCTTATTTCGCAGGCTCATGCAGACAGAATTTTTATAGATATGCCAGGGGTGGCGCAAGATTCAACACTTGCGGCTCAATATGCCCTACTTGGCATAGAAGGTGATCTTGCAGGCCAGAAGGCCAGTCATGTGGTATTGTCGCCCACCTATGAGGGGACACAGTTGGCAGCATTCTTGCAACGCTATGCTCCAGATGGTGCGGGCAGTCTTGTGTGGGGTAAACTGGATGAGGCCATAAGCTATGGTTCCTTGGTGAATGTCGCTGTGGCGTGTGGCTTACCCGTATCTGCCTTATCTTTTGGGGCAGAGTTGCGTGGAACCCTTGTGCCGGCAACGGAATCACTTTTGTGGCGATTGATATTTAAACGACAACTCCCTTCGTAAAGTGGGAGTCAGTATAAAGTGATCAGTGTAATGTTTTAACGGAGTATGTATGAGTGATAATTTTCCTCTCGTTGTTTCCATAAGTTCAGGCAAAGGCGGTGTTGGCAAAACCAATATGTCGGTGAACCTTGCCGTGGCATTGGTCAAATACGGCAAGCGTGTGGTTCTCCTTGATGCTGATCTTGGCCTTGCCAATGTGGACGTACTCCTTGGACTGACGCCCGGAAAAAACCTCTTCCATCTTTTTCAAGAAGGGGTAGGTATAGAAGATATTCTCTTTTCCACACCCTATGGTTTTTCCATATTGCCTGCTTCGTCCGGCATGAGTGAAATGCTTTCTCTTGACACGGGGCAGAAGTTGGAACTTTTGGACGCTGTGGACGTGCTGGAAGAAAAAGTGGATTATTTGCTTGTGGATACCGGTGCAGGCATTAACGATACGGTGTTATATTTTAACTTGGCGGCACAAGAGCGCCTTATTATCCTTACACCAGAACCCACATCGCTTACCGATGCTTATGCCCTTATCAAGGTACTCAAGAGTACGCATGGTGTGGAACATTTTAAGGTGCTTATAAACCTTGCCCACGACATGCGTGCTGCCAAGAAGGTATTTAGCAGGTTGCATCAAGCCTGTGAGAATTTTTTGAGCGGTGTTTCTTTGGATCTTGTGGGTATTATTCCACGCGACCCAACCGTACGTCAGGCAGTGGTACAACAAAAGCCTTTGTGTATTTTTGATGGGGAATGTCCGGCAGCCAAGGCCATTCAGACGTTGGCGGAGGATATGCTTGATTGGGATATTCCCAAGCGTTTGGACGGCAATATTAAATTTTTCTGGAAGCGTTTATTGTTTCAGCAATAGTTGTGTGAGCCTGTGCCTGATGTAATGGACTTGAGGCCAAACAGAATGACTCGTTGTAGTGCCTATGCTTTGAAGCAATATGATTTGCATGTAAAAAGATGGTGTTGCGTTACGTGGCGTATGTTTTGGGATGTTAAGGAGGAAGCATGAGCGGAGTAAGAGCCAAGAAGCAGCAACTTCCACCGTGGGAAGCAATGGAGGAAGGCAGTGTTGTTTGGTGTGATTTTTCACCCGCCGAACAAGAAAGTATAGTGCGTCATTATGCGCCCAAAATACGTTTTCTCGCCCTGCGTCTCAAAGCAAAACTTCCCAAGAATGTTGAGCTCGGCGAAATGATCAGCGCAGGCACTCTTGGCCTTATGGAAGCGCTTGGTAAATTTCAACCTACTTTGGGTGTACGTTTCGATACCTATGCAGAAAATCGTATCCGCGGCGCCATGCTCGATGAACTGCGTAAATTAGACTGGTTTCCCAGATCCTTACGTCAAAGAGTGAGGCAACTGGAAGAAGCCATACGCACCATTGAAAATACACAAGGTCGCCAGCCCACCGAAGAAGAATTACAAAGTATGACCAATCTGAGTCTGAGTGAAGTACGGCAAGGCCTTGAAGCTTTGCAAAATCAGCTCTGGGTTTCTCTCGATGCTGTTCACGAGTCCGCCTTCAGTGAGGCCAATGTGACCGATGAACCCTTTAAGGCACTTGCCGCTCAAGAAATGCTGGAGCGTCTTGTTCCCCTCATTGAAAGATTGACACCGCGGGAAAAACTGGTACTCTCTCTTTATTATAGTGATGAACTGAACATGCGTGAAACAGCAGAAGTGATGGGCATCACCGAGGGACGTGTGTCGCAGTTACATTCGCAAGCCTTGCGAAGGTTGCGGCAAGAATTTTTTAACCACTATGGAAAGGCAGAAAATGAGCATTTTTTGTAGAGTTTTGCTGAAGCATCTGAGAGTGCATCAGAAATACATGTTTGCCACATTTTCTGAGTAGAGGTGAGAGTATGGGTTATGACTTGAACATGCGCATTTTGGTGGTAGATGACTTTTCTACCATGCGTCGCATTGTGCGCAATATTTTACGCCAACTGGGTATGAATAATGTGGTGGAAGCCGATGATGGCGTTTCGGCGTGGGATGTGCTTAACAGTGACAAGATTGATTTTATTGTGTCAGATTGGAATATGCCCAATATGACGGGCATAGAACTTTTGCGCAAGGTGCGCGAAAGCGAAGAGTTTGGCAACCTTCCATTCTTGATGGTCACCGCAGAAGCCCAGCAGGAAAATATTTTGGAAGCTGTGCAAGCCAAGGTTTCCAACTATATAGTAAAGCCATTTACTGCCGATACGATGAAGCAGAAGATAGATAAGATTTTCCCCTAGGGGCTGCCTCTCAGGAGTATCTTTTTACCTTGACTGCGACAGACGATGTTTTGTGCTCGGGTTACGTATGTCTATATCCGTAGCTTTTGCAAAAAATACATTTTCCTTAGCGAAAAAATACAAGATCTTCGTTGAAAAGCATCCTTTTGGGGTGTCGCAAAATGCTGAATTTTCGTGTTATGTCTGGGAAGATGCACTTGCTTTGAGGGGCTATACTCTTGGGTATATGTTCGCAAAGCAAGGAACGTTTGACGCAGAGCTCGCTTTGAAAAGGGCGAAAAGACGCATCTGACAACAACATGCAGAGATTTTGTCGCATCCGCCTTTATGAGTAAGGCTGTAATTTGCCCACAAACCACAAGTGTAACAACACTTTCGCTTCGTTATTGGGGCGAAAGTGTTGTGCGTCGCATGCATATATTGCGTGCTGAGCTGTATATCTGTGTGGCTGTCGCTCAATAAAAAGTGTGTAAAAAATCGTGTGCAAGAACAATGTGTGTGGATGCCGAGGCTCTTTTTCAAAGTCTCGCGCCAAATATATCAATGACTCCTTGTGAAAAAGGAACAAACATGTGTCGAGGTAGCTTATGTCAAACGTTCAAGAAAAATCGCAGTCAGCAACCGGCGGCGTTGACGTTGAAGTAAGCTCCCGTGCGGAGCAAAAAGTTGCTCTTGACATCGAAGATGCAGATTTTTTAAAAGACGAAGAAGAAGAAAAGCCTAAACAAGAATCAACGCCTTCTGTAGGTGATGGAACTACCGACAAAGCCCCTGAAGAAGAGAAAAAAAAGAGCAAACTCATTCCACTTATTCTTGTGCTCGTTGTGTTGGCAGCAATAGCGATGGCTGTGTGGTGGTTTTTTCTTCGCACCCCTCCACCACCGCCTGTGGAGCCCAAAATTATTGTTGTACCAAATCCCCCCGCACCAGCGGGTCCCAGCGAATTCATTGTCTCCTTTGATCCCTATTGGGTTCCCTTACCAGGTGAAGGTGAAGGTGAAGTCTTCTTGGTGTGTAAGTTTGCCATAGTTACAGAAAATGAACAGCTTATGCTGGAAGCACAGAACAAGATGGTGCTCTTGCGTGATGCCGTCTTTTATTATCTCGTCAATAAACCCTATCATTTTCTTATTGATCCGGCTAATGTAGCTACCATAAAAAAAGATTTAGCCACGGTCTTTAGTGGTTATTTGGCAAGCGGTAAGATTGACGACATGCTCTTTGAGAGTTACTTGGGGAAAGAATAAGAATGACGCGCTTACTGAGCAATATATATATTTGGGAGGCTTTTTATGATTGATCCCACCGTTGCCATTTTGTATGCGCAGACGAACTTGACGTCGCGCGCAGCCCATGAAGCTGCTGTTGGACCACAGTCGGCTCTTGCCATGTCACGAGCTATAGCCAGTGAGATGAGTAAGCAGGAGCAAAAACAAGTGCAGTCACCTGAACCCGGCGTGGAAGCACGTATTGCAGGGGATGGTGATTCCCAAAGCGGGCGTGGGCATGCCGGCGCTGGCGGACGCAGAAAGGGTCATGATGATGAGAGTTTGGAAGAGGAAAATGTCCCCCAAAAGAGTAAGCACATTGGCAATCTTTTAAACGTTAAAGTGTGAAAAATGCTGTACACTTTATGGAAATTTTTGGCTTTTGCTTGCGTAAAAAAATCTTGAGAGACTGTTCTGAGTGCCTTGTTAAGATTCACAGTTGTGTTGTGTCAGTGTGTGCTGTGTGAGTTAATGTTTATTTTTGTGTTTGTCCGCTTTTGGACGATTTTACGATTTTCAGCTTTTTCCCCCTCGCGTCGTCAGATTCTTTTTGCCTTATACTCACTTCGTGTGTAACAAAAAGCAAACCCTTCGGGTAAGAGGGGAGTTGGTTCAATAAACAGTCAGTGCCACTTTTCCCACATATGAAAAAATAAAGGAAACACTGAGTAAATAAAAATAAATATTTAGGCAAAACGAACTACTAGGGGCTGTTTCTAAATAAAAAGATTTTGTGTTTTTGCCAAGGAAAACGCGTTTTTTTGCGAAAGGCGCGTATACAGACATACGTAACTTGAGCAAAAAACACCGTTTGACCCCTTCGGAGCAGGGGCAAAACGCAAAAGAATTTATTTAGAGACAGCCCCTAGCAAAAAACATCCATACTCTTTATGAGAGTGTGGTTCCCCTCATGTGATGCAAGATGAGGAGGGCGGAAAATAAAAACTTGTGAAGCCGGAATTCCATAAACTGCGAGGAAAAAATGTCGTCAACTTCTAAAACTCAGCAAACAGAAAGCTTTATTGAACCTTTTTCCCATTCTGCAAAGAGTCCCGAAGCGCCACTGACACACAATGAAGGTCACGGTCAAGAAAGTGTTGCTTCTAAAGAGCCTGCAACAATTTCTTCGCAAACTTTTTCTAAATCTTTTTTGCAACCTCTCGACAAAGATGCAGAAGCTTCTCAAGCAGTTTCTTCATCTTCAGGCGAAGAGGATGCCAATGTGGGTGTGAATAGCGTTGAGGTAAAGGGAGCAAATGACGTAACAGAGCGCATGACTTCTTCTCAAGACGTATATCCTCACACTGAACTGACAGGTGAACTCGCGTACGGGCTGTACGATGGTGATAATGATGTTGTTCTGCTTGTTGGAGGAGGCCACTTGAGTAAGGAGGTGGCGCGCCTTGCCCATTATGTCGGTTTTACAGTGGATGTTATAGATACCCGCCAGGAGTATTTGCAGGAAGGACGCTTTCCGAATGCACGGAAAGTTGTGCATTGTTCTGATTATGCACAAATTTGTGATATGTATACCATTGGTTCGAGACATTCATTGGTCATATTGTCACACACCTATGAAACAGACTTTCTTGTGCTCAGCAATGTGGTGCATAGTGCTGCGCGCTACATTGGTGTGGCGGGCAGCGACAGGAAAAAGCAATCATTGTTTAGTGAACTGCGGAAAAAAGGTGTCCCTGCAACGGAACTTGCCTGTGTTTCATGCCCCATTGGTGTCGCCATAGGTGCGTCGAGTCCGGAGGAGATGGCTTTATCTATTGTGGCGGAACTTGTGGCAGCTCGTGCGGGCTGCTTGTTACCGCATTTGTCTCGCCGTTCTTCTTAGGTGCTGTCGTCACATGCGTCCTTTCGCCCTTATCGAAGCGGGCTCTGCGTCAGACTTCGCTTGCTTTTTCAGTCAAATACCATAAGAGTATATTCCTTCAAAGTAAGCTTGTATTCCTTGATATAATACAAAAATTCGCAATTTGACGACAGCGCCTAGAGAAACACTGATTAAATAAAAATATATATAAAACTTACTATAAAATAAATCCGAAAAAGAACTTCTCCTATCTCAATGATTGAGGATTCCCCGTTTCAATTTATTGAAAAGAGGAATAATTAAAGCGTTTTGAGGGGATGGGGGGAGT
>CAYJPE010000029.1:0-18267 GCA_964371965.1 uncultured Desulfovibrionaceae bacterium
TATAAGGACATTGACGAAGGGGATATTTTCTTTTTGAAAAGCCTTGACGACATTACAGTTCATGAAATTGAGGCCATGGCGAAAAAGTATAAGGACAACTTTTCAATGTCGCGTCTGGTGAAGCAATATGCAACAAAGCATAATTTACAGGTAGACTCTACATTATTCTTTGACGGGGCTTATCAGCACGAGGCACGTCTAAAGGGCTTGCGTAAAGGAATACATTCTTTTGAAATGTTGTTCACGAATTACAAAAACCCCAGCTCATGGCGCATTCACAGTGAACATGTCGAGCATCGAGAGTTTCTTGACAAGTTATTTGAAGACTTGCCGCTTGTGTGTATGAGGCGTTTATTTGAGGGGCGCGCATAAATTCCCAAAAAAGGGGGGATATGACGTCCCCCCGTCTTGTGAGGTGAGCCATGACCAATAAAAAAACACCTGTTAAAGCAGGACAAGAACAGACAAACAGAACGCCACAAGGACGCTTTAAGAGTGGCACAAGTGGAAACCCAAAAGGGCGAAGTGTTGGCAGTCGCCACAAGGCCACCGAAGCCGCCTTGTCCTTGCTTGAGGGTGAGGCCGAAGCCTTGACCCGTAAGGCCGTAGAGCTTGCCCTTGACGGCGACATAACCGCCTTGAGGCTGTGTCTTGAGCGTATCGTCCCCTCTGTGAAGGAAAGACCCTTGACGCCTCTAGACTTGCCCAGTGTTACCGAGGCCGCAGACTTGCCAGCACTCACACAGCGTATACTTGAGGCCGAGGCCGCTGGTGAGGTGTTGCCTTCACAGGCCGCCGCCTTGAGCGCACTTGTGGCGAGTCATGCCAAGGCCATTGAGCTTTCGGACTTTGAGGCGAGACTTGCCAGACTTGAGGAGGCCGCACATGAGGAGTGACTTGCGCCGCAGACTGGCACAACTTGAGAAGCGTATGGACGACACAAGCGAGCGTATAGAGGTAGTATTTTTTGTGCCGGTGGACGCGCGAAAGGACGGGCAAGAGCTGTATCTTGACAGGGCAAGCACACACCTTGACGGGCGAGAGTTCCACCGTATGGGAAATGAGACCTTGCCAGAATTTGAGGACAGGGTGAGTTCCGCGGTGCGCGAGAAAGGCCGCATTGTGCTTGTGACGTTTCATGCAAGAGAATGTAAGTAATGGTCACTTACAACGACTTACAAAACTTACATGCCCCAGAGCTTCACAGCCGAGGGGCATGTTTTTATTTTGTGGACGACTCATAGGTCATAAAAATATTTTTCGTGCCTTAAAACGAGGATACGGGCATTTTTTATGTGACAAGGTACTGACTTTGTTAGAGTGTCCGCAGTGGACACAGTCTACTTTACTTTGTCAGTATGAATGAGCCACAGAGCGAAGCAGAGAATGCCAGCCACAACGCCAAGAGCAAGTATAATACTTGTAACGCTCATATCTTCCTTGAAGTCAAACAAGACAGGGATAACGTAGGACATACAATATGCCTTGTCAGTCTACTTGCTAAAGCCAGCCCATAGACCAACACCGGCAACGCCAACACATATGAGAGTAAACATTGTCCAAACACTCATTTTTTTGCCTCCCAAATAGAAAAAAGGTAACTGCCGATAACACAACACGCACCTACTGCAATGGCATATCCCTTGTCTTGAAACAAGCCCACTACGATACTGCCAATGCCGAGCTTTTCAAGCATATCGGCTGTACGTTTTAATATTGTCTTTGATAGTGTGTTCATGCCCTACACATACCCATAAAAAACGACCTTGGCAAGCAATGTGCTCATGAGCCACAAAAAAAATTGTCGGTATTTTTGTAGGTATTGACGAAAAATGAATTTTATAAAACATAATATATCAATATGTTATATACTGAGTTTGTTAGACCCCGTCTCCACCTTTCAGAAATGAGAGACTTTTTATAAGCGTGTTACTGTTTTGTCTTCTCTGGACACAATAAGAAAAAATCCTGTTTGTATATGAAATTTTTAAGAAAAGTATTTTTTTAAAATCTTATGCAAAAAAGAACTTGACGAAGGTGTGAAAGCTAGGTATAGCTTATTTCGCCTCGAATGTAGGAGCGTAGCTCAGGTGGCTAGAGCACTTCCTTGACATGGAAGGGGTCAGCAGTTCAAGTCTGCTCGTTCCTACCAAAATTAAATCATTCGAAAGGGGGAGGTTTTGCCTCCCCTTTCTTTGTATGTACAGGAGTATATTGTGGATGTGTGTGTAGATGGAAAAATGGTGGATGTGGCAGAACATGCTTCGTGTGCCGATGTTTTGAAGGAAGCTTTGAGTGGCAAAAAAATGAAATCTGTGGTAGCCTGTAGGGTAGGGGATGTCTTCCTCGATCTTTCTGCTCCCGTACCGCCTGCTCCGTCTTCCGATACGCTTGATATCATTCCAATCTATACCGATTCTCCCGAAGGGCTTGATCTTTTACGCCATTCTACGGCACATGTTATGGCCGCCGCTGTTCAAAAACTCTTCCCCGGTACCAAGGTCACCATTGGCCCTTCCATAGATACGGGTTTCTACTATGACTTTGATGTGGAAAAACCCTTTTCTTCCGAAGATTTTCCTGCCATCGAAGCAGAAATGCACGCCATGATCAAGGCTGCCTTGCCCTTTATCCGCACTGAAATGTCAAAAGAAGAAGCGATTGCGCATTTTATACGCCTTGGGGAAACGTATAAAGCAGAAATCATTGCGGATATTCCTGAA
Organism: uncultured Desulfovibrionaceae bacterium; assembly: GCA_964371965.1. Lineage (GTDB taxonomy): Bacteria > Desulfobacterota > Desulfovibrionia > Desulfovibrionales > Desulfovibrionaceae > CAYJAD01. Next base: position 2,724 of record CAYJPE010000029.1, read on the forward strand.
GCTATGGTAACACTGTACCAGTGTGGCGATTTTTTGGACTTGTGCCGTGGGCCGCATCTGCCACATACAGGTTTCATTAAGGCCATGACCTTGCTTTCCGTTGCAGGCGCTTATTGGCGTGGTGACGAAAAAAATAAAATGCTTTCACGCATTTATGGTACAGCCTTTTATGACGAAAAAGCCTTGAAAGCGTACTTAAATTTTTTAGAAGAAGCAAGGCGGCGTGACCATCGCAAGGTGGGGCGCGATTTGGAACTTTTTACTTTCCACGAAGATGTGGCTCCGGGCATGGTTTTTTGGCTCCCCAAGGGCATGCTTGTGCGGACGATTTTAGAGGATTTTTGGCGTAAGGAACATTTGAAGCGACAATATGATATTGTGCAAGGGCCGCAACTTTTGCGTGTTGAAACGTGGCAAAAATCCGGGCATTACGATAACTATCGAGAAAATATGTATTTTACGAGCATTGAGGAAGATGTGTATGGGGTAAAACCCATGAATTGTATTTCTCATATGCTTATTTATAAAAATTCTTTGCGCAGTTATCGCGAGCTTCCCCAACGCTATTTTGAACTGGGTCTTGTGCATCGCCATGAAAAGTCGGGTGTTTTGCACGGTCTTTTTCGGGTGCGCCAATTTACTCAAGATGATGCCCATATTCTTTGTATGGGGGAACAGCTCGAAGAAGAAATTCTCGGTGTTATTGCCCTCATTCAAGACCTTATGGAATTGTTTGCCTTTGATTATAAATTTGTCGTTTCGACTCGTCCCGAAAAAAGTATCGGTACCGACGAGGCGTGGGAGGTGGCGACCTCTGCTTTGATGCAAGCCATGGAGCGCGCAGGCATTGCGTATACAATCAATGCCGGGGACGGTGCTTTTTATGGCCCAAAGATTGACGTGAAGCTCCTTGACAGTTTGGGACGAGAATGGCAGTGTTCCACAATTCAGTGCGATTTTACCTTGCCTGAACGCTTTGACTTGGTGTATGTGGGGGCAGACGGTGAACGTCACAGGCCTGTCATGGTACACCGAGCTATTATGGGCTCGCTGGAACGCTTTATCGGTATTTTAGTGGAGCACTTTGCAGGAGCTTTGCCCACGTGGATTGCGCCGGAGCAGGCGCGATTACTGACGGTGACTGATGCGCAAAATGCCTTTGCCATTGAGGCAGAAAAGGTATTGCGGGCGAATGGCGTGCGCGTTCATGCCGATGTGCGTAATGAAAAATTGGGCTTTAAGGTGCGGGAAGCGCAGCTTGCTAAAGTGCCCTATATGCTTGTGATTGGTGATAAGGAAGTAGAGAGCGGCGGTGTGAATATTCGTTTGCGTACGGGCGAAAACTTGGGTGTTAAAACCCTCGACGAAGTGCGTACCCTTATTCTGGCCGATTGTGAAGAACCTTTTAAGAAGAGAGGTATGTGTTATAGCTTCGCCTAATATGAAACCACGGCGTGAAATGCCGCAAGACAGCGTACGTCGCAATGAGATGATTCGTGCCCGTGAAGTACGCGTCATAGGTGCGGAAGGTGAGCAATTGGGTATTCTTTCCCGCAATGATGCCATACAGGCTGCCAAGGAGGCAGGTATGGATCTTGTGGAGGTGGCATCCACTGCAGAGCCGCCCGTATGCCGTATTATGGACTATGGCAAGTTCAAGTATGAGCAGCAAAAAAAGAAACAAGAAGCCAAGAAAAAACAAAGCGTGGTGCAAATAAAAGAAATCAAGGTGCGCCCCAAGACTGACGACCATGATTATGAAACCAAGGTACGCCATATTCGACGCTTCATTGAAGCGGGTGACCGGTGTAAGGTGACAGTATTTTTCCGTGGTCGCGAGATTGTTCACAAAGATCGCGGTGTGTCCATCCTTGAGCGTGTTATCCAAGACACGCAAGATATAGCAAAGGTGGATCAAGAACCGCGCGCAGAAGGACGTACACTGCAAATGTTGCTTGTACCGAAAAAGTGAGCTTAATTGTTTTTTTTGAAACAAAGATTTTTTTGCCATTCATCTCTTGCCTTTTGTGAAAATTTGAGGCAAGTTACGCTTTGCATTATGTGTTTTTCTCTTGCTATTTTTGAAAGCTGTATTTTTTTAAATGACACTCTTCTTGAAAGACTGTCTGGCTTCATTGCAATGAAAGAAGAGAATATGCATGTGATGCGAGCGTTTGCATGTATATTGGACACTGGGTGTGCATTTGTGCTCTGCCATATGCACTTGTCCGCATGTACTATGCAGTTTCGAAAGTTTTTTTAAGGAGAAATTCATGCCAAAGATCAAAACTCGGCGTGCGGCTGCCAAGCGCTTTGAAGTGACAGGAAGTGGCAAGTTTAAACGTCGCCGTCAGAACTTGCGCCACATCTTGACCAAGAAGAGCGCCAAGCGCAAGATGCGTCTTGGTCAATCGACATTGGTAGACAGCACCAACGAAAAGGCTGTCCGTCGTATGTTACCAAATGTGTAATGTATGTGCATTGCGTTCGTGCATGGCCTGTAAAAAGGCTTTCTCATAATTGCACCGAGCTTTAATGCCAAAAAGCAAGGCCAAGGAGCTTAAAATTTCGCTGTTTCTGTCATAAAGACGGCGGCGAATGCTTCGTGACTTGTCTTCAGTATCTTTTTCCATCAAGCTGGCACGATCTCCGCCTCGCTTGATGTTAGTTGGAGGTAATCCATGCGCGTAAAGAGAGGTCTTGCCGCCCATCGTCGGCATAAGAAGTATTTGGCCATGGCCAAGGGTTTTCGTGGTGGTCGCAGCCGTTTGTACCGCACCGCCCGTGAGGCTGTAGAGCGTTCCTTGCAGTATGCATATGTGGGACGTAAGTTGCGTAAGCGCGATTTTCGTAAGCTTTGGATTTTGCGTATCAATGCAGGTGCGCGCGCCAACGGTCTTTCCTACAGTCGTTTTATGCACGGCTTGCAAAAAGCACAGGTGCTGGTAAATCGTAAAATGTTAGCTGACATGGCTGTTCGAGCCAAGGAAGATTTTGCTAACTTGGTAGAATTGGCCAAGAACGCATTGAAGTAGATGTTTCTTGAGAAGCGCTGATGTTTTTTTGCCTTGTAACCGCGAAAGGTCATTTTTGAGAATTCTTAGATATATGCTCATATGCTAAGCTCTTCTTGAAAGTCCCCCCTTTTTTGTTAAAGATAAAAATCAATAACATCAGCGCTTCCTTATATGTGCGATTGCCGTGAAGACATTCTTTATGATTGTGTGTATTAAGCGCAAGTACGAAGCAAAAATAATGATTTCTTCTCTGCTGCATGTGTAAGGGCATTGTCTCATTTTTCGATATTTTGTGTTGTATCATATAACAGACAGCAAAGCCCAAGACTCTTATAAACACGAGTGACTCTTTTTTGTGCCGCCATTGTTGGAGAAGCAAAACGTCAGTCGTGCAGTTTTCTTATTGTTTTTGTGTTGTGTGCAAGCGTACTTTTACTGGCTTGTGTGTGACGCGGATATAAGCGAGTCAAGGCAATGCGCAAGGGAATAGCATGAATCTTCTTACTGCGTTGGAAAGCCTGGTAGCACAGTTCCAAGAGGGGCTTGACCGGGCTTCTTCTTTATCCGAGCTGGAAGCTTTGCGCATAGAATTCTTGGGACGTAAGGGTAGTATGGCACAGATAATGAGCGCGCTGCCAAAGATTGAACCTTCCGAACGTCCGGCAGTAGGGCAAAAAGCCAATGAAATAAAAGGCATTTTGAGTGACCTTTTTGAGATAAAAAATAAAGCCTTGAGCGATGCGCAAGAGGCGACTGCTTTGGCGCGTTTTGACCCCACACTTCCCGGGCGTGCACCGTGGCGAGGTTCTTTGCACCCCACAACTATGGTCATGGAAGAAATTTGTCAAATTTTTACAAAGCTTGGTTATGATATTGTGTCCGGCCCTGAAGTGGAAACGGACTACCACAACTTTGAAGCTTTGAACTTACCTCCAGAGCATCCCGCGCGTGATATGCAGGACACGCTGTATGTGTCCGATACCGTTGTCATGCGCACTCATACATCGCCTGTCCAAGTACGTACTATGCTTTCGCATAGTCCTCCTCTGGCCGTGGTTGTGCCAGGCAAGGTGTATCGACGCGACTCTGACATAACGCACACGCCCATGTTTCACCAAGTGGAAGGCCTTTTGGTGGATCGTCATGTGAGTATGGCTGAGTTGCGCGGAACGCTGACGGCCTTTATGCGCGGTGTTTTTGGTGCAGAAACGCAAGTGCGCTTTCGCCCGAGCTTTTTTCCCTTTACAGAGCCTTCAGCCGAAGCGGATATTTCTTGTTGCTTATGTGGTGGCAAGGGTCATATTGGTCAGGACATGTGCCGTGTGTGCAAAGGAACGGGATGGGTTGAAATTTTAGGCTGTGGCATGGTGGATCCTGCGGTCTTTGAGGCAGTGGGGTATGATCCGGAAGAGTACACTGGTTTTGCCTTTGGCCTTGGGGTGGAACGTGTGGCTATGCTCAAGTACGGCATTGGTGATTTACGGATGTTTTTTGAAAATGATGTACGTTTTTTATCGCAATTTATGTAGTCTGCTCTTGTGCTGCACGTGCTTGGGGAGTGTTTGTCTTGCCCATGCAGCACCGGTAACAGGTATGGAAGGCGGTCAGCGCCATAGCTATGGACCCGGTATTGAAAATGAAAAGGAAAAGCGCATCATGAGTGGTGGTATCATTGATGCGTACGGTAATCCCGTATATCCCACGGAAGAAGAATCTGTGTCCCGTGAACGCTTGCGCCCCGGCGCGTATGGCGGTGCCAGAGAATCCGGACTGTCGCGCCCTCTTCCGGACGTGCCGGGTGACGATGCGGGATGGGATTTTTAAATACTCCTGAAGAAAGGTTTTGACTATGTTACTCAGTCTAAAATGGTTGCGGGAATTTGTTCCTTTTACAGGCACAGCCGAAGAGCTTGGAAAGCGTCTTACCATGCTTGGTCTTGAGCTGGAAGAGATTGTTCGCCCTTTTGACGATATTGCATCCATTGTTGTGGGGCACGTTGTGTCCTGTCATCGTCACCCTGAGGCAGACAAGCTTTCTGTGTGTAAGGTTGATGTTGGGCAAGATGCCCCCTTGGATATCGTCTGTGGCGCGCCCAATGTGGCACAGGGGCAAAAGGTTCCGGTGGCCTTAGTCGGCACCACCATGCCAGGTGGTATGCTTATAAAAAAAGCAAAGTTACGTGGGCAACCTTCCTTTGGTATGATTTGCTCAGAAAGAGAATTGGGGCTTTCGGATGATCATGCTGGTATTATGGTTTTGCCGAACGATGCCACTGTGGGTCAGCTTTTTGTGGATTATTTTGACGTTGACCGTGAAGTTTTAAATATCAGCATCACGCCCAATCGTGCTGACTGCATGTCTGTGCTTGGCCTTGCTCGTGAAGTGGCGCTTTCTTGTGACCTTCCTTTGCATTTGCCGGAATTTTCTTTGGCAGAGCATGGAGAAGATGCAAGTCATGCAGTGAGTATCCATATTCCCGATGCCGAGCAATGCCCCTTGTATCAAGGAAGGCTTTTGGACAATGTCACAATTGCCCCTTCGCCTGCAAGCATTCGCTATCGCCTTCATGCTGTGGGTGTGCGCCCCATCTCTAATATTGTTGATGTGACAAACTATGTTCTTATGGAATGTGGGCAACCGCTTCATGCTTTTGACTGCGATAAAATTCGTGATGGGTGCATTGTTGTTGCCTTGGCAAGTGCTGGTGAAAAAGTGACGACGCTTGACGGGCAAGAACGCACGCTCACAGCGCAAGATTTGACCATTCGTGACGGGCAAGGAGCTGTGGCTCTTGCGGGCGTTATGGGCGGGCTTGATTCGGAAATTACCGAAACATCCACCACGGTTTTTTTGGAAAGCGCAGTATTTCGCCCCGCCAGTATCCGTAAGACATCGCGTCGTTTAGGGCTTTCGAGTGAGGCATCGTACCGTTTTGAACGTGGTGTTGATCAAGTGGGGAATACGTGGGCTATGAACCGCGCGGCTGTGCTTATGGCACAACTTTCCGGTGGAACAGTGCGTCCAGGTGTGTGTTCTTCTGAGCCCATGCCGTGGCAGGCTCCTTCCATGATATTTCGATTGCAGCGTGCCAACAGCCTTTTGGGATTGTCATTGACGGCAGATTTTTGTTATGGGGTACTGACAAAGATCGGCTGTATTGTGGATACAACTGATACGGCATGTTGGCGTGTTCAAGGGCCTTCGTGGCGTTGTGATATGGGACGAGAGGCAGATCTTATTGAGGAAGTGGGGCGTGTTTACGGTCTTGACCGCATAGCACCAGTGCTGCCGGTGGTACGTCATAATGTGGATTGTGCGGGTAAGCCGGAAAGTACCTTTGCTTTTTGGTCTCGTATCAAAGCATGGGCTTCTGGTTTGGGACTGAATGAAGCTGTCAATTATAGCTTTGTTGGGCATAAAGATTTGGATTTTTTAAATCTTCCCCATGATAAACGTGTTTCCATCATGAATCCGCTTTCGTCGGAGCAAGATGCTTTACGCACATGCCTTGCGCCGGGGCTTTTGCAAAACGTGCGACATAATAGGGCACAAGGCAATGCCGGTGTGCGCCTTTTTGAATTGGCACATGTTTTTTTCGCAGATGCCGCTTCGGAAACGACAGTGACAGAATTTGGACGCCTTGGTATTTTGTTGCACGGCGCGCGATTTGATGCTATGTGGCCTCAAGAAGAGGGGGATGCCGACTATTGCGATTTGAAGGGTATTGTCGAGCATTTGTGCGCCTTCTTGCATCTTGACGGTGTGACATTTGAACAGAAAGAAGCGCATCCCTTCTTGGCACCATGTGTGAGCGTTTTTGTCAAGGGTCAAGATGTGGGTACCATGGGCAGGGTGCAGCCTCGTATTGCCGATGCCTTTCATGCGCACAAAGACATCTGGTTGGCGGAAATTGACCTTGACAGAATACGCATACTCAGCGAATCTGTGAACATTGCTTTTGTACCCCTTGGCATGTATCCTCCTGTACGGCGTGATATAACGGTGATGACGGATACGGCATTGCGTGTGGGAACGGTACTTGATCATGTACGTGGCATGAAATTGCCTCTTATGGAAGATGTCAGTCTTATTGATATGTTCGAACCGGAAGATGGTGCGTGTAATGCCACATTTCGTCTGACTTTTCGGCATAAAGCGCGTACGCTCAAAGACGCCGAAGTGGATAAGGAAAAAGAAAAAATAGTGCAATCTTTGACGAAGGCGTTGGGGGTTCGCATTTAATAAATGAAATTTGTAGTCTTGGGGAAGATGTCCCTTGCTCAAAGCTCTCAAAAGCATTGGGGAAAATATGGAAGAAAAAACATACCGTATTGGTGAGGTGGCAGAGAGGTTGCAATTAAAAAGTTATGTCTTGCGCTTTTGGGAGACAGAATTTTCGCAGTTAACGCCCCTACGCACCGAAAAGGGGCAACGCCTGTATACAGAGGCTCATGTCACACTTTTGCAGCATATTAAACGTTTGTTGCATGAAAAGGGCATGACCATTGACGGTGCGCGACGTATGTTGCAGGAAGAGTTGAATCGTGCTCAAGAAAAGCATAAGACGGGAGCTTCATCGCACAGTAAAGCTGTGTCTGACGATCCTGTTCTTCAAGGCGACGACGACGCTTCTGAGCATGTTTTTTCTGAAGAAGTTTTTTCCGACGAATCTGAAGACGCATTTTCCGAAGACGCATTTTCTGAGGACAGTGAAAGCTTTTCCGAAGACGACATTGACACCCATAGTTCCGATGAAATCCCCTCAAGGGCACTGAAGGACAATTCCGTGGCTGTGCGAGCTCTTAAAGAACAGCTAGCCAGAGAGCAAAGCGCCAAAAATAATGCCGTGCGTGATCTTATACGACAGCAAATTGTACGCGAACAAGCTTTTGTGCGGGAAATTCGTCGGGAACTTGTGAGTATGCGTCAAATTTTAGTGGAGCCTGAGGAATAGGTATTATGATTTTATCCCCTTCTCTGTTGAGTGCCAACTTTGCCCACCTTTCACAAGAGTTGAAAGAGATCGAAGATGCCGGCGTTACATGGATTCACCTTGATGTTATGGATGGTACATTTGTTCCCAATATTACTTTTGGTCCACCGGTAATCGCATCCTTGCGTGCAACGAGTGGGCTTTTTTTTGACGTGCATCTGATGGTACAGGATCCTGATCGCTATATTGATGATTTTCATAAAGCCGGAGCAGATATGCTTGTGGTACACTCAGAGGCTACCCGTCATTTGCAGCGAACACTGACATATATTCGTGAGCGTGGCATGCAAGCCGGCGTTGCTCTCAATCCTGCAACGCCTTTATGTGTTTTAGAGTATGTGCTTGATGACGTCGACATGATTCTTCTTATGAGCGTCAATCCGGGATTTTCCGGTCAACGTTTTATTCCGGCAACGTATGAGAAAATACGTGCGCTTCGTACTTTACTTGCGGCTAAGGAGAATATACGTATTCAGGTGGACGGCGGCGTGGATCCTCAAAATATTGCCACACTCATAGAGTGTGGAGCCGATGTTTTTGTGTCTGGTTCGGCGTTTTTTTCTCAACCCCCTTATGTACAACGTTATCAGGACTTTGTGGCGGCTGCGGCTCTGGCGCAAAGCCAAACGCTTTAGGATTTTTTTGAGGAGATGAAAGCATGATAGATCGGAAAAAATTGGCACATGCTGTGCGTTTTTTATCCACAGATGCCATTGAAAAAGCCCAATCCGGACATCCGGGTGCACCTATGGGCATGGCTGATATGGCAGAGGCTTTGTGGCGACACCATTTGAAACATAATCCCGCCAATCCCCATTGGGTGAACAGAGATCGCTTTGTGCTTTCTAACGGACACGCATCAATGATGCTCTATGCTCTCTTGCATTTGACTGGCTATGATGTAAGTATGGATGATATCAGAGATTTTCGTACACTCAATTCCAAAACACCCGGTCACCCGGAATTTGGCAAAACGCCCGGCATAGAAACGACCACCGGCCCATTGGGGCAGGGCATTGCCACAGCCGTTGGCATGGCACTTGCCGAAAGACATCTTGCCTCGCGCTTCAACAAAGAAGCATTACATATTGTTGACCACAATACCTATGTTTTTTTGGGTGATGGTTGTATGATGGAAGGCGTGAGCTATGAAGCGTGTTCCTTGGCAGGTACCTTGGGATTACACAAGCTTGTGGCTCTTTATGATGCCAATGATATTTCCATTGATGGCAATATTGCCGCTTGGTTTGATGAGGATGTGGTGGCACGGTTTCTGGCTTGTGGTTGGAACGTTGTGGGTCCCATTGACGGGCATGATGCCGCAGCGCTGGATAGTGCCCTTGAAAAGGCGCATGCGTACACACAACAAAGCTCAGGCAAGCCAACGCTTATCATATGTAAGACGCATATTGGTCATGGGGCGCCCAATAAAGTTGACAGCGCATCTTGTCATGGGGCACCCTTGGGAGCCGATGAAATACGTGCCGCACGGGAGGCACTCGGCTGGACTGCACCGGCTTTTAGTATTCCACAGGACATTCTAGAAGCGTGGGATGCGCGTCAGGCAGGTGCTCAGGCGGAAGAAGCATGGAAAACACATTTTGCGACCTATACACAACAGTATCCGGAACTTGCAAAAGAATTTCAACGATGTATGAGCGGTGCTTTACCTGATACATGGAATGCAACCGTGGCTGAGGCATTAAAGCACTGTTTGGAATCTGGCGAGAATGTGGCGACACGCATTGCATCCCAAAAAGCTTTACAAGCCTTTGGGAGCGTTTTGCCGGAACTTATGGGTGGTTCTGCCGATTTGACGGGTTCTGTGGGGACATTTACTGCGCATTCTAAAGCCATTGCGCGCGATGATTATGGCGGCAACTATATTTACTATGGCGTTCGTGAATTTGCCATGGGTGCCATTATGAATGGAATGGCACTGCATGGGGGCATATTGCCCTATGCGGGAACATTCATGATGTTTTCGGATTATGCCAGAAATGCCATACGCCTCTCGGCACTTATGGGTGTGCGACTTGTATGGGTATTGACGCACGACTCCATTGGCGTTGGCGAAGACGGCCCCACCCATCAACCGGTGGAACATGTGCCTTCTTTACGCCTTATTCCCGGCCTGCATGTGTGGCGTCCTTGCGATACTTTGGAGACGCTCATTGCGTGGAAATGTGCTGTAGAAGATACAAAACATCCTCATTGCATGTCTTTGTCTCGCCAAAATGTGCCCTTTGTACAACGAACCCCGGAACAAGTTGCACTTGTGGAGAGGGGTGGCTATGTTTTGCAAGATTGTGAAGGCTTGCCGGATGTTATTTTGCTTGCAACCGGTTCAGAAGTTGCGTTGGCACTTGAAGCCGCGAGCATGCTCAGCGAACAAGGGCGTTTGGTGCGTGTTGTGTCCATGCCGTGTACGGAAGTCTTTGATGCGCAAGATGACGCGTATCGAGAATTTGTGTTGCCGCACAGTGTACGCGCAAGAGTTGCCATTGAGGCTGCCAGTGCCGACTATTGGTACAAATATGTGGGACTTGACGGAGCTGTTGTCGGTATGAAATGCTTTGGCGCTTCCGCCACAGGAAAGGTGCTGTCGGAGCATTTTGGCTTTACAGCAGAACATATTGTTGAAACAGTGAAAAAAATTTTAGCGTAGGAGTTATTTCATGGCAATTGCCTTGCTGCAAGATATGAATGTTCAAGGAAAGCGTGTTGTTATTCGTGAGGATTTGAATGTCCCCATGAAGGATGGTGTTATTACGAGCGACAAACGCTTGCGCGCCATTATACCCACTGTTCGTTTGGCCTTGGAGAAGGGAGCGGGCGTTGTCTTGCTTTCTCATCTCGGACGACCTACGGAAGGGCAATTTGAAGAAAAATTTTCTTTACGTCCTGTCGCCGCATATCTTGGGGAGCTTTTGGGCATGACTGTTGAGTTTGCTCCCGATTTGACGAACATTGATGTCAAACCCGGGCAATGTGTACTGGCAGAAAATATTCGTTTTGCCAAGGGTGAAAAGAAAAATGATGCGGCTTTGGCACAACAATTGGCTAACCTTGGTGATGTCTATTGCATGGATGCCTTTGGTTCATCGCATAGGGCGCATGCATCCACAGAAGGTGCCGTGCGTCTTGCAAAAGCATCATGCGCCGGCCCCTTGTTGGCGGCAGAACTTGCTGCCTTTGCCAAAGTGCAAGATAATCCCACGCGCCCGCTTGTAGCCATCATTGGTGGTTCAAAAGTCTCCACAAAACTTGGTGTGCTGGAAAACCTGCTCACCAAGGTAGATAAACTCATTGTAGGCGGCGGTATTGCCAACACATTTTTAGCGGCCAGTGGTTATGCTGTGGGTACGTCTTTGTACGAGGAAGAACTCATTCCCGATGCAAAACGGATTATGGACAAGGCCAAAGCGGAGGGTAAACTCTTGCCCTTGCCCACTGATGTCGTGGTGGCCTCTGCGCTTGCGCCCAATCAAGAAGCAAGCGTCGTGTCTGTGGACAATGTACCGGCTGACAAAATGATTTTGGATATTGGCTCACAAACCATGCAACTATACGCAGATTTATGCAAAGATGCGGCAACGGTTGTATGGAACGGCCCAGTGGGCGCTTTTGAGACGGAGCCTTTTGGCGCAGGAACCAAAGCACTTGGGGAAGCTCTTGCAGAAAGTTCCGCCTTCGTTATTGTGGGTGGCGGTGATTCTGTGGCGGCCGTTGAGCTTTATGGCATTGCCGATAAGATGGGATATATATCCACCGGAGGCGGCGCATCCTTGGAGCTTTTGGAAGGCAAAACTTTGCCGGCTATCGCTGCGCTTGACAAATAAACTGATTACATTTTGATATAAAAAAACACTGATTCGATCGAGTTGTTCTTTTTTAAAAAGGCGCACTTTGAAAAATCTTGCTATATATAAGCGTTTTGAATAAGTGCGTCTCAAACATTGAAAAAAACAGCACTCATCAGTGTTTCCATAGATACATGAGGAGGACATATGCGGAGATTTTATCAAGAGAGCTGGCAGGGCATTCCTTTCACAGCTTTTACGCATGTGTCCTTTTTTCATTTGGCAGGGGGGAAGTTCTATGCAACATTCTATGAAGAGCTTTTTAAACGCTACACCGGTTGGGAATCATTGCCTGCCAGCTGGCGAGCCAGTAAGGATAAAGATGCACAGTGGCTTGCCGAGCAAATAATAACGCAAAGGGAACATTGGGAACACGAGGACAGTCCGCATGAACCAACGCGCCTTCTTTCCCTTGGCAGTGGTGTGGGCTATTTAGAGAAATCCCTTTTGGATATTATGCCTGAACTAGAGTTGCATCTTAACGAACGCAGTACCATTGGCCTTCGTTGGCTTAAGGAAAAAGTATCAACCGAGCGTATTTATATAGGCAAACCTTCTGCATGTTTGCCGGCGGATGTGCGGTATAATGTCATTTTTCTCTCAGCCATGGACTATGGTTTACCCAATGATGCTTTTGAGCATACTTTGAGGGATTTGCGCAGTCTTTTGGCTCCCGGTGGGCGCCTTCTCTGTCTTTCTGCCTCCTTACTTGAGGAAGACAGCTTTGTAGGCAGCTTTGTCAACGCCCTGAAAATTGGCATTCGGGCGGTGCTGCATATGCTGGAAGTGCGCCGGCAACAATTTTGGGGATGGCGACGCACCCGAGCAGAGTATCACAATATTTTTACGTCAGCGGGCTTTCTTAATATTCGTGATGGTTGGCTCGACGACGGTTTTCATAGTTATTGGATCAGTGGAGAATAGTTTCACTGTTACAGTTAAGGCAAAAATTGTAAGCTCTTTTTATATTCGCGCCTCATATCGTTCATGTATTTTACTTCAAGCAAATCTGTATGGTCAATACTCTTGGGGTCGCGAAGTATTGGCTGGACTGCGTCCCGAAGTTGCTCTTGAGAAAGACATTCGTGCATGCCGATTTCTGAATGTATATAATCTCTTTGTTCAGAAGTAATAATATCTTTTGGGGCATTTCTAAAAAGTTTCGTTCTGAATTTTCCCATTTCATCACTATCAGCTACAAAAAGCGTTTTTTCCATATTTGGATCGAGTTGCTTTCTATTGTCGTATACGACGCGTTCGCCAAGGAGGAAAAAAGGAATATCCATTTCAATGGCATACAGTACATAGGATCCAAATATATTTGATGTGGCATACTCGTGTTTTTTAAGTATATTATAAAAGCCATCCACATAGTTTATTCCCTCAAGAAATACGGAAGTAACGTGAAAACCACGCGCCAAGTATTCTAAATGAAGCGCAAATTGAGAAATATCGCCCCAAAAAACGCATATGGTTATTGGATGAAACTTTTTGGGTAATTGTAAGAGTTGTTGACAATAAGCATCAATATTGTATTGTGCAGGCATTGCCTCTAATCCATGTGAAGGGAAAACAACGGTTCCTTTGGCATTGGGGTCTTTTTGAATGTTTTTTGCCCGACGATAATGCACATAAGGAGCGCCAAATACATATGCCGGAACGTCTGACAGTTCTTTCCATTCTTCTTTGATTTTGTTGTTCCATGCAAAAAAAAGATGATTCAATTCATGAATATCTGTGGCTATGGCGTGGTCATAAAGTCCGTGTTGTATTTCAAAAAGATCTCTATTGATTGGAATTTGTGCACGTTGCTCCACAATGGCTTTCATGTAATAACGGTCAGTTTGTCCATAGCGTTGTCTTGTATGATACATGGCAATCCCCATAAAATTTATTTACTACGCAAGGCAATTTTGGTGAGTTGACGAATGAAGTCAGCACGTTCATCGTAGCTCAATGATGAGCCTGTCATATAGATGGCGAGGAGGATGGGACCATCCCCATACACATGTGGCATGTACTCTGAAGAGTGCTTGTCAGGAAAAATGACGGCAATATCACCAATACTGCCATGAGCACCTGCACCACTTTTATGCCACACCTGCCAGCTTTGCGGTGTGGCTTCCCTAATGAGGTTATTGCCCGTACGGGTGTGCGCAATCCATGTTTGCAGGAGCGTTTTATTGTGCTCGTTAAGGACATTACCAAAGAAAATTTCGTTCATAAGGCTTATCATAGCAAGAGGGGTAGAGGCATTACGTTTATCTGTGGGTTTTGCCTCATTTATTTGGGGTTCATAATCTTCCATACGGAATTCTTTTCCACCCGTAATACGCGCAAATTGTTGCAAGGCAAGGGGACCCCCGAGGCTTTCCAAGAGCATGTTGGTGGCGGTGTTGTCACTTTCTTGAACCATGGCAATACATAAATCTTGTATGGACAGCTCCGTTCCGGAACGACCTGTCAACGCAGGCGAGTATGTGACAAGGTCTTGCGGGACGACAAGTTTTTGCTGCAAAAAATGAGGATTTTCAGTGGAATTTTGCGATTTATGGAGTATTGCCGCAGCCACAATCAGTTTTACTGTGCTGCAAAAAGGAAAGCGTTCTTCTGCACTGTAACTAAAACTTTCGCCAGTGCCCATAAAATGCACCATAAGACCGACTCTTCCTTGAGAAAAAGCTTTTATTGCGTTTATTTGCGCTGTCATATTGCTTTCTTCCCACGCTGACAGGGCATGTGCCTGTGCGGAGCATAGGAGGAAGCTGCAAAGCGTCATAAGAAGAGGCGTCAGTATGTTTTTTTGTAAGAAGTGATTCAACATATCATTGCTCCATATATTTTTTTATGGACTGTTGCGCGCTTCAAGCGTATAGTCTATTAATGATGTAAAAGCAAGTGTCTTATATGGAACACCTTTTTGTATAGTAGAAAAAGGCATTGCAATATTTAATGAAATTTTGAGGAAAGCATATGGATATTTTTGAAGCAATTTTTACGCGACGCAGTATACGAAAATTTTTGGACAAGGCCGTGAGTGACGCGGATGTGACACGCTTACTTGAAGCAGCCATGGCGGCACCCAGCGCTGGAAACGCACAAGCATGGCGTTTCATTGTTATTCGAAAGCAGGAGCATCGAGATGCCATAGCGAAACATCATCCTTATGCACAAATGGCCAAACAGGCGCCCGTATGCATAGCGGTGTGTGCCGATGTCACGGCAGAAAAATACGCGGGTTTTTGGCCACAAGATTGTTCGGCTGCCATTCAAAATATGCTGTTGGCAGCACGAGCGCTTGGTATTGGTACCGTATGGACAGGTATTCACCCTGTGGAGGAAAGAGCCTCAGCCTTAAAGTCCTACTTCAAACTTCCGGATCATGTGGAGATGTTGGGTATTGTGGTATGTGGTTACCCAGATCAAGCATTTAAGCAGCGTGAAACCTACGATGCTAGTAAGGTATATGAAGAAATGTGGGGCTAACAGCTCGTTGAAAAAGTAGACCACGCTCGTAGTTTGTTTTGTCTAAATGTGTGTTTTTGAAAAGCATGTGGGGGGGAACTTTTTTTGGGAAAAAAAGCTTTCCCCCCACACCATCGCTGCTCTCGATAACCGTAAGGCTCGTTCCTCGCCTAACGGCTACGCCTACGGCGCCATTCGGTCGGCC
>CAYJPE010000030.1:0-18200 GCA_964371965.1 uncultured Desulfovibrionaceae bacterium
TCCGCAATTACTGAGATAGGAGAAGTTCTTTTTCGCAATTATTTTATAGTAAGTTATATATATTTAATCAGTGTTTCCTTAAGTAAAAAAACTCCGGCATGCACGCGAACTTATTGGTTTTTTGAAGGGGCCGACCGAATGGCGCCGTAGGCGTAGCCGTTAGGCGAGGAACGAGCCTTACGGCTATCGAGAGCAGCGATGGTGTGGGGGAAAAGCTTTTTTTCCTAAAAAAAGTTTCACCCTAAAGGGCACACGCCCCCCCCACATGCTTTTCAAAAACACACTTAGAGAAAACACGCTACTAGACGCTGTCGTAAATTGCGAATTCTTGTGTTATTTCAAGCCCATTGAAACAAAGCCAAGCTTGCTTTGAAGGAATATACTCTTATGGTATTTGACTGAAAAAGCAAGCGAAGTCTGACACAGAGCCCGCTTCGATAAGAGGGGAAAAGGCGCATGTAACGACAGCGCCCAAGAAAAATCCAGACATCTTATGCACGTTTCATATAGAGTGATGTCTGGATTTTTGTATTTCGTTATCAGGCTGTTGAAAAAGTGCAATCTACGGCGTCCGAGAAAAAAAGTAAACAACTTATGTATGTCTATATACACGGCGTTGCTTACTTTTTTTCTCTTCCTTGTATCTCACACTTTTTGAACAGCCTGAAAATTTGAGTTTTCCAACGGACTGTTATATCTCGTCTATGTTGAGCGTCCTGTGAATTTGGATTTTTTCAACAGACTGTTATCCTTATTGCATGATTTACGTAGACAGCCTTCTCAAGATTTCTCTTAAGTCTTGCGCCAGATATGTTAAGTTTTCAACAGACGTTGCTGATTCGTTCATGCCCTCAGACAAGTCATCTGCAATTTGGTTAATGGCCATGGCCGCTTGACTGATTTCTTCCGAGGTTGCCGACTGCTCTTCAGCCGCTGTGGCAATATTCGTAATGAGAGTAGCGTTGCCTTCTGCAAGATTTTGAATTTCGTCCAGTGCTTGCCCAGAACGTGTGCTGAGTTCTGAGGCCTCACCAATAATTTTTGCAGCCCTTTCAAATTGGGCAATATTGGCGGCGGTGGATTGCTGAATCCCGGTAATACTGCTTCCTACTTCAGTTGTAGCGCTCATTGTATTTTCGGCAAGTTTACGTACCTCATCGGCCACCACCGCAAAACCACGTCCGGCCTCGCCGGCGCGAGCAGCTTCAATGGCCGCATTGAGGGCAAGAAGGTTTGTTTGATCTGCGATGTCAGAGATGACTCCCATGACTGAGCCAATGGCATCAACCTTTGTTCCAAGGTCTTTAATATCTGCTGAGAGTTTTGTGGTAACAGCATTCACGTCTTCCATGGCTTTGACGACTTGTGAAACAACGACAGTGCCTTCGCTGGCCTTTTCACGAGTTTCTGATGCTTGCACTCGGGCTTTTTCTGCGCTGCTGGCTACCTCAAGGACAGTGGCATTCATTTCCTCAATGGCAGTCGCTGCCGAGGCTGTTCTGCCACGTTGCACATTTGCCCCTTCAGTGGCTTGTTGCACTTGACCTGTTAATTGTTCCGCAGCAGTGGCCACGCTGTCTGCAATGTTTGTGGCTTGTTGTGCTACATCAATAATGGTGCGTTGTGTTTCCTTAATCTTGGTAATATCTGTCATAAAAATCATGACAGAGCGCACGACACCTTCTTCACACACCATGGGGATAGTGCTGTAAGAGACGTCCATGGCGCGTCCGTTTGGATGCACAATCGTCTCATTGGCGGCAGGATTTTTTGTTTGAAAAGCCAAGCGAACGGCATCTTGTGGGGTTCCATTGTCTTCGTTTTGCATAACACTCTTACAATCTTTTCCAATAATATGAGCACCGGCAAGACTGCATGTCATGGGATTCGCGTACATAATTTTATATGAGTCATCGATCACAAAAATGGGCGATTCACTTTTTTCAAAGGCTGTACCAAAAGTGTCTAAAATCGCATTTGTGCCTTGGACAAGCGTGGCAAATTCACCATGAAAATGTGTCACATCACCACGATGATTAAGGCGACCTGCGCGTATTTCCATTTTTAATATATCATATTCAGAGACAATTTTCTTTAGTGAACGCGGTATACTGCGTAAAGCTTCTGCCAGCTTCCCAATTTCATCATTACGGTTCACGTCAAGATTACCATCGAGTTGTCCTGCCGCCACATTGGTGGCAAATTGCACACCACGATCGAGTGCGCGTACAATCGGTGTGACCACAAGCCAGATCACTAAAGTCCCCAAAATGACGGAACCAACTATAATAATAACGCTGGTATTACGCATACGGATAAGCTCTTCAAAAACTTCTTCGCTGTCGATACGTGTCACGGCTGTCAACTTTGCATCTTTATCGGTGACAAAGTATGCAAAAATGGCTCTCCCGTCATTGCCAAGCGCTTCCACAAGCTGCCCCCCGTCATAGGCAACCCATTCTTCATAGAGTTTGGCAGCAGGCAGATTTTCGTTAAACAGCAAATCTTTTTTGGCGCTTACGGCTACCAAGGCTTCAGAATTCAGAATATATGATGTCCCTGTGCGCCCTCGCTTCATGGCAGCGACAATGTCTTCCAGAAAATCTACTTCTACGGTGACTCGTAGCACCCCCACGACTTTATGATTGTCTCTTACAGGCGCTGTAGCAACCATAACGGGCCTGTTATCAAGTCGACTCATAAATATGGTGGAAAAATAGGAATTCCCTGCAAGCGCCTCACGAAAATACTCCCTATCGGCAAAATTGCCACCCGCAGGGGCAGACTGCAGATTTGTGGATGTAAGGGTAACCCCACGCGTATCTAAAAGTGTAGCGCGCATAAAATCAGGATACGTGGTGATTTTTTGTTGCAGGAGCTTCCCGGTGGATTCCACGCGCTGCGGGTCGTTCTCGGTACTTTTTTCAAAAAAATCAAGGATAATTTGATCTGCGGCGAGTCTGCTGGCATCTGTCATACGTTCCTTAGCGAAAGCGTTGATGGTGCGCATAAGCGAATTGCCTTCTCCTGAAAAGTCATCAATCAAAGCTTGGCGAATATTTTTTTCGGCAGCTGTATACGAAAGATACCCACTCACCCCCAACAAAATCACAAATAAAACAATAATCGGCAGCAAAAGTTTAAACCGTAATTTCATGAGAAATCTCCTTCAGCAGAGTTCATAACGCATGCAAAGCGACATCTTAAACATCGCTCAGAAAATATTACGCAACAGCCGCAATGTAAAGAGCTTATCGGATATAAAGCAAATTCCTTAATACACAAAATGCAAAAAATTTAACAGAAAATTTCTGACATATTCATTTTTTTATTGACATATCCGCCATCATGAGCAATTCTCCCGTGTGAAGGTTGATACCTTAAATCTGAACTGCTTGAAAACATGCTATCTGCTTTTTTGAGGAGTGTTGACTTCTTTTTTGAGATGTTTTCTTGCGAGATAATCTCTCTGCACCGCACTACGTCGATTTTACTACTTAAACCGTCTTTTCGCGTCGGTAATGGATTGCCTATGCCTTTTAGATCTTCACAAATTTTCATGCAAAATCCCACACGCTTTTGGCAGTTGTTCTTTTCTGTCTCGCGTATTACGCCTGAAGCATCAACGCTCACATTTAACGAAGCGAATTTTCGGCGTTTGTGCGCATACGGCATGTGCGCATTGATGCTTGTGCTTTTATCTGTAAGTGTTGCCTTAAATATTATGGAGGGTAACTGGTTCATCCTGCCTCCTCTTTGCATAGCATTACTCGCTTCTTTATTTTGTTTTTTCTGGTTGTGGAATCCTGATCGAGCCGTCGGGGTAGCCTTAGCGTGTGAAGTTGTGACTCTAACGTTCTTGGCGGCCTATCTTTTGCTTGTTGCTATGGTTGAGGATGGAAGTTCGTTATTGTGGATCTCACTATACCCGCCAGTCGTTATCTTGGGTTCCGGTTTGAGATATGGAACCATAGCCTTTTCTACATTTTACATTTTTTTATTACTTCTTTTTTTAACACCCTTAGAAGTGTTTTTATCCTTACCCGTGGGAGAAGGGATAAGAATACGCCTTTTACTCACACTATTGGGAAGTTACGGATTTGTCGCTTGCATTGAATATGTTCGGCATCGCACGAATATCGCTTTGCAATGCGCAGTTTTACGCCTTGAGCAAACTTCCCTCACAGATTCCCTCACAGGCCTTGGAAACAGGCGTGATTTCGATAAATTTCTTGCATGGTCCATGGCAAAAACACGGCGTAAAGATGAAACATTCGCCCTTGCTCTCATGGATATTGATCACTTCAAAAAGGTGAATGATACCTACGGGCACGAAATAGGCGACCAGGTTTTACAGCATATTTCCACACAGATACTTACGCAAATACGTACGGCAGATCGCCTTTTCCGATGGGGCGGTGAAGAGTTTTCCCTTATTATGCCCAATACCTGTTTGAATGAAGCTTTAGCGGGAGCTGAACGTATCCGCAACCATATAGAGAGGACACCCTTTATACTTGGACAAGAAAAAGTCTATATTACCATCAGTATCGGCGTATATGCGGGCACTGAACATGTCGATTCAAAAAAACCACTTTCGGTGGCAGATCAATGCCTCTACCGAGCTAAATCCACCGGACGTAATAGAGTATATGGTGGTAGTTGACAAAAATGTCTTTCTTAAAAACACCCTCCATCGTTATTTTTAGCACGTGCTTTTGTTGGCTCATTTTGGACTTTACCTTAACTGCGTTTGGGCTTGGGCCTTGGAGTATTTTTACACCTGCCACCGGCACCGCACATGAGGCCTATCATCATACATTAAAGCCGAACTTTCATGGAAATGCACGGTTCGGCAATGCTTTTTATCGTCTGTGCACCAATAAGTACGGATTTAAAATCGCCTGTGATGATATGGACAAAGCCGTTGCGAAGCAGTACGACGTGGCCTTTATCGGGGACTCGTTCACCGAGGCTGTGGGCATGGCATATGAACACAGTTTTGTAGGCATGTATGCAGCCGCCAATCCCACAAAATCCGTTGTCAATCTTGGTGTGTCGTCATATGCTCCAACACTCTATTTTAAAAAAATACAGCACCTTCTCGATGAAGGCTTTCACTTTGACCATGTTATTGTGGCCATTGACATAAGCGATATTCAAGACGAAGCCTTATATTATAAATTTATAACAGATAGTTATGAAGAATTTACATCAGCTTCATCACCAGACCCCTCACAAAGTCACATCGTTAAGGCGCCGTTTGTAAATAATGAGCAAAGTGACGTTTTACGTCAAAGTTTTTTTGCAAAAGAACACTTAGAATACACATGGTATATCAATTTACTGTTAGATGCCCATATGCGTCCCAAACTCGAACTCGAAATATTTGATACATTTACAGAGCGCTCTGCCTGGGTACGCGATGAAAACATACACGGATATGGAGATGTCGGCGTCAAGGGCGGTATTGAGCGAGCTGTGGCTTCCATGGAAAGACTCAAAAAGCTTTTGGATAGCCATAAAATTTCTATGTCCGTTTTTGTATATCCGTGGCCATCGCAACTTATCTTTGATAAGCCCGACCATCGTGGTGTGACCTTGTGGCGAGAGTTTTGTGAGAGGAATCATTGCACACATTTTATAGACGCGAATTCATACTTTTATGATCAAGTGACTGCCCTTGGCCTTGAAAACACCATTAATAAATATTACATTCGTGGTGACTTTCACTTCAATGAAGATGGCAATGAGGCGCTCTATAATATTATCAAGAAAGCTCTGACACCTCCTGAATAACGGGCGGACGCGTATTGACAAACAGTCGGGACACATACGCAGACTCAAACGTGCATATTATACTCGCACCAGCTCGCGACATGCCTCATCACTGGATAAATACATTGCCAGATGCCTCTCTCGTTTTGTACTGGGACCAATCACACAAAAAAACATGCGTCGCACCACACCACGTCTTCTTGGACGACTATTGCTCGTTGCATATGCCCATATTGCGTGAAGAAATTGCGACTTTTTTCTATGAAATGGGATACGTACCTGTGCGCCGTCGATGTGTCCACGAGCACTTGCAGGCAGGAGGCACGCTCTCTATGTGGTGGTGCTCCTTGCTCTTTGAAAAACACCCACAGTTGACACCCTTTCTTGCTGATGTACTCAAACTCCGCGCCCTAGAGCGCATTTTAGGGAATATGTCATGGACGCATATGCACGTATCTGGAAGAGCACAACAAGACCATGTAAAAATTATTAAAATTTTACGCCAATTTTGCCTGAGCAATCACAAAAATTTTTCCTCTTTCAAAGACGACGTAAACTCTCACACCCTTCCCAAATCAAATCTGTTGCGGCGCATATACACAAAAATTCCGCACGTAGCTCAGTGCGCCATTGCCTTCGTCCATTGGCTCTGGACGGTACGCCGTCTTATGCCTTCTGTTACCTGCCTGCATACAAAAAAAAAACAATCTGCCACGATGGTTGCCTATTTTCCCCATGAACATGTCCCGAACAGCACTCATGTGACAAGCTTTCGATCGCCTTACTGGAGCCCTCTGCAAGATATGCTCAAAGAGAAAAGAGAGCTTGCACTTCATTGGCTTTTTATACGCATTCGCACAGAGCACACCTCCTTACGCCAAGCTCTTTCTCTGTGCAAAGTCTGGCAAAATGCGCAAAAAGACGGTACCTCATTTTATTTTGCAGAGTCATTTTTAAATGGCCGGCGCATATTTCTTGCCCTTGTGCGCTATGTACGCCTTGCATGGGCAAGCTTTCGTATGGAAAAAGACATAGTACAACACTGTTGCTTTGCAAAAACAGCCCAATCCATAAACATTTGGCCCCTGCTTCATGATGCGTGGCGTGCAAGCTTTCAAGGATGGCGCTGCCTTGAGCGATGCCTTCAAGGTCAAGCACTTGAAGGCTATGCGTCGCACACCTCGCACATGAGCCAGAACACCCCGCATAAATGGGCACTATTTCCGTGGGAAAATTGTCCGTGGGAAAGACTACTCGTCAGTGCCATGCGTCAGTACCTTCCTCAGTCTCCTGTCTACGGCGTCCAACACTCTACAATACGACCCACCGATTTTCGTTATTTTGATGATCCACGATTCTTTTCAAGCAAGTGCATGCCCGATCTTATCATAACAAATGGACAACATGCCTACACACAACTACGCGTCGCCGGAATGCCTGAAGAACGCATGTATATGGCAGAAGCACTTCGCTATACTCACCTTGCCACCTTGCCGCGCTTCAACATAGAGCATAAAGCAAAAAAATTTCAATTGCTTGTACTTACGGGTTTTTTTGCTTCAGAAGTTGACGCACACATGCACACATTGGAGATATTTGCCCAACTTGCGCCCAAGCATATACACATCTGCATAAAAGGACATCCCTATTGCCCGCCACACATATCTCGTTATCCCCACCTCGCTGCACGCGCCATGGTTATAGAAGCAACTCTTTCTCAAGTATGGGCGGACATCACCGCTCAAAAAGATGTTCTCACGCTGGTATGGACATCCAATTCAACCACAGCGGCTGTGGAGGCGGCAATCGTGGGATGTCCATTTGTTGTGCAGACACCGACACATTCGTTGGACTTGTGCCCCCTTCAAGGAGTATTGAACGTACCTTATGTACAAAGTGCCGAGGAGGTGCTTGAGACTTTTTTGCAACCCGCCCCTACTCCATTACCGAAAGATTTTTTTTGCCTCCCTCCTCAATCCCGGGAACTTGAACGGTGGTCTCGCTTATTATCAACTCAATAAAAAAAACACTCAACGCCCTCCCAGCAAAACAGCACTAGAAATCACATGCATTATGCCCCTCCATCATGGCATTTTCTGCACTGCACGCACTCAATTGAGCGCAATTTCTTTTTTCAATTTTTCACAAAAAAATAGGAGCATGCGCTTTAGGCGACATACTCCCATTTTTCATATCCTGACTTTATGCAAATTTCTTAAAAGAATTGCCCCATCGTAAACTCAAAACGACCACGCGGACGATCGCCACTATAGTCATCCATAAGCGGTATACCATAGGCGATGCGCAAGTCACCCATGGGTGAACGCCAGCGCAACTCCAAACCAGTGGAGACAACAAAGTAATCACTCACATTGTGCATGGTATCAGAGTCTATGTTGAAGCCTGCATCCAAAAACGGTACAATTGCAAGCCCCAGCTCCTTCTGGAAAGTCCATATGTATTCTATGTTTGCAACGCCCATGCGGTCTCCACCAATATCATCGCCATAGCGAGCATCCTTGGGGGAGATATCTGAATAATCATAACCACGAATGGTATCAATACCACCTACATAGAAGCGCTCAAACACAGGAACAACCTTGCCCGGCACATTTTCAAAAACACCGCCCAAGCGTCCGCGTATATGGAAGACGTGTTCAGGATTAAAGCTATAAAATGCCTGCCAGTCCACCATGCCCTTGACAAAGTTGTCGGTTCCGCCAAGACCACCGCCGCCGTATTCAGCCCATAGGCGCGTAATGGTACCTGTTGTGGGGCGAGAACGGTCATCTGTCGTATCACGCGTTATGCGCGCGTTTACAGCACTCGTCCAGTTGACACCCTTGTAATCTGCAATCGATGATGCGGCAAATTCATCTACATCGTACAGTTCATAGCGCTCAAGACGATAGCCTGCACCAATGGTCGTATATTCACCTAAAGGATAGGCAATGCGAATGCTGTCGCCAAGTGTATCCTTGGTGAAATCATCCCAATAATCGTGGGTATAGTAGAAGTCATTGCCCACAAGCAGGTCGGTGTCATACAGGCGAGGGTTCGTGAAAGAAAAGACACCGGATGTTCGACGCCAAGACAAGAATCCGTTGAGTTGTATCCAATAGCCGCGTCCAAAAAGGTTTCGTTCCATAATGGAACCTGAGACGCCCACATCATAGTACGTGGAGTAGCCAATACCGGCCATAATGGCTCCCGTAGTGCCTTCCTTCACTTTAATTTTTAAATCTACTTCGTCGGGATTACCTGTGGGCACGAGTTCTGTATCCACAGAGGTAAAATACCCTAGCTTGTTAAGACGTTCGGCTGAGCGGCGCAATTTTGCACCTTCATAGATATCACCATCTGCAAGACGCAATTCGCGCAAAATAACATTGTCGCGGGTATGAGAATTCCCTTCAAGAATGGCGCGTCGAATATAGACTTTTTGCTTTTTTGTGATGAGGTAGCCTACATTCACATAAGGTTCGCCGCCTTCATCCTTGAGAATTTTTGTGTCCACTTCGGCAAAAGCATAGCCATAATCCCCATAGAATTGGGTCAGGCGCTTTGTATCTT
This sequence comes from uncultured Desulfovibrionaceae bacterium, assembly GCA_964371965.1. GTDB lineage: Bacteria > Desulfobacterota > Desulfovibrionia > Desulfovibrionales > Desulfovibrionaceae > CAYJAD01. The sequence goes on from CAYJPE010000030.1 coordinate 9,352, forward strand.
CCTGCATAATAGAAAGTGAAAAATACTCATTATCTTCTTTTTGCTCATCCAAGGACACCACATGCAACATACGGTCGCGCGTATCAATAAGGTCACCACCAAAGTTCACTTCACGAATTTTGTAGCGGGGGCCTTCATGCACCTGAAATGTGATATATATGCCATCAGACCGGTAATCTACATTAGGAGCAGATACCTGAATGTCCACAAAGCCTTCATTCAGGCCAAAGGCCGCGATGGCATTGGAATCGCGCTCAAGGTATTCATCCTTTAAGACACCTGTACCTGTAAACCACGAAAAAATGCCCCTCGGTTGCAAGGCCATATAGTCGGAAATATCATCTTGGTCAAGCTCGCTCAAACCTTCAATGTTCACCTCTTCTATATACAGCTTATTTCCCTCGTTGACTTGCAATACAAGACTCGCCGTTGCATTGGAATCGCGCGACACCACAGAGTGGCTCACTTCGGCTAAGTAATAGCCTTCTTTGCGGTACAAGTCCGTCACTTTTTGTAAATCGTCAGACAAAAGTCTGTCGTTGAGCACGGATCCTGTCTTTGTGCTCATGGCAGCAAGAATATCATCTTCGTCTATTTCGTCCGATCCTTGAACAACGATACTGTCAATGCGTGGCTTTTCTTCCACAATAAAAACAAGTACGTTATTTGGCGCCAAGTTGGCCGTCACATCACTGAAATAGCCCATATCCCAAATACGTTTTACTTCATCGTTAATGGCTGCCGCATCTGGTTTGTCGCCCTTGCGGATCGAAAGACGCATAAGCACCGCTTCAGGATCCATAATACGCAAACCTTGAACACGTATATCCGTGAGGCCGCCCTTTTGGATGGTTCCCCCTGTCACTGCAGGCGGCGACATACTGCTGGGATTTTGCTCACCCACACTCATTGCTTGAACAACGCGCGCCCCAAGGGTGGCAGTGGCATTTGAAATTTCCACCATGCTCTTTTTTTGCAGGGTCACAACGTCTGGCAAGACAGTAGACTCTATGGGAACAATACGTGAATCTAGCGTAAAGCCGTTCCCCAACTGATTCAGCACTCCATATACCACAATTTGCGCCCCTGCCTCTTTGCCTAGACGGCGAGCACCTTGCAAGTCAAGAGTTTCAATCTTTGAGGTGTTCAGTAAATAACGCGCCCTGTCCATGGGCACAACGCGTACCCCTTGGGACTGAAGGTTACCAATAAGCAATTGGGGTACGTCCTGCTTAAGAGAGTCCATGTCCTCCCCTGCATTGACCTGGTACGGCAAGACAAGCACCAACGAACCGCTTGCCTGAGCTGCCAGAGCAAGGCCATGTGCCATGCTTCCCATAATGACGATGCACGCCACAAAAAGCATCGTTTTCATACATTGACTAAAGTGTTTTATCATACAAAACTCCCGAATGAAGCTCCAAAGTCCGCCCCATGCTGGCTGCCAGTGCAGCATTATGCGTTACCATAACTAGGGTCATGCCAAGATCCTTATTTAATTCCAAAAGTAATGAACCCACATGATTGCCGCTGTGTGTATCCAAATTCCCCGTTGGCTCGTCTGCCAAAAGAACACGTGGCTGCATGAGCACAGCCCGTGCAATGGCGGCACGTTGCCTTTCACCACCAGAAAGCGTTGTCACTTTGTAATCCATACGGTGACCAAGTCCAACTCTCTCTAAAGTTTCTCTAGCCTTTTGTAGAGCTTTTTTGCGAGAAAGACCAGAAATAATTGCTTGCATGGCCACATTTTCTACGGTAGAAAATTCTGCCAATAGATGATGAAATTGAAAAACAAATCCCACTGATTGATTACGAAAAAAGGCTTTTTCGTCCGCTGTCATATGCGCCATGTTTTGCCCGCAAAACAGCAACTCTCCCGCACTTGGCGTATCAAGTGCTCCCATAAGATGTAAAAATGTCGATTTTCCCGAGCCAGAAGCACCCACTATCGCAAGAGTTTCACCTTGATTCACCTTCAAACACAGGTCAGAAAAAACTTCAAGGTTCTCAACAGGCCCCGCAAACTTCTTGCCCACATGCACAAATTCATAGAGTACCTCATTCATATCGCAAGGCCTCCGCGGGTTGTAAAGATGCTGCCTGTCGCGCAGGATAGATGGTAGCCAAAAAGCATAGTAACATGGCCGCTACACCCACAAGAATGCAATCAGACCACGTGAGTATCATAGGCAAGTGATCAATCGTATACACACCTTGAGGTAACTTTATGAACTGGTAATGCTTTAAAGCCACTGCAAGACTTATGCCTAAGACATAGCCAAGAGCCGTTCCCACTATGCCAATGACAGTACCTTGTAGCATAAAAATGCGTCGAATCATGCCGCGCGTGGCGCCTAAGGACATAAGAATGGCAATATCGCGAGTTTTTTCCATAACGAGCATCACAAGAGTTGTGACAATAGAAAAGGAACCGATAAGAACCACCATAGTCAGCAATATAAACATACCAATCTTTTCCAACTCCAAGGCTGCAAAAAGATTAGCATTCATTTCCATCCAGTGTCGAACATAAAAAGGTGAGTCAAGAACTTGGTGTACATTTTTGGCCACAATATCTGCCTTATATACATCATCAACTGTGATTTCTATACCCGAAATACGCTTGTCTGGCAGCCCCAAAATCATGCGCGCCGCAGGCAATGTGACAAAACCCAAGGACGAATCGTATTCAAACATACCTGTTTCAAAAATGCCCACCACCACAAAAGGCCGAATGCGTGGAGAAAAACCAGCGGTGGACCTCTCTCCGGAGGCTGTTAAAATATTGACACGACTGTTGAGCACAAGGCCAAGCCTTTTTGCGAGTTCGTTACCAATGATAATGCCGGGGATTTTCTCGTTTGCATCACGTTCTGCAAGAGCCGTCACAGATCCCATCCGCAAATCTTGCAGCATGGTTAACACATGCGGCGCACTTGCAGGGTCAATCCCCCTAAGTACAAGCCCCTTCACCCCACTCGGCGCAGAAAGCATAACCTCATTATAAAGAAATGGCGTGGCATTTTTGACGCCTTCCGTAGCCAAAATTTTCTCAGTCACAACGTCAATATCATCCAAGGCACCCGGTATATAGGACATAACAATGGCATGTGCATTGGCTCCCAATAACTTATCACGAATATCCGTGCTAAAGCCATTATACACGCCAAGCACCACAACAAGGGCGCCTACTCCCAAGGCAACACCAAGCATGGACATGATAGAGATAACATATATAAAAGTTTGTTTTTGGCGTGAAAAAAGATATTTCAAGGCCACAAAGAGTTCGAAAGAAAAATTGTGCTTTCTCACTTCGGCACCACAGTTGTCCACTTACACCTCCGGCTTTAATAGTGGGAAGAGGATAACTTCACGTATGGAAGGAGAATCCGTCAGCAGCATAACAAGCCTGTCAATGCCCACACCCTGTCCGGCGGCAGGCGGCATGCCATACTCAAGAGCACGCAAATAATCTTCGTCCATGGCACAGGCTTCTTCGTCACCGGCCTCCTTCTCGCGCACCTGCATTTCAAAACGCCCCCGCTGATCCACAGGGTCATTCAATTCCGAAAAGGCATTGGCTATTTCTCGACCCGTGATGAAAAGTTCAAAACGATCAGCAATATCCGGATTGCTATCATTTCGCCGCGACAGAGGTGATATGTCCGTGGGATAATGATAAATAAAATGAGGCTGAATGAGCTTTGGCTCCACATCTACATCAAAAAGCTTGGCCTGCAACTTGGCAAGGCTTTCACCTTCCACAGCCTTTTCCCCACGCTCGCGCAGATACTTTTGGAGCCTGTCATAGTCAGTATACATATCTGCACAGTGTCCACCAATGACGTGTAATGAGTCATAAAAGGACAGCCGCGTCCACGTACCCGGTGTCAAATCCACCTCTTGGCCTTGATAAGTAACATGCATAGAACCGCACACTTTTTGAGCAATGTGCGCAAAAAGTTGTTCTGTCAAGTCCATCAGATTTTCAAACGTTGCATAAGCCCAATAAAATTCGCACATGGTAAATTCAGGGTTGTGCCGCGTAGAAATACCTTCATTGCGAAAATTTCTGTTAATTTCAAAAACTTTTTCAAATCCACCCACAAGAAGTCTTTTTAAGTAAAGCTCCGGCGCAATGCGCATATAGAGCTGCATGTCAAGAGCGTGATGCTGTGTGATGAATGGGCGCGCCGTTGCACCACCTGCCACAGGTTGCATCATGGGTGTTTCCACTTCTAAAAAACCACGTTCCTCCATAAAGTAACGAAATTCTTTTACAATGAGGCTACGCTTATGAAAAATCTCTCGTGACCGCGGCGTCACCAGCAAATCCACATAGCGCTGACGATAACGCGTCTCCATATCCTTAAGACCATGATATTTTTCTGGCAATGGACGCAAAGAGCGCGACAGCAGGCGCACACTATGACAGCTCAAAGTAAGTTCGCCTGTCTGAGTAAGAAACAAATGCCCAACCACACCCACAATATCACCTATGTCAAACTTCTTAAAAAGCGCATACGCCTCGTCGCCCATAGATTCCTTGGATGCATAGCACTGAACACGCCCAGACTCGTCCATGATGTGAAAGAAAGCCATCTTGCCGAAAGAACGAAGAGCCATAATACGTCCCGCCAAAGCGAAATGACTTTCCCGCATGGCCTCAAGAGAAGCGGCGTCATGGGACTTATAAGCAGTCACAACAGCATTGACCACGTGCTCCTTGGTAAAGTCATTGGGAAAGAGCGGCACACCGGCATCTAGAAGATCACAGGCCTTGACCACACGATTTTTCACAACCTCGTTAAGGTCGTCGCGCGCAGCAAAACTTTCCAACATGGACGAAAAATAGGCCACGTGGGGCGACTTGCTTGCAATTTTAACGGGCTTGCGCTTTTGCTTTTGTTCCCTCTTTTCCACAGCGCATCTCCTCTATTATAAAATTATGAATTTGCAAAATTACGCCACTTTTCACCAAAGGTCAACAAGGAAATATCTAGCATTACGCACATGTGCTTCACTCATGAGCAAAAAATAAAGAGTTTTTATAAATAAACTATGATATTTTTCATAAAAAATACAAAAAACTTCAATGCTATTTTAAACAGCATTTTCTTTACACTTTCATGCCTGTCGCAACGTACACACAAAATGACTCTCTGCTGCAAACACACAAGAGGCTTCATTAAAAGCGAAAAGACACATTTGACGACAGCGCCTCATAGAGTGTTATGTCGCAATGTGTATTTTTTTAAAAGCATGTGGGGAGAAACTTTTTTTAGGAAAAAAAAGCTTTCCCCCCACACACCCCCCCCCTTCAAAAAAACCAATAGGTCCGCATGCATGCCGAAGATTTTTTACTTGGCAAAGAAGGAAATATTATGCGGCGTATGGCAGCATGGATAGCATGCAATCAGAGCTTTTAAAGTAAACAAGGCACTAAGAGCGTGTTTTTGTCTGAATGTGTATTTTTTAAAAGCATGTGGGGAGAAACTTTTTTTAGGAAAAAAAAGCTTTCCCCCCACACACCCCCCCCTTCAAAAAAACCAATAAGTCCACATGTATGCAGAAGTTTTTTTGCTTGAAAAGAAGGAAGTATTGTGTGGCACATGGCAACATGTAGAGAATGCAATCATAGCTTTTAGAGTAGGCAAGGTACTAGGAGTGCGCCACCCCCCGTACCGTATTTTTATTTTCTATTGCCGCATATACAACACCACCAAGCACGAGACAGCCCCCCAATAACTGAGACATTTGCATGCTTTCCCCGAGCAAGAAATATGCTCCGATAATTGTGAATAAAGGTTTGGTATAATATATTAAACCTGCTCGAGCACTTCCCAAGCTCGATAAACAATATGTCCATGCCAAAAAAGCTAACGCTGATTGACAAATCCCCATGTACACAAGTGTGAACCCATGAGAAAGCGTCAAACCGCTCAATCCATCTTCCATCATATGCCACGCTGCAAAGGGAGCCATAAGCACGCAACCCACAACCATGGTAAGTTCAAGATAAAGCGCGTCGGAAAGCCTTGGAGATTTGAAAACCATGGCGGTAGAATACAGAGCAAAGCATATGGCAGCACCAAGCATCCACACGTCGCCAATCACAAAATGTAGATGCTCTAAATTATTCAAGTTATCGTGCAATAATATAATCCACGTACCCACAAGAGCAAAACTATATCCTACAAATTGTCGTAGCGTGATGGTGGTATGGAGCAAAACAGAAGAAAAAACGGCCATAAAAATGGGCGCAGTGGCACCAAGAAGTGCCATGTCAATGGCTCTGGCAGAATATCCCGCTTGATAAACAAAGGCTCCACACAAAATAATGCCACAGCATGCTTGCATAATGACAAAAAGCCAATCATGCCTTTGCATATATTTTATTTCTGCCATATGCTTCCATATGAACGGCAAGAGGACAAGCGCTGCCACAAACCAACGGCAAAAGGTAATGAGGACAGGAGATAAATGCCCCGCTAATATTTTGGCCATGAGAACATTCATGCTCCAAAACATAACTGCGCTTATTCCCGCCATTGAGGCTCTAATCATATCAAACTCCTCGCAACTTCAAAGAAGGTGCATATTTGAATATTTTTTATTTTCGCCATGTTAAATGTAACACAAGGGGAATTTCTTCGCAACATGCTGCCGATTTTTTGTCTGAAAAAAGCTCGACATAAAAGCACATCATTGCGGCTGACAGAAGAAATGTCACTTTTCAGGTGTTATCATCTCGCATCAAAAATATTCATTCTTTCAATCAAGATAAGCACTGAGATATCGGGAGAAAATGAGAACATATTGGCAGGAAAATGCATCCGGAACAGGCACTATGAATAAGCTGTGCCTAAAAATTTTAGGGAAACACTGATTAAATGCCTTTTTGCCCTCTAACTGCGTCAAGCTCACTTTGTGAAACACTTATATATGTCTATATATACCGCGTGCTTCCCAAAACTCGCTTTCCTTGTTAGAGAACAAAAAATCTATTTAATCAGCGTTTCCTTAGAAGCTCAGCAAACTCAAAAAAGCATGTAAAGTTGCTCATATACAGCTTTACTTGCTTTTTTGCCCTATTGCGAGCGGGCAATGCATTTCTTTTCAACAGTGTATCAATCTGTTGAAAAACTCTCTTTTTGACAGTGTATTCAAAGAGTGTGAGAAGCAATAAAACGAAAAAATCCTGACATCGCAGTGCATGAGATATACACAAGATGTCAGGATTTTTCCATTGACGCAGGAGATTGTACTTTTTCAACGGACTGCCATGAATGAACACTTTTCAGCAACTTGCTCAAAGAGAACATTCTTCCTCTCTCTGTGCAAATAAAAACAAAAAAAGCAGCAGTACCTTATTTGAAACAACGTTTATTTTCTTGTAATAATTTCGTACAATTTATCACTCAGGCCTTGCAAGTCGGGCTTTGCAAATTGAGCATCAGCTCCCACAGACTTGCATTTTTTTGAAAGGCTTTCACTAATCATTGAAGAGAACATGGCCACAGGAATTTTTTTAAGCTCCGGGTGGTCTTTGATTTTCTTGCAAAGCGTTAACCCGTCCATGGACGGCATTTCAATGTCAGAAATAATGCCTTCTACAAAGTCCGTAATAGGGCGATTTTCTGCTTCGGCTTGTGCAGCCATTGCCGCCAACTGATTCCATGCATCTTGCCCACTCACGGCCTGAGTCACTTCAAAGCGCCCCTCCTTAAGCAATAATGCAAGAACAAGACGCCTTATACTGCTCGAGTCATCGGCATGTAAAATACGGTATTGGCGTTCCGTGACAGGTTCTTCTTCCACTACAGCATCCATGCGCATGACCATGTCGGGATGCAACTCCGCCACAATGGCTTCCAAATCAAGTAAAAAAATGACCCGATCGTCCATACGAACCACACCGGTCACCGCACTGCGACTCATCTTTTGAAGCAAATCGTCCGGCGCTTCCACATCTGTCCAACTCAAGCGGTAAATACGATTGACACCGGACACAAGGAAAGCCGTAGTAATGGCGTTAAATTCTGTGACTATAATCTTGGATTCTTCATTTTGTATTGGCGTTGCACACAAATACTTTGCCACATCCACGAGCGGAACCACACGACCGTTACGATGCGCAAATATGCCTATGATTGCAGGGTGACGCATTTCAGGCATGGTGGTAATCTTTTGAGCACGGATAATCTCAACCACTTTGGCAACATTTAAGCCATAATGCCCACGATATCCTTCTTCTTCCACATAAAATTCCATAATTTCAAGTTCATTTGTGCCCGATTCCAATAAAATATTCGTCTGCGTCATGTTCTCCCCCAATTCTCGTCACTGTCATTTTATACCACGGCCCATAGCAACTCGGCAAAGCATGTCCACCGCAAGAGGATCAATCAATATATTCTCATTCGCATAAAGCACATTTATGCGGTATAGTGCCATTTTCCATATTTTGTCGTGCTTAGTAAATTCCCTTTTGCAACAGGCTGCTGAAGCACTATACGGCACAAGTATTCTTTCTCTTTAGGGCTCACATAAAAATTTCACATAAAAATTTCATTATGATAAATTTTACACGAGAAGCAAAGTCTCTTCATGAGCACCATCCTTATCTGTACACATAGCAAGCCAACGAAAAAGTCCCATGCACAAAGCCCTCATAAAAAATTCTTCATTTTCTTTTGCGAAGCAGTGATTTAGGCGCTATCGTCAAATTGTGAATTTTCATGTTATATCAAGGAAGACGAGCTTGCTTTGAAGGAATATACTCTTATGGTATTCGACTGAAAAAGCAAGCGAAGCCTGACGCAGAGATAACCAAAAAGGCGCAT
>CAYJPE010000031.1:0-18102 GCA_964371965.1 uncultured Desulfovibrionaceae bacterium
GTTTTGGCAAAAGATCCCCTTCCCCCCTCAAGAAAAATAATTAATCAGTGTTTCCCTAGAGACAGCCCCTAGATGACGTTTTATGCTTATAATGGGGTATGTTTGGACGTTCGCCATTCGTCACAATGAGTTTGATTGGCAAAAAAATTTTGGAGGGCTCCTACATAATGAGTGCAAGAGGAAATTATGAAAAAAGCGCTTTTGATTATTGATGTACAAAATGACTATTTTGAGAATGGAAAATTCCCTCTCTGGAATACGAGAACCGTTCTTGAAAATATAAAAAAGGCAATAACCAAGGCACAAGCACACAATATTCCTGTCGTCTTGGTGCAGCACATTGATTCTTCGCACAGTGCCGGAGTGTTTGCTCAAGGTACAGAAGGAGCAAACATCCATGAAGACATTTTAAAAATGCTACCCGATGCCCCCATTGTTACCAAAGCCTACGCAGATGGATTTTACAAGACAACACTTGCACAAACACTCGATGCATTGCACGTGGGTGAACTCATCATTTGCGGCATGATGACGCAAAATTGTGTGCTTTTTACGGCACTTTCAAAGAATGCAGAAAAATATAGTCTCACCGTACTGGCAGAATGTTCGACAACAGTGAATGAAATAATCCATATGATAGCCCTTGAAGGCATGTCAACAAGATTACAGATTGCGTCCATTGGTGCAGTCATAAAATAAAAGTCTTTCAAATAGTACGGATGTGGGGTATTGGATTTTGTACGTTTTGCAATATTTGACTTACATTATACTTCTTTACACATTGATTATGTAGGAATTTTCTATGAAAAAGCACATATGTATTTTAGCAGGTGATGGTATAGGTCCTGAAATTGTGGATACCGCGCAGCAACTTTTACAAGCAGTTGCAGAGCGTTATAACCATCATATCACGTTTGACCATGCCCTCATCGGCGGCGCGGCCATCGATGCTACGGGTGCGGCGCTTCCTGACGCTACTGTGAAGGCTTGTCAAAGCGCTGATGCTGTTTTGTTGGGCGCTGTGGGTGGCCCCAAATGGGATTCCATGCCTAACGCCACACGTCCGGAAAAAGGTTTGCTTGATATTCGTCAAGCTCTGGGACTTTTTGCCAATGTGCGTCCGGCACAACTTTTTCCGGAACTTGCCGATGCCTGCCTTCTACGTGCAGATATAGCAGATCGCGGTCTTGACCTTGTGGTGATTCGAGAGTTGACGGGAGACGTGTACTTTGGACAACCCCGCGCCGTGGAAGTTCGCGAAGGCAAGCGCGTCGGTTTTAATACCATGATCTATGATGAAGAAGAGATAGCCCGCATAGCGCATGTGGCTTTTCAGACAGCACAAAAGCGTCGCAAACGTGTGTGCTCATGCGACAAGGCCAATGTTTTGGAAACGTCGCGTCTTTGGCGAGATGTTATGGAAGAAGTGCATAAACATTATAGGGACGTGGAGCTGACCCATATGTACGTGGATAACGCCGCCATGCAATTGGTACGCGACCCGTCTCAGTTCGACGTTATTGCCACGGGCAATCTTTTTGGGGATATTCTGTCCGACGCCTCCGCTGCCATAACAGGTTCCCTTGGGATGTTACCCTCTGCGTCGCTGGGTACTTCTGGGCCGGGCTTGTTTGAACCAATACATGGTTCTGCGCCAGATATTGCGGGTAAAGACATGGCAAACCCCCTTGCCACCATATTATCGGTGAGTATGATGTTACGCCTTTCTTTTGATGCGACACAAGAGGCCGATGCCCTTGAAGCAGCGGTGCGCAAAACGCTGCAACAAGGCTATAGAACACGAGATCTTCTTGGAAAAAATACCCAAGGACTCACTCTTGTGGGCACAAAGGAGATGGGAGATCTGGTACAAAAAAATCTTGCATAACGATGAAGAGGCCTTCTTTATTGCGCTTGCGAAGCCAATGTGAGTAGGGAAACGAGTAGCTGGCATGTCTGTTCAAGATGTGCCACGCGGATAAATTCATCCGTGGTGTGTACTTTTGACATGCCTGTGCCCAAGGGGACCGTGGGTACGCCGTAGGCATTAAAATAATTGGCGTCGCTGCCCCCGCCTGTTGGTTCTATGGACACGTCAAGGCCAATGTACTCGGCTGCTTGCTTGGCAAGTTGCACGACGGGCAAGGTTTGATCAATTTTATAGGCATCACAACTTTTGTGAATGTCTATGTCAATATGCGCTTCGTATTCACTGGCAGTATCTTCAAATGCTGCAACAATGGTGTTGCTGACGCGTTCTAAGGTAACTGCATTCAAACTGCGTGCCTCACATACACATTGTGCGTAGTCGGCAACAATATTTGTGGCTGAACCTCCCTTAATTGTGCCTACATTGGCGGTGCTTTCGTGGTTGTAGCGGCCTTGTGGGAATTTTGTGAGCGACTTGGCAACGATCATAATTGCGTTTATGCCCGTTTCCGGTGCAAGTCCTGCGTGGGCGGCTTTGCCATGAACTGTTATGGAAAATTTATTGATGCCGGGCGCGGCATAGACAATGGTGCCGGGTGCGCCACCGGCATCAAGCACGTAGCCAAAGTCAGCCTTTATTTTATCTCTGTTCATGTTTCTTGAACCGCCAAGATCCTCTTCTTCCGCCACTGTAAAGATGACCTGAATATGGCATGTAGGTGTATTGCTTTCACGAAGTCTGCGCAAAGCTTCTAAAATGGCAACGATGCCTGACTTATCGTCACCCCCAAGAATGGTTTCACCCTTCGTACTGATAATGCCGTCAACCATATGCGGCTCAACGCCAATGCAAGGGGGCACACAGTCCATGTGCGCACTGAGCAAAATGGTGGGGAGGTTGTCTGCATGGGGTGATGTTCCGGAAAAGAAAGCAAAGAGATTGTTTGTTGTTCCGCCAACGGCAACGCCGGCAGCGTCTTCACTTATCTCATTGCATCCCAAGGCATGTAATTTTTCTTTAAGCACGGCCGCAATTTTTTCTTCGCCCTTGGTGGGACTGTCAATGCGTACAAGTTCAAGAAACTCTTCCAGTAAGCGCTCTTTCATGTTCACGTATCTTCTCCGTAAGTAATATATATTTAATCTTTTTCAATCCATATGACACTGGCTTGGCGCCCTGAAAGGTGTTCTTTTCTGTGCGAGAAAAAAAGCGCATTAAGCGTTGCGGTACACAAATCTATGCCATAAATATGCTGAGGCAATAAACCGGCGCTTGCAAGTTGGTGACGTGTCAGTCCCCATAAATCCATCATGTGCGTGCCTTCTTCAAACCACGGGCGAAATGCGTCGCCCCATTCCTTTTCAAAGTTGACAAATTCTGCCACGCCGAGGCTTGGGCCACGCACCGCCAAAAGATCCTTTGGATATAAAGCATATTGTGCACAAAATTGTTTTATTGCTTTTTCAATAAAACACATCCTATTGCCCCGCCAACCCACATGCAGAGCCATGATGTGCGAGGCGTTTTTGTGTGCTATCAGAATAGGCTGGCAATCTGCCGTTTTTATCATGAGCGCAAAACCGCTGCGGCATGTGGCATGCCCATCCGCCTCATGACGAGGAAGATCACGTGCTGTAATGGCATCTGGCTCAAAAACAAGTACATCACCGTGGATTTGGGACAGTTCGCTCATGGGATATCCAACGATGCCGTGCAGGCTTTCTCTGTTGGCAAGAATGGCACGACGTGTGTTGGTAGGAGTCTCTTTCGTGGCAAAAGACATATTACCGCCGCCGTAAGTGCCGCTGCACTGTCCACCTACACGGGTTTGAAAGAGGCAGCGGACATGTTTGAGTGTCGGCCCTATGTCGGGAAAAGAGAAGGGGATATACGTTATACCCATAAGACAGCCTTTTCAGTAACCAATGCATGCATGGGTATATCCCATGGTGCTACAGGCAGATTTTTTACGACTTGCCACGCAAAACAGAGCCCCATGCATACTGTGTGCGCACAGCACCATTCTTGGGCAAGTGCCTTATCGTAATATCCGCCACCAAAGCCAAGTCGATAGCCTTGTGTGTCAAAAGCGGTGCCCGGTATGACCATAAGGTCAGGGGGCTGCTTTGCAAAAGATATCGGTGCAAGGTCAACATGGGGCTCCATAATGCCAAAGCTTCCGGGCACAAGATCGTCCAGATGTGTGCACGGCACAAATTCCATGTTGCCGCTTTCTGGTTGGCACCGTGGAAGGAGCACACACTTTTGTTGTTGCCATGCCGCTTCCAAGAGCAGATGCGTCGACATCTCTCCGCGCACAGCCATATAAAGGGCGACATAATGGGCTTTTTTCCATATGTCTTCGCCAAGAAGTAAGCGTTGTGCAACCTCGCTGTAGGCGTGTGTTGACGGCTGCTGCGTCCGTTCTTTAATAAATTTTTGACGTAATTGCCTTTTTTCTTGTGCAATATTATCCATATCTCTTCCCCTTTCCCTTTGCAAGAAAACAGTTTATACTTGCCATCATTTTTTGGAGGAAGTATTGTTATGCAAAATTCTACTGTACAGGATGCAGAAAGGCAAGATTTTTTATGGGTCGTCGTGGGAGACATACACGATGATACAAGCCCCCTTGCCAATATACCCGAATTGTCACAAGCGGACGGTGTCATTGTGAGTGGCGATATGACAAATTGTGGCGGCGTGAAGGAAGTTGAGCGTGTACTTTTGTCGATACAGGAGTATGTGCCCCATGTTTTAGCGCAGATAGGTAATATGGACAGGAGCGAGGTGACCGACTGGCTTATGGAAAAAGAGTGGAACTTACACACACAAGCACGGGAACTCACAAAGGATGTGGCGATATTTGGTGTGGGCGCGTCTGTTTTTACACCATTTGGTACCCCAAGTGAATTTCCTGAGGCACATTTTACTGCATGGCTTGACGAGACATGGAAGCATGCAAGAAAGTGGCAGAAAACTGTGCTCATATCGCACAATCCTCCCAAGGATACCTTGTGTGATCATATTGGCAACAATGTGCATGTGGGTTCTGTGGCGGTGCGGGATTTTATTTTGGAGCACCAACCGGATATTTGTATTTGTGGACATATCCATGAGTCAAAGGCCATGGATCGACTTGGGCGCACCATTGTTGTGAATCCCGGCAACCTTGCGGCGGGCGGCTATGTCCTTTTGCGTGTAAACAATGGTCAACTTTCCGTTGAACTTAAAGAGGGTGCGCAATAGGCTGTTAGTAAAATGCATCTGTTGTCAAAAAATACCGAAGTTTTTTTGAGTTTTGTTTTTTTTTGAAGAGGATGTATGCAATAAAAGCTGCGATTTTTGGTATATTTTTAGGATGGCAGAGTATATATTTGAAGCAAAGCAAAAAATTGCCATCTCAACAACTAGACAATCAGGATAAGAGTGTATATACTCTCGTGTTACCAAAATATATCTGTGGTGGAGTTATGCAATTCTACCCTAACATAAGGAGACCCTTGTGGAATACACTGTTGAAGACATATCGCCGGTCAAGAAAAAAGTACATGTTACCGTTGACCCCAAGGAAGTGCAAGCTTCCATCATGGCTGCCGTAGCCTTGTATCGAACATCAGTGCAAATTGATGGTTTTCGCAAGGGGAAAGTACCGGCTTCAGTGATCGAAAAGCGCTTTCGTGACAAAATATACGAAGAGGCCAAGCAGGACCTTGTAAACGTGCATATTAATCAAGTCATGCAAGATCTTGACATCGCCCCCATATCCGGCATTGATTTTCAGGGAGATGCGCTTGTACGTGACGAAGAATATGTCTACAGTTTCAATTTTGAAGTGTTGCCGACTTTTGAGTTGCCTAATTACGAGGGCATAGAAGTTGAGCAAGAAAAAGCTGTGGTGCAAAATGACGAGATTGATACCTTCATAGAACGCTTGCGTAAAACCCGCGCCAAGCTTGAAGTTGCCGAAGGGAAAGGTCCTGCCGTGGACGGTCAACTTGTCAGTCTTGATTTTGCGGCATTTGAAAATGGTGTGCCCATTGAAGGCATAAGTGCGCAAAATTTTCAAATGACCATAGGTGAAGGTCAAGCTCTCGAAGATTTTGAAGAGATTGTAAAAAGCACGGCACTTGGTGAAACAAAAGAAGCGGAAGTGACCTTTCCTGAAGACTTTTTATCCCCTGACCTTGCGGGAAAAACCGTCACCATGAAGGTGACCATACACGCTATCCAAGATCGTATTTTACCTGCATTTGACGATGAATTTGCAAAGAGTATGGGCAAGGAGAATGTGGAGGCACTGAAAGAGGCTTTTGTGCAATCCTACACACAAAATCGGACAAATTTGCACAAGGGAACAGCTCAAAAGAAGCTTTTGGATTCCTTACTTAAAATGGTAGATTTCGACTTGCCGGAGTCTATGATTGATACCCATACGCGTACGGCTTTGGCCGACCGTCGTGAGCAACTGGAGCGTCAGGGGCGCAGTCTTGAGTCCCTCGGGAAAACTCCTGAAGAATTGCTGGCTGAAGCTCGTGTAGAGGCGGAAGCAGTGACGCGCTCGCAGGTTTTTCTTATGGCAGTGGCTAAAAAAGAAGGCCTTGAAGTTCAAGAGCAAGAAGTGGACGTTGCCATTTATCATATGGCACAAAGCAGCGGGCAAGACTATAAGCAGCTGAAGGACGACTATGTGCGTAGTGGGCATATCTTTACGCTGCGTGATCGTATGTTGGCAGATAAGGCCATGGATATTATATACACCAAGGCCAAAGTAACAGAAATTGATACTGTGACCGAAGAATCATAGTCTGCGCGTTTTCCCTAAGGAGCTGTCGTTAAATGCGCCTTTTTGGCTATATGATCGCTGGATTTCGTGTGCTTTTTCGGACACATATCATAAGAGTCTGTTCCCGCAAAGCAAACGCGACTTCCTGAGAGATATAACGCAAAAAATCGCTCTGCGACGACAGCCCTAGATGAAATACGTTCAATGTAGCCACCAAAAGCACGGGGCGCCATGGCTGCATGTGCTGTGTCTTTTGAGCAGACCGTTGAAGAAATACCATTTGCGGCCTCCCTTCGGAACAGGGATAAAAAGTCAAGCAGCGTTGCGGTCTGTTCCCTAAGCCTCGAAGAATTGGCTAAGGGCTACGCTGTGAGTCGCTTATGAATACCTCATACGCGTTGCTCTTGATAGCCGTAAAGCTCGCGTTCTTCGTGTAGTGGCTACGCCTTCGGTGGCCTTTGGGGCGATCTGCACACCTTGACTTTTTTCGTATCCTTGCGACCTTTGCGGAGGGGTACCGTTTTGAACGGACTGACGGAGTGTGTGTTTTTCAACATCCTGTTAGGGAAACACTGATTGAAGGCGCTGTTGCGTTTTTCTCGCAGGCTCACTTCGTGAAGCTCTTGTGTCTTCTTTTATGCATGATGGTTTTTTGAAAGTTACCTTTTACAGAGAACAAAGAATCGCTTTCATCAGCGTTTTCTTTGCAAAAAGCAATACAGCTCTTAGCGTTAACGATGTTTTGGCATAGTCAGAAAGGAGCAAGATACATGCCCATTATACCTACAGTTATTGAAACCACCGGACGCGGTGAACGAGCTTATGATATATATTCGCGCCTTATGAAAGATCGTATCTTAATGTTGAGCAGTGATGTGAATGATCATGTGGCCTCCATTATTTGTGCGCAACTTCTTTTTTTGGAATCACAAGACCCTGAAAAAGAAGTGAATTTCTATATTAATTCACCCGGGGGCTCTGTTTCTGCGGGGCTTGCTATTTATGATACCATGAACTACATCTCTTGCCCCGTGGCCACGGTGTGCATGGGAATTGCAGCGAGCATGGGAGCCTTCTTGCTGGCAGCCGGTGAAAAAGGTATGCGTTATGCATTGCCCAACAGTGAAGTGATGATTCATCAACCCCTTGGCGGTGCAAGCGGTCAAGCAACCGATGTTGAAATTCGTGCCCGTAAGCTATTGCAGACGAAAAAACGCCTCAATGAAATACTTGCGCAAAATACCGGACAAACCATCAGAAGAATTACGCAAGCTACGGATCGTGATAATTTTATGACAGCACAAGAAGCTCTGGAATTTGGTATTGTTGATAAGATACTTGTGTCACGCAAGGAGCTTGAACAGGATGATGCGAAAGAAGGCGAAAAGGCTGGGCATGTGCTCTCTGAATTTGATAGTGACGGTGAATAAGACATTAAGGACACATTGATTGAATCGAATGTTTCGTCCTTGACCCTGCTACGGATGGGAAAGTGAATTGTGAAAAGGCCATTGTATATGAAGACATATATACGTGTTGCGCGAAATGCGCCTGACACCGCCAAGGGGCAAAAAAGACATTAACTCAATGTTTCCTGAGAGACAGCCCCCTGTGTGCTCATATCTTGAAGCTTTCGCCGAGCCTGATTGCACTGCGTATTCTTTCTATGTTTTGGTCTATTTGTAGAGTTTTTTAGTGAAAAATGTCGTGGTTGGGTACGCTTTAAATGTTTCGTATAAAAGTACCCTTGGTGTAGATGTTGATTGTGTAACAGACTTTAGTATAACAGATTTTTGTGTAAGGATGACAACATATGTCTAAATCCCCCCCTCAAAAGAATGACAAGGTGCACTGCTCTTTTTGTGGAAAAAGTGAATTTGATGTAAAAAATCTTATCGTTCAAAAAGATGTCCGCATTTGTGACGCTTGCGTGAGCATTTGCAACGATATTATAGCACAACAAAACATCGCCGAGGTGCATGAAGACGGTCGTCTCCTCTCACCCATGGAACTCAAAGCACGCTTGGATGATTACGTAATAGGCCAGCACGAAGCAAAAAAAATTCTTTCCGTTGCTGTACACAACCACTATAAGCGTGTTTTTTATGCTGATGCCATTGGCAACGATGTGGAGCTTGAAAAGAGCAATATTTTGCTGGTGGGCCCTTCCGGAAGCGGAAAAACACTGTTGGCAAAAACTTTGGCTCGCGTTTTAAAAGTCCCCTTTGCCATTGCCGATGCCACAACATTGACAGAAGCGGGCTATGTGGGAGAAGACGTTGAAAATATCCTCGTGCAGCTTCTTCAAAATGCGGACTATGACCTTGAATCTGCCTGCAAGGGTATTATCTATATAGATGAAATAGATAAGATTTCTTGCAAAGGGGATGGACCCTCCATTACTCGCGATGTCTCGGGTGAAGGTGTGCAACAAGCGCTTTTGAAAATTATTGAAGGCACTGAAGCCAATATCCCTCCCAAGGGCGGGCGTAAACATCCACAACAAGAATTTATCCGCATGGACACGCGTAATATTCTTTTTATTGTCGGTGGTGCCTTTGTGGGACTTGAGAAACTTGTGAGTGCTCGTATGACAGGCGGCTCCATGGGTTTTGGTGGCAAGGTGCATTCTACAAAGGATATGTCGCTCTCAAAGCTGCTCGATGAATTGCATCCCGCTGACCTTGTGAAGTTTGGCCTTATTCCGGAATTTGTGGGACGTATACCTGTTATTACTCATGTGAACGATCTTGAAGAAGATGACTTGGTGCGTATTTTAACGGAACCTAAGAATGCTCTCGTGCGTCAATACCAAAAACTTTTTGAACTTGACCATGTCTCTTTACGCTTTACAAATAATGCACTTAAAGCTGTGGCGGCTCAAGCCATTGAACGCAAAACGGGTGCGCGCGGTCTTCGCAATGTCTTGGAAAAAACCATGCTTGATATCATGTTTCATTTGCCTACCATGACAAATGTACGCGAATGTCTTATTAATAAAGCTGTCATCGAAAATGGACGTGAACCAGTGTTGTTATATGAAAATGATGGAAAAGATGTGGTTGCAAGCTAAAAAAATTTATGAAGTTTTTCTCGCAAACATGTACTGTGTCAAGACGTGATGTGTGGCAAAAAGTCTCTGTGTGCGCTTAGAAAAAGTCGCAAAACAGTCAATGTTTTAATATGACGCATGGCTTCCCTTCAAGAATGTTTTTTCTTGTCTTCATGGATACCGTGCGTGTACTGTGCTTTAGCTGAAAAATGGTATTTTTACTTTGTCATCATCTTTCAGTTATATCCTTTTTCAATGCCTTATTTAAGGAGTGTTCATGCTTTCATCTTCCCCCTCACCCACAAATGCAGAAAATGATTTAAAATTACCGCTTATGTCGGTGCGTGAAGTTGTTATGTTTCCGCGCGCCATTATGCCTCTTTTTGTGGGACGTGAAGCTTCCATCAAAGCCATTGAAGCGGGGTACAGTGAGTATGGCAAGAAAATTTTTCTTGTGGCGCAACGTGAGCCGGATACAGAAAAACCTGAAGCGAAGGATATTTATCCCATAGGAGTTGTATGTAAAATCCTTCAGATTTTGCGTTTGCCAGATGGTACCATCAAGGTTCTCTTTGAAGGTTTATATCGCGCTCTTTGGAATCCGCTCCACGAGCACTTGCCTTTTGGCGATAAGGTTTTTCCTTGTGTGCGTACTCTTCTCATTCAAGAAGCTACGGGCATAGGACAAGAGGGGGCAGCTCTTATAAAAACAGTACACGAAGCACTGGAAGAGTATAGCAAAGTGAACCGGAAAATGAACCAAGAAGTGATTGCAGCAATCATGAGCTTGGCTGAGCCCGGACGTTTTGCCGATGCCATTGTGCCTCATCTCAAGGCCGAATATCGTAAAAAGCAAGAAGTGCTCGAAATTCTTTCACCCATAGAACGCCTTGAAAAGGTTTATGAGCTTCTTCAAGAAGAAATTGCCATGTCTTCTGTGGAAAAACGTATAAAAACCCGTGTACGTAATCAAATGGAACGTAATCAGCGGGAATACTTCCTCAACGAGCAAATTAAAGCCATTAATAAAGAAATGGGGCGCGAAGATGACCCACAGGCTGAGCTTGTGGAAATGGAGCAAAAATTTTTAGAGAAAGACATGCCCGAAGAAGCCCGGGAGAAAGCCTTGCGCGAATTGCGCAAGCTACGTGGCATGTCAGCATCTTCTTCAGCTGAATATACAGTTTTGCGCAATTATGTGGATTGGATTATGGATTTGCCATGGGATATAGTTAAGGATATAGATATGGACATTCAGCATGCCCGTGCTATCCTTGATAATGACCATTATGGACTTGAAAAACCCAAAGAACGCATTCTTGAATATTTAGCCGTCCAAAAATTAACTGGTGGTTTAAAGGGGCCAATTCTCTGCTTTGTGGGGCCTCCCGGAGTGGGAAAAACCTCCTTGGCCAAATCTGTCGCTGTAGCAACAGGACGTGATTTTGTACGTCTTTCGTTGGGAGGTGTTCGTGATGAAGCGGAAATTCGAGGGCACAGGCGAACGTATGTGGGAGCTCTGCCAGGGAAAATTTTGCAATCATTAAAAAGGGTAAAATACAACAATCCATTGTTTTGCCTTGATGAAATTGACAAAATGAGTGCAGATTTTCGTGGCGACCCTGCTGCTGCTTTGCTTGAGGTGCTCGATCCGGAGCAAAATAGTACCTTTATGGATCACTATCTGGACTTGGATTATGACCTTTCCAAGATATTTTTTATCACAACAGCAAATACTTTGCACTCCATCCCCGCTCCTTTGCAAGATAGAATGGAAATTATTGAGCTTAACAGTTACTTGGAAACGGAAAAAAAACATATTGCTCATCAGTTTTTGCTCCCAAAACAACGCAAGGCTCACGGCCTTCAAGAGCATAATATGACTGTGACAGACGATGCGCTTGTGGAAATTATTCGCAGTTACACACGAGAGGCGGGAGTGCGTAATCTTGAGCGCGAAATTGCCACGTTATGCCGTAAGACGGCCATAAAACTCGTGAATGAAGAAAACATGGATTTGCATGTGGACGTGGGCATTACTGACTTGGCAGATATGTTAGGTGTAAAAAAATACCGCCATGACGAACGTGAAAAAGAACCGCAAGTGGGCGTGTGTACGGGGCTTGCGTACAATCAACGCGGCGGTGATATTTTGATGGTAGAAACAAGCCTTATGCCCGGCACGGGGCATGTGGCGACCACAGGTCAACTTGGTGATATTATGACAGAATCCGCCCGCGCAGCCTTGTCATATGTTCGCTCCAGAGCGGAAATGCTTGGAATAAATCCTCGTTTTCATCGTAAGATTGATATTCATGTTCACGTGCCTTCCGGCGCAACGCCTAAGGACGGACCTTCGGCTGGTATTACACTTGCTACGTCCATCACATCGGCTTTACTGGGTATTCCTGTGCGCAATGATGTGGGTATGACAGGGGAAATATCCTTACGTGGGCGGGTGTTGCCCATTGGGGGGTTGCGTGAAAAGCTTTTGGCGGCACGACGATCCGGTCTTACGAAGGTTATTATGCCTATGGATAATGAAAAAGACTTGAAGGACGTGCCTGATGAAATTCTCGCTGACCTTGAAATTGTCTTTGTTAACCATGTGGATGAAGTTCTCCCTCATGCCCTTGCTGCCACCAGCGAGGAAATTTTTAGTGGGCGTAGTCAGGCCACACCCATATTTATGTCTTTACGCAAAGGTACGGCAGAACCAACAGCAGAAAAGGCACAATAATTGTCTGTTCATAAGGAGAGGGTATGCTTGTACATGCCTCTCCTTTTTTTAGGGACTGTCATCAAAAAATGCGTGTTTTGTCTTTATCGAAGCGGACTTTGCGTCGGATCTCGTGCGTCTTTCGGTCACATATCATAAGAGTATATTCCCTCAAGCCAAGCGCATTTTCCTTGGTAGAACACAAAAAATCGCTCTTTGACGACAGCCACTATGACAATTACTGCAGTGCTTTCGATGTATTTTGTTTTTTCATTGTAATGGCTCTATAAAAGAAAACCATGACCAAAATAGCCAAAGGGACGCCAATCCACAAGGTGAGATTCCAGTCAAGCTGCACTTCTATGGCGGCCATGCTGGAAAAAAAGCCTTCAAGAATGTAGAGCGTCAGAATTACAATGGCGGCTGCTATGATAGGATGTGTCCAAAAGAATTGAAATCCTCGAGTGCGCAACATGTGAAAAACCCACACGAAGAGTAGGGCTAGGTTAAAGCCGATAAGACCCCAGATCATATGTATAGTCATAATGTACTCCTTATTAGGCGCTGTCGTCAAATGCGCCTTTTTGCCCTTATCAAAGCGGGTTCTGTGTCAGACTTTATTTGCTTTTTCGGTCAAATACCATAAGAGCATAGTCTCTCAAAGCAAGCGCGTCTTCCTTGATATAACACGAAAAATCGCTCTTTGACGACAGCGTGTAGACCGTTGAAAAAAGCATTCTCCTGCGTCAACGAAAAAACTCGCATTTTATGTGTTATTCATGTCTCGCGAAGCCGGGATTTTTTCGTTTTCTTGCATCTCACCTTTTTTAACGGATTTTTATGGTGGTATGCTACGCGCTGGTGTCGAGCACGTATTTTCTAAAATCCATTATAAAATATCACATTTTTCATTCATAGCAAGTGATTTTTTCAAACAAGTATGGGCATTCTTGGGAGTGTAGCATGAAAACTTTGGGACTTATAGGTGGGATGAGTTGGGAAAGTAGCCTTCTCTACTATCAAATAATTAATACTTTAGTAAAAGAACAGCTTGGTGGTTTGCACTCGGCAAAAATTATTTTGTATAGTGTGGATTTTGCCGAAATAGAGGCGTGTCAAGCCCAAGAGAATTGGGCGCAAAGTGCGATTATTTTGTCCAATGCAGCTCAGGCTTTGCAAGCCGTCGGTGCGGATATCATTGTCATTTGTACGAATACCATGCATAAGGTGGCACCAGACATTGCTCAGAGCATATCCATACCCATGTTACACATGGCAACAGCCATTGCAGATGTGTTAAAAAAACAGAATATACGAAAAGTGGGTCTCCTTGGAACAAAGTATACGATGGAACAGGATTTTTTGAAGGGGATCCTTATTGAGAAAGGTATTGATGTTTTGATACCTCATGAGAACGAGCGACAAGATGTTAATCATATTATCTATGATGAATTGTGTTGTGGCATTATCAAAGAATCGTCCAAGGCTGTGTACACGAAAATTATTGCAGCCTTACATGCACGTGGCGCAGAGGGGGTTATTCTTGGTTGCACAGAAATTGGTATGCTTGTGCAACAGCATGACGTGGGCGTACCACTTTTTGATACAACGCGTATTCATGCCACGGCTGCCGCGTTATGGGCTTTGGGCAAGAAGCAGTGACAGACTGCAAATACAATGTGAGATTATACTGTCAAAGAGCATAGTGTCGCTGAGTATTATTCTCACACAAAATTTGAGTTAAGCTCATTGACTCGGGTTGAGTATTCTTTGAAAAAATATACTTTTTGCAATAAGAAAAAACGTGTAGAATCGGATGTAAATCCCATTTTGGCAAGGCCGCAAGGTGGCAGATATAATGAGCCTTCAATTGAGGGTTGTTGATGTGATTTGGAGCCGCGATTTTTGTCAGCGGATTATGCAATTTTCTGCTTGCCAGCAAGCTATTATTGACGTATGTGTAACGGGCTTTTCAGGAGGCGTTTCGTTACCGGTGTAGCGCCTGGTCTTCAAAACCAGTGGCGGGTAGAGATGTCCGTGGTAGGTTCGACTCCTATACGCCTCCGCCAGAATCGTAAAAGCGTTTAACAGTGTTGAAAGAGACGATAAGAATGCCATGATGAAGATACACTCCTCTGATTTGTGACTTTGTTACCATGTGAAAGTGTCATGTGGGTGGTCTAAAGAGTAAGGGGCTTTCTTGAAAACAGAAGTCTTCCGTTGTAGGCATTGTCTTTGAGCAAGTTCTTGTGCGTTTTGCCCGCGACAAACGACTTTTTTTGCTCAAGTTAGGTATGTCTGTATGTGTGGCTTTCGCAAGCAAGCTTGTTTTTCTTGGCAAAAACGCACACATCTTCTTATTTATAGATGGCAACGAACGCGTTAAAAAAAATTTTTCTTATTTATAAAAAACGCTTAACATTTCATTCACTTAAACTTTTCCCGTAAAGGTGCTTGACTGTTGCAATAACAGTAAAGAGTACATACATGACGATGCCGAGTTTTAATGAGGGAGTAGAGTTTTTTGTGATGTCGGTGTGCTTTTTTCGTGCCCCTTTGAGAATGGTTTTTTGTGCAACTTGCTAGGCGCTGTCTCTAAATAAATTCTTTTGCGTTTTGCCCCTGCGCAGAAGGGGTTAAACGGTGTTTTTTGCTCAAGTTACGTATGTATGTATACGTGTTTTTCGCAAAAAACACGTTTTCCTTGATATACATGAAAAATCGTTATGTGACGACAGCCCCTTGTATGGTGTGCGACTCTGCATAGAGATAATTTGCCAAAACGCACAGGCACCTTTCAGTATGGTGCAAAAAAACTGCTGAAAATTTTTTTGAAAGGACATTTATGACTGATACACCTCCTTTGGGCGTCCACGGGTCGTCAAATCGTGCGTCTGCTGCAGCCTCCAATGATACGAGTATGCAAGAGCAGAATGTTGCAGCAGGGAACATTTCTCAGGATGACTCTCACGCAAGAGAGACAGGGGAAAGTGGAGAAACAGAAAAAACCTCTCTTCCTAAAAAGCAAAAATCACTTCAAAAAACACCTCAGAAAGGGCGTAGTGGAAAAAAACGTTCCGTTTCCGTTTCTTCCTCCTTACTTGTGCCCACCTCTCTTGAAAATATTCCGAATGACAGCGCTGGCAAAAAGTCACGTGTGAGCTCCACAAAAAAAGTCAATGTAACTGTGGATGAGCATGTACATGTTATTGATGCACCAAAGAAGAAGCGAGGGCGTCCTGCCGGAAAAAAAATTGAGACTTCGTCCCAAATAACTGCCACGCAAAAAAAATTAGATAAGAGCATTTCGGAGATTTCTGATCCACTTGTTTCAGATGGAAAAAAGAAAGTGCCTGTTGCTGCAAAACGTTCACGAAAAACACCTCAAATATTGAAAAAAAACACCGAAGATACTTCCGAAACACACACGTCAAATGATATTGCCTTGTCTCATACAGGTGTGCATGGGGAGGCAGATGTTTTTGAACCTGTGACAACAAGTATAGAATCTTACCCTGCAAAGACCACACGTTCACGAGGGCGAGGTAAAAAAACGTCAACAAAAAAAACAACGTCAACGCAAGAGACTGTCTTAACCCTCGTCCATGCGACAGAAAATGGGAGTACTACACTTTCTGCTCAGAATACTTCAGAAAATGACTCGCCAATGGTCTTAGAAGAGTCTTTACATGCCCCAACTCCCTTTCCGCAGATATTTGATCAAATGTATATGGGTGAAATACTTGATGTGAAGCCTGTATTGAGTCACCAAGATATGTCAACAGACTTGAGGAATGTACAGGATGAGGCAGGTGATGATGTTGAACATGATGTGAGTCAAAAAGAACGTCGCGCACGTCGCGGAAGTCGTGGAGGACGGGGAAAACGTGGAAGAAAGGGCGCCCTTGATGTGGTGGATTTGGAAGTTGATGCACCGGTCATTGAAGAAAAAAGCGTCCATAAGGCAGGAACATCCCTCACGGCAGGCAAGCCCGGAAGAGCGCAAGCCTCTACAAAAAAAACCACACAAAATGTGGGGCAACGTAAAATGTTCATCAGTGTTGTCCCCGGAGAACAGGTTGAGGTGGCGCTGCTCGAAGAGGGCGGTATTCATGAATATTATCTTGAAATGTTGCATCAGATAAAGACAAAAGGTAATATTTACAAAGGGATTATTCATAATATAGACACAAATCTTCAAGCAGCTTTTGTCAATTATGGAGGCAATAAAAACGGCTTTTTACAGATTGACGAAATCCATCCTGAATATTTTCAAATACATCACGAAAGCACCCGTGGAAAACGCTTTCCTCCGATCCAAAAAGCGCTTAAGCAAGGGCAAGAGGTGCTCGTTCAAGTGGTCAAAGAACCCACGGGCAATAAAGGCGCTTTTTTGACCACGTGGCTGTCCTTAGCCGGGCGCTTTCTTGTGTTGACACCTGGACAAGAGCAGATTGGTATTTCTCGCAAAGTGGAAAATGAAGAAGAACGAAGTCGCTTGCGGGAACTTATGGCAGGTATTGAACCGGGGGTTGGGCTTGGGGCTATTGTGCGTACGGTCAGTGCGGGCACCTCAAAAACAACCTTAAAAAATGATTTGCAATATCTTAAACGCGTATGGCGAGAAATTCGTAAACGTGGCGTCAATGAAGTTGCACCCCAACTTATTTATCAAGAGCCAGATTTGGCAGAGCGATCCATCCGAGATTATCTGACCGATGACGTGTCTGAGGTATGGGTCGATAATGCCGATGTGGCGGAAAACTTACGAGAGACAGTGGCTTTACTTTTTCCGCGTAAAAAAGACCTTGTGCGTATTCATGCAGATGTGCGGCAAACTTTGTGGGAGCGTTTTAATATTCAACGCCAATTGGAGCAAATATATTCTCGCGAAGTTGTTTTACCCTCGGGAGGACGCCTTGTTTTTGACCAAACAGAGGCTCTCATGGCCATTGATATTAACTCAGGGAAGATTTCTGGAAAAGTCAACTTTGAATCGATGGCTTTAAAGACCAATTTAGAAGCAGCGGAAGCCATAGCGCGACATTTAAAATTGCGTGACATAGGTGGGCAAATTGTCATTGATTTCATTGAAATGCGCGATAAGGCGCATGTGCGGGAAGTAGAAAAAACATTGCGGACTGCCATGAAAAATGACAGAGCACGCCATGATGTGGCTCGTATGTCTTCCTTTGGACTTTTGGAGATTGTTCGTCAACGCACAGGGTCTTCTGCTCTTGCAATTACCATGGAATCGTGCCCCCACTGTCGTGGGACAGGCACGCGTCGTAATCTTGAGTGGCAAGCTTTGCGCGCTTTACGTGAAATTTCGCGCCAAGGGCATGCGCACACGGCTGGAATCTATGTCTACGAAACATCCTCCGAGCTTGCTCTGTATTTGTTGAATAAAAAGAAACAACGCTTATGTCAACTAGAAGAACAATTGCAAAAGCATGTGGAAATTCGCATACGAACGTAGGTATACCAGTCTGTTGAAAACGTCAATTTCCAGCAGTTCGTTCAAAAAGTCCCAGATGCAAGGAAACGAAAAAATTCAAGCTTTGCAGACCGACCCAAAGGGTGCCGAAGGTGTAGCCGTTATATGAGGAACGAGT
>CAYJPE010000032.1:0-17985 GCA_964371965.1 uncultured Desulfovibrionaceae bacterium
GATAGCTTCCGAACCTATAGTTTTTTCAAAGAGCCGACCGCATGGCACAGTTGCAAGTTGTTAGAGGGGGTGCAGGGGACACTTGAGATTTTTGACACTTGTCCCTTCCTCAGTGGAACGTTCCCCTGCCCTCCTCAAAAAAATACATATTCCGTGTTTCCTTAGGCACTGTCGTCACATTACAAATATCAAGCCCTTTGAAACAAAGTCGAGGGTGCTTTGAAGGAAAAGACTCTGATGGTATTTGACTGAAAAAGCAAGCGAAGTCTGGCACAGAGCCCGCTTCGATAAGGGCGAAAAGGCGCATTTGACGACAGTGCCTACGTGCGACCAATCTCGTTTACCCCGGGCATTTTAACCACTTGTGAAAGAGTGGCAACCACACTTGACACATCAGTCATGTTTTGAGGAATAATCATGGTTGTGCTATTTTTGGCAATATTGCCGTATTGTTGAATCCATGACTCAGCAATACGCAAATTGGCTGCCATAATGCCACCATTACTATTTATGCCTTCAGAAACGAGTCGTATACCTTCCGCCGTGGCCTTGGCAACCATTTCAATAAGAGCGGCTTCGCCCTCTGCCTGATTTTTTAACGCTTGCATTCTGCCTTCAGATTCAGCGATGAGTGCCGCGCGTTCACCTTCAGCCTTATTGATCTGTGCTTGGCGTTGCCCTTCAGAGTCGGCAATAACGGCACGCTTTTCGCGTTCGGCTCGCATTTGCTTTTCCATGGCCTGCATAACACTTTCGGGCGGTGCAATATCACGAATTTCATAGCGCAATACCTTCACACCCCAAGGCGCCGTCGCCTCATTCAAAGCAGCCACAACTTCTTGATTGATGGTATCTCTTTCCTCAAAAGTGCGGTCAAGCTCAAGCTTACCTATGGAAGAACGTAAGGCTGTTTGCGCCAATTGAATGGCACCGGAAAGAAAGTCGTCAATACCGTAAGCTGACTTTTCTGGGTCTACAACTTGCAGATAGATGACCCCGTCAATATAGACGGAAACGTTGTCGCGGGTAATGCACGTCTGCTCCGGCACATTGAGTACCAACTCCTTGAGAGAGCGTTTATAGGCCACCACATCCACAAAGGGAACCAAGATATGAAAACCTGCATAAAGTACCATGCGAAATTTTCCTAGCCTTTCCACAACAAAAGCTTCTTGGTTTGGAACTACCCGTGCTGTTTTGAAAAGAGTCAACGCAACAAGCCCAACAAACAATAAAAGTACGATGGTCGATGTACTTATTCCTAACATATTGCCTCCAAATAAAGGTTATAATGGCTTGACAAGCAACAACAGTGTGTCCTGTGCATCCTGTCGCTCTATGACAACAGACGCATCCTTAGTGACGGTCACTTGTGCCGAAGCACGCCAATAGCTGCCACCCACAAAGACCTCTCCTTCTAGGGGAGGAACTATATCCTTACTTACACGTGCTGTTTTCCCTATATACTCAAAATTTTGTGTTGTAGGATTTTTGGTACTTCCTGCTTGAAAGCCTTGAAAAACATCTTGCATTTTTTTGCGTAATACCAAAAGTGTGACCACAGTCACAACAATAAAGACTATGAGCTCTTGCGACATGCCGGGATACAAGGCGGCCGTGAGTGCTGCCGCCCATGCGCCAATTCCAAAAAAAACGAGGATAAAGCTTGGCGTAAAAAGCTCTAGCAAAATACAAACAGTTCCTATGATAAACCACATCAACATGTGTCACCTCCATATCCTTCTTACGTTCCTCTCACAACATATGCATCGCATAACGCCCTATTTTAACAAGAAAAATCTTCTTATACTCCGAACAGAAAAACTTTAGCAAATATGTGACACCGATGTTTTTTTTAAGGGTCACCCGAATGGCGCCACAGGAATAGCCGTTAGGCGAGGAAAAAACCTTACCAGCCCGTTGAAAAAGTGCAAAGCACTACATCAACGATAAAACGTCCAATCGCTTATATATGCCTACTACACTGCGAACTTTGATTTTTTTCGCTTCCTTGCGTCTCACACTTTTTGAAATGACTGTCGAAAATAGAGTTTTTCAACAGTCTGTTACAGATATCAAGACCAGCGATGGCGTGGAGCCTAGTGCCTTGTTTACTCTAAAATCTATGATTGCATTCTATGCATGTTGCCATGCGCCGCATAATATTTCCTTCTTTCTCAAGCAAAAAAACTTTGATATGTATGCGAACCTAGTGTTTTTTTTGAAGGAGCCGACCGAAAGGCGCCGCAGGCGTAACCGTTAGGCGAGGAACGAACCTTACGGATATCGTGAGCAGCGATGGTGTGGGGGGAAAGCTTTTTTTCCCAAAAAAAGTTTCACCCTAAAGGGCACACGCCCCCCACATGCCTTAAACAACTCTTAAAAAGAATTAACGAGGCAATATACGGCGGCAAATTTCCTTAGCCGCACGACGTCCGGCACCCATGGCAAGAATGACTGTTGCTGCACCTGTCACAATATCCCCACCTGCAAATACATTGGGGATAGACGTTTCGCCCGTTTCCTCATTCACAACAATATGGCGCCACTTATTGAGTTCCAATCCCGGCGTTGCATCAAGCAAAATGGGATTGGCATTGGTGCCAAGGGCAATGATGGCAAGATCCGTGGGCAGTTCATAAATGTCGCCTTCAATGGGAACGGGGCGACGACGCCCAGAGCTGTCGGGTTCGCCAAGCTCCATGCGTTGTAAGGTAACTGACGTCAACGTTAATTTGTCATCTCCGTTAAACTGTAGGGGAGATGCCAATAATTCCAGCTGAATGCCTTCTTCCTCGGCGTGTTCGATTTCTTCAAGACGCGCGGGCATTTCATCGCGAGTACGACGATAGACAATATGGACGCTTTCTGCACCAAGACGCATGGCCGTACGCGCTGCGTCCATGGCTACATTGCCTGCACCGAAGACGGTGACATTTTTGCCGGGATAATACGGCGTATCTTCTTCGGGGAACATATATGCGCGCCCAAGATTGACGCGAGTAAGATATTCGTTGGCAGAAAAAACGCCCACATAATTTTCACCCGGAATATTAAGAAACATGGGCAAACCTGCGCCGACACCGATAAATACAGCATTATACCCATCATCCAAAAGGTCTTGCACGGTGATGGTGCGCCCACCTACCCAGTTAAGCTTAAAGTCCACACCATTAAGGCGCAGGCCGTTGAGCTCTGTGGCCACCACGTCTTTTGGCAGACGGAAGGAGGGAATACCATACACAAGGACGCCGCCCGGCTCATGCAGCGCTTCATACACATCTACTTTGACGCCTTCTGCCGAAAGGTACCCGGCAACAGTTAAGGAGGCAGGGCCGGAACCAAGGCAGGCTACGCGCAAGTTGGCGTGAGGTAGGGCGCAAGAATTTGTGCCCGTCACTTGTTCGCAAGGAGATGTAGCGATGAAATTATCTGCCACAAAGCGTTCAAGGCGACCGATGGCGACGGGGTGTTTTTTGGCATTGAGGACGCACTTGCCTTCGCATTGCACTTCTTGCGGGCAAACGCGACCGCACACGGCGGGCAAGCTATTGGTACTTTTGATAATGCGATAAGCGGAGTCCATATCGCCCCGCGCCACGGCGGCGATAAACTCGGGGATGGGCACTTCAACAGGGCAGCCATCGACACATTTAGGTTTTTTACATTGAATACATCGCGCAGCTTCTGTCATGGCCATTTCCTTGGTATATCCAAGTGCCACTTCTTCAAAGTTGCGATTGCGCACTTGTGGGTCTTGACAAGGCATGTCCACGCGAGGCGCCAAGGGTTTCTTTGGCTTTTTGGCTTTATTTTCTTGTGTATTATTTTCCATGACAATTACACCTGTAATGTTCAAAAGAGGCTCTTTCTTGCTGCACAAAGGCGGCAAGGCGACGACGCATTTCGTCAAAATCCACCAAATGACCATCAAATTCGGGGCCGTCCGCGCAGGCAAACTTTGTTTCGCCACCTACGGTAACACGACACGCACCGCACATGCCTATACCGTCAACCATAATGGAATTGAGACTGACAGTTGTGGGCATATTAAAAGGTTTTGTTGTGGAAGACACGGCGGCCATCATGGGAACAGGCCCCACAGCCACGACTTCTTTCACATCCTTGTCCTTCTCAAGACGGTCATGCAACAAGTGGGTCACCAGCCCCTTGGTGCCATAGCTGCCATCGTCGGTAGAAATAAGCAATTCGTCCACAAAGGAGGATAATTCTTTTTCAAAAAGCAAGAGGTCCTTGCTTCGCGCACCAATAACACCCACAACCTTATTGCCGGCACGGTGATGCCCCTTGGCAATGTGATGCATGGCAGCAATACCTGTACCGCCACCCACACAAATAACGGTGCCCTTTTTCTCAATATGTGTCGGTTTGCCCAAGGGGCCACACACATCCAAAATGGTATCGCCCTCTTTCAGGGTTTCCATGAGCGCCGTGCTCTTGCCAAGAACAATAAAAACGACGGTGATGGTTCCGGCCTCGGGGTCGGCATCGGCTATGGTAAAGGGGACGCGTTCTCCGTGCTCATTGACACGCAGCATAATAAAATGTCCGGGTTGCGCCTTTTTGGCAATGTGTGGCGCGTCCAAAACAATTTTACTCGTTTTGCCGGGGATAAGAGATTCTTTAAAAAGAATAGGAATTGACATAAAAAACTCCTTATGCTCCTGTGGCATGTTTTGGAGAGTTTTAAAATTAGCAAACATCATAAAGACACGTAGTGTAACCTGCTAACAAATTTGCAAAAAAGTGGCAAGTCTGCTTTCATGAGTTTTTTGTTGTTTATTGCCACTCTTGCCTGCAAAGTTTTTAAGTTGCTTCTTTTCGCAGCTCGTTCATGGTTTTTCTTGCCCTTGTCAGCCTGTAAAGACCTTTTTCAACAAGCTACCGGGTACACACAATATGCTACCAGTCAAGGGTTGCCTTAAATGCCTTCACCAGATTTTCCACGGGCTCATGGCACAAAATGCTGTCGTCACTCGTTATGGTGAGAAGGCCATTGTCGGTGACGGTACCAATGCGCGCAAAGCACGTTCCGGCCATAACAGATTCAAAAAGAGGGGTTTTTTGTGGGGACACACTCACAAGAAGGCGACTTGCAGACTCACTAAACAATATTTCTGCCCATGTGAGTGTTTGGCCAGAGCTGCTCAGCGTGGGCACAGCGTCAAGCAAAACGGAAGCGCCAAGCCTACCGCCAAGACACATTTCCGCAAGAGCCACACCAAGACCGCCGTCAGACAAATCATGACAGGCAGAAACCAGTCTTTCATAAATCGCTCTGTGCAAAGCGCGATAACGAGGCAAGGCGCTGTCCACATGCACATGAGGCAGTGTGTCGCAAACAATGCCAAGCTCAGAAACGAGTTCAGAGCCTGCCATCTCCCGCGCCGTATTGCCCAGAATGTAAATGGCATCTCCCGCCTGCTTAAAGTCTGATGTTTGGGTGCGCGCCACATTTTCCACCACGCCCAGTACGGAAAAAAGCACCGTCGGCGGTATGGAAATTTTTTCGCCACCGCCTGTATAGTCGTTCTTCATGGAGTCTTTGCCTGAAACGCACGGAACGCCAAAGGCAAGCGAAAAGTGCGAAAGCGCCTTACAAGCCCTCACAAGCTGGGCAAGCTTATACTGACCGTCGTGTGTTTTTTCGGATTCCACAGGGTCACACCAGCAAAAGTTGTCCACGCCTGCAAGGTAATCCGGATTGGCCCCCACAGCCACAGCATTGCGTATGGCCTCGTCCATGGCATTGGCCATCATCCAATAGGTATCATAGTCGCTGAATTTGGGACAAATACCGTGCGCAATAACAAGGCCGGCGTCTGACTCAAGCACAGGGCGCAACACACCCGCATCAGCAGGACCGTCGCACTGCGCACCGACAAGGGGCTTGATAACACTGCCGCCACGAACTTCATGGTCATATTGACGAATAATGTATTCTTTGGAACAAATATTGAGACGACCGAGGAGGCGCTTAAGAATATGTGCGGCATCTTCAACGTCCACATCCACACAGTGAGCAGTGCTAACATCAGCATGTGTCTGAGTATGACGTGGTTTCGTCCAGCATGCCTTGAGTTTCAGTTGCGGTACGCCCTGATGCAGAAAGTCCATATCTAAATAAGCAACAGTTTTTTCCTGACCATTGGCCGTATAGACCACATGAAAAAAGCCAGAGTCCGTATACTGTCCAAGCACCGAGGCTTCCACATCCATAGTTTTTGCAAGCTCCAAGAATTGTGGCACATGCTTTTGCGGCACAGCCAACGTCATGCGTTCTTGAGCTTCGGAAATAAGGATTTCCCACGGGCGCAGGCCGTCGTACTTGAGCGGCGCTTTGGATAAGTCCAAATAGCAGCCACCCGTGTCTTCGGCCATTTCGCCCACTGAGGACGAAAGTCCGCCGGCACCATTGTCAGTGATAGCATTATAGAGACCAAGATCGCGAGCGCACATGATACAATCGTACATTTTACGCTGCGTAATGGGATCGCCAATTTGCACTGCTGTGGCGGGGGATCCCTCGTGCAGTTCTTCCGAAGAAAATGTGGCGCCGTGGATACCGTCCTTGCCAATGCGACCGCCGACCATAACAATGGCATCGCCCACTTCCGCTTTCTTTTCCCAGCCGGGCTTGCCCGCCACTTCTGTGGGAATAATGCCAACGGTGCCGCAATAGACAAGGGGTTTGCCAAGATATCGCTCGTCAAAGACCAAGGAGCCGTTCACGGTGGGAACGCCTGACTTGTTGCCGCCGTGCTCCACGCCTTCGCGCACACCTTCCAAAACGCGCCGCGGGTGCAAAAGACGCGGAGGCAGCGCTTCTTTGTGGAAAGGAGAGGCAAAGCAAAAAACATCGGTATTACATACAAGCTCCGCCCCCATGCCCGTACCCATGGGGTCACGGTTGACGCCCACAATGCCTGTCAGTGCGCCGCCATAAGGATCAAGGGCGGAAGGACTGTTGTGTGTTTCCACTTTAATGCAGGCGTCATAAGCACCAATAAAGGCAATAACGCCTGCATTGTCTTTGAACACGGATTTGCAAAAATCGCGTTCCCCAAGGCGTGCGCGGATGTTTGCCGTGGCATCGCGAATACACGTTTTGTAGAGGTTGTCCACATCCTCTCGTAAGCCTGTATGGGTATTAACATAATCAATTTTGGAAGCAAAAATTTTGTGCTTGCAATGCTCCGACCATGTTTGCGCAAGCACTTCCAGCTCTGCATCGGTAGGGTTAGACGGGTCGGCAAGCCTAAGCTTTTCTGCACGAAGCTTCTTTACAGACTCTTTTTGAAAGTATGCACGAATACATTGCATTTCTTCCAAATTAAGTGCAAGAGTATTTTCGCGACTCAAGCGCACCATAGCTTCATCATCCATGTCAGACAGAGCGACACTGTGCACATCGTCGCTGGCAATGCCTGTCACCTTGGATGCTTGTGCTTCAAACCCCGGCGAGGCTCGCCATTCTTCCTTACTTTTAAGACGGTAGCGTTGGATAAGCTCGTTACACAAAAGATCACGGGCTATAAGTTCCACATCATGACGCGACAAAGGCGTTTTTTCACTGCTGCGGAGGCGATATTGTATGGATGTATAGACATTCATGGATGCTCGCGGCATGTTTAAAACCATGGCGGCGGTGTCGCGAGCTGTGCGCCCTTCATTGTCTGTGACGCCCGGGCGAAAGGCCACTTCAAGAATATAGTCGGCCTCGAAGGGCTGCATGGGCAACGCGCTTAAGGATGCGCAGTGCATGACCGGGTCGTGCCAGATGGCATCGCGCAGCAAGAAATCCACATGTGCTTGCGTAGACTCCTGGCGAGAACGTGGGTCATGCCTCTTCTGTGAGGCGTGCGTATCAAATTCAAGGGTAAAAACCTTTATTTGTCGGATTTCATCCACTGTCATATGCAGGGCATTGGCAATATGTTGTGCTGTTTTTCTTCCCACGGTATCGTCGATATGCGGGTGTAAACCCACTTCAATGCGGTAGAGCATGATATTGCCTCTCATTTTTGTCTATTTTGTACAAAGTCTGTCATTTGGCGGAGTATGATATTTTCGTCGCCTTGAGGCAATGCGTGGAGAGCCTGCCTGGCTCTATGAAGGGCTTCGCCCGCCATATGACGCGTATGCGTATCAAAGCCCTTACGGCAAATTTCTGTGCCCATGCGCGCGGCGTCATCCTTTGTGAAAGTGCCTTGGGTAAAGGCGGCATCGAATGCGTCTCTTTCAGCAGGAGAAAGCTGTTCTCTATAGAGTCGTATGGGGGGGGTCAATTTACCTTCCAAAATGTCGCCGCCGCTTGGTTTTCCCGTGAGTGATTCCGGCGCAAAGTCCAAAGCATCGTCCACTATCTGGAAGGCAATCCCCAATTCTTGACCGTAGGTTCCCACAGCTTCCAGCTCCTGCTCAGAAGCGCCAGCGCGCAAAGCCCCCAAAAAACAAGAAGCGCGTAAGAGCCACGCTGTCTTGCCAAGAACAATCTCATTATAGATTTCAGGACCTTGATCAAGGCGATGCATATATTGGATTTCTAAAATTTCGCCGTTCGCCGTGCGTAACGTCGCTTCAGAAAAACAACGACAGAGACGAATATCGTCGAAGGTGGAAACAAGAGTGTTTGCGCTGGCAAGCAAGGCGTCCCCTGCAAGGATGGTGCTTGTGACATCAAAAAGTGTGTGTGCTGCCGGATGACCGCGACGCACAAGGGCATCGTCAAGCACATCGTCGTGCAAAAGAGTGGCGGCGTGGAGCATCTCCATACTCACGGCAAGAGAATACAAATCTTGATTGGCATAGCTGAAAAGGCGCGCCACAAGGATGGTCAAAAAAGGTCGTAATCGCTTGCCACCGGCCGAAAAAATATGCTGCGCCACGGGACGAACGGCAGGCGGTAAGCCTGAACACACGTCCGAAAGAGCTTTTTCAATATGCGGCAATTCCTGCGCCAAGCGCGCCTTAAGTTCGTGCATGGTATTTTTCCATAAGCAACACCGTAGTTTTAAGGAAAACCTCAGCTATCGATTTGTCACCCTTCGCATGGCAAAGCATACACAGCTTTGCCATGTCACATGCTCTGTGTGGGCGGGCATGAACGACTTGCACGCACCGGAAAAGGCACGTAATACTTACAAGGTAAGGCTGAGGGAAGGCAACGCTGTGCCCTTTGTCATGTAATCGGTTCACGTCTTCTTTGCGAAGTTCGTACAGAGCATCTGCCGAAGACTTCTCGAAATTCATTTTCTTGCTAGGCGCTGTCGTCAACGCTTCTTTACAGTCGCCATACTTCCAAACCAAATTTTTGCAAGGCTTTTTTATCAAAAAGAGATTTGACGTCCATGACGAGACCGTCCTCCGGTGTGGCAAAAAAGCTCACCACATCTCGTGGGCGTAAGTGATGAAATTCCTTATGCCCCACTGCCACAATAAGCGCATCCAATCGCGTAAGCGCTGTTATGGGTACAAGTTCAACGCTGTATATTTCCCGTGCTTCTTCAGGGCGTGCCAAGGGGTCATGCACAAGAACTTCGCAGGTATACTCCGAAAGTTCGGTAACAATATCAATGATGCGAGTATTGCGCAAATCCGGCACATCTTCCTTAAAGGTAAAGCCCAAAATACCTACGCGTGCGCCACACACCGAGCGCTTTTTCTTAATGAGCTTTTTGACTGTCGTTTCCGCCACATGTTTCCCCATGCTGTCATTGATACGTCTGCCCGCAAGAATAACTTGAGGGTGATAATCAAGAGACTCCGCCTTAAACGTGAGGTAGTAAGGATCAACGCCAATGCAATGACCGCCCACAAGGCCGGGATAGAAGGGCAAAAAATTCCACTTTGTGGCTGCGGCAGCAAGCACTTCAGAGGTGTCCAAGTCCATGCGTCCCAAAATAAGGGCAAATTCGTTCATAAGGGCAATATTGAGATCGCGCTGCGTATTTTCAATAATTTTTGCCGCTTCTGCCACCTTTATGGACGATGCCTCATGAATGCCGGCCTTGACAATCATACCATACAAATCCTTGAGGAGTTCCGTGGTCTTGGGCGTGGAACCTGCCACAACTTTCACGACAGTCTCAATGGTGCGTACTTTGTCTCCCGGGTTTATGCGTTCCGGAGAATAGCCCACAAAAAAATCTTTATTGTAGGCGAAGCCCGAGGCTTTTTCCAAGAGGGGGACACAAATCTCCTCAGTAAGCCCAGGATAGACTGTGGATTCATATATGACGACGCAGCCCTTGGGCATGCATGTGCCTACAGTACGTGTGGCATTGAGCAATGGCTCAAGGTCAGGTGTGCGGTGATTATTTATGGGGGTGGGCACAGCGACAATTATGACAGAGGCCTCGCGCAAGATCTCCGCTTGTGTCGTATATGTCATGGTTGTGTTTTTCAAGGCGGCACTACTGACTTCATGCGTGCGATCAAAGTGGCGCTGCAATTCAAGAATGCGTTTTGCGTCGATGTCAAAGCCGATGACGTTGACATGTTTTGCAAGAGCAATGGCCAAGGGAAGACCCACATAGCCTAAGCCCACCACGGCAATGGAAGCATTGCGCTCACAGAGATGTGCAAATTTTATCATATTTATCCTTTTCATGGAGAAAGGAGTTAGGCGCAAACTGCGCAGTTCCAGTCAGTTCGAAAAAACACAAAATGCAGAACGTGGTATGCCCAACTTATTTAGAACCTTGTGCGCAGAAGGTCAAGTGAAAAGTTGCCATTGACGCTAAAGTTCGCATGGCTTTTAATTGTAAGTATTTTTCTGGGGAATTCACATGCCTTTTTGTATTTTGCTTTTGTGACAGACAAACAGCACGAATATGATACCCATCAGGCATGTTTTTGCAATAAACAGCTTTTTCTGTCGACGCAAAAATCGCCTCTCTCCTTCCTTGATAATCATTGAAGCAGAGAGGCGTATTCTTTATCTGTCTGTTGCAACAGTCCATATTACAAAGGCCGTTCAAAAACGGTGCGACGCTCGTAAGCGAAAAATGTCAAGAAAAACGACATATTAAACATACATACACGATGTGACGTGTGTACGCTGGCGACGCAGATTGCCGTCTTTCAACGGCCTGTTATGCACTGATATTC
Source organism: uncultured Desulfovibrionaceae bacterium (assembly GCA_964371965.1). Taxonomy (GTDB): domain Bacteria; phylum Desulfobacterota; class Desulfovibrionia; order Desulfovibrionales; family Desulfovibrionaceae; genus CAYJAD01. Next base: position 11,134 of record CAYJPE010000032.1, read on the forward strand.
TTAGGGAAACGCTGATTTAATGCCTTTTTGCCCTTTTACTGCGTTAGACTCATTTCGTGAAACCCTTATATATGTCTAATATACCGCGGGCTTCCCAAAATTCGTCTTCCTTGTCAAAGAACAAAAATTCGATTAAATCAGCGTTTCCTTAGCAGCCTGTTGAAAAACTCCAAATTCACAGGCCGTTCAAAAAAGGTGAGATACAAGGAAACGAAAAAATCCAGGCATCGCGGTGTATTAGACATACATAAGATGTCTGGATTTTTTCGTTGACGCCGCAGATTGCCTTTTTTCAACGGCCTGCTAGAGGCTGTCTCTCACCAGCAAAGACTCTGGTGACAAAACTGCAACTTTCTTCAACAGTCTATACAATGACAGACATTTATCACCAATCTTATGAAGTTATTAATTTCTATGGCTGCACGTAGTGCTGTTGTCGAATCGAAGAAACTTGTAACCCGATGTATCTGTCATCACATTTCCGGTTATTTCTAATTCAAGTTGGTACTCGATTGCTTTGTTAAAGCAGTCGATGAACTCTTTACTCAACTCAGAAAATTCCCCCAAATTGGCAACACGTTCGTTGGAATCCGGCATGGCTATCAGCTCAGCGTATTCTAAGTTTCCTTCGTAACCAATGAAGGGATAGCCAAGCAAGGTTTCTCTTTTCGTTTGCGCTGAAGAATCATTGACGCTGAACAAAAAAAGGCCAAAACATATAAGGCACATAAGAAAGATTTTTTTCTGTAACATGTTTTCTCCTAAAAGGTTCATAATGTGTGCAAAACTGAGCCATGCAAAAAAAGCGTGGTTCTTCGCCGATCTGTCAGTTTTGCCGGTGTACAATCTTGAGAAATCTTCTCACATTGACCTTTGCAAGAAGACGTGAGCCTTGATGATACGAAAGCCTCGCCTCAAGCGGTTTGACAATAGAAAATTTTGTAAAAAATTGCAACATTATTCGTCATCGTATTTCGCCCGCGATGACAATGTGTGAGGATTGCTCCCCCAATTAAACAGTGGACAAGATCCGTAGCGCAATCTGTAAATTCAAATGGTTATATACATTTTAACGCTTTCATGTCCACAGAATAGTTGGCGGAGAATACCGTAGTGTTTTTATGCAATTCGTCATTACCGGTGCTTTGTAAAGGCGAAAAGTATATTTTTAAAAATATGTGCGGAAGAGAAAAAAATGTGTGAAACATGGCAACATGTAGACAATAAAATAAGATCTTTTAAAGACAACACGCTCCCAAAGGCGACTCCTGGCGGTAGTCCACAAAACATGCCGTCACTATGCCGAGTACGACTGCAATAAAAAAGCACTCTGTGACGACAGCCACTATGTAAAGCGGATAAGCTCAAAAAGTTTTTTTCGTGGCGTGGCAGATATGTGATAAAATTGGTTTTGCGGTATATAAATATAGGGGATATCTTCAGCTCTTTGTTGAAGAAAGAGGGATAATATCACACGATTGACAGCTTGATGACCCACAATAAGAAGAGGGGCATCTCCTGCCAAAAAAAGGGCGCGTTGCATGCCTCTGCGTACCCTTTGGCGCAACATGTCGTAGCTTTCGCCCTCGGGATAGGTAAAATTGTATTTATCTGCATGGCGTGCTTTAGCTATATGTGGCATGGTGTTGCGTATGTCTTCATAGAGCATATTTTCACAAGTGCCCGCCCAAATTTCGTCAAATTCCGATAAGGCGAGGGCATTATGATGGCGTCCCTTGCGCAAAGGTGCGGCGGTTTGATGGGAACGTTGTCGTGTTGAGGTAAATACCCACGGAATGTGTGTGCTTCGCAAGTACGTCGCCAAAGCATGGGCTTGCTGGAGGCCTTTTTCCGTTAAAGAGGGATCTCCGCCAATGCGTCCTTGAAGATTAAACTGTGTTTGTCCGTGGCGCACAAGGTAGAGATGGCGAACCCATGTGGAAACGACCACATCACGTATGGCCGAATAGTGAGGAGATCCTTCACAGGGGCTTTCTTGTAATATCCGATTGGCTGAGGCATCAACGCGCATCCAATACCGTTCACTGTCTCCTTCGCCCATGCCCACAGGCACATAGCGTTCTTCGTAATATGCGATGCGCGTGTAAAAGCTTTGCAACGCCACACGTTCAGGCATATTTTGAAATTCTGCCAACTGACACTTACTTTCGATAAAGTTTTCGAGAAGAACAGTATCTTCGCTGATACATTCAATATAGAGTACAGGATGATCTGTCAGGCTTTTATGTATCATGTGACGGCGTTCCCGACTCACGTTGGTGGCATCGAGTATGGCCACGGCGCCACCTTGTGCCAAAAAAGCCTTCGCCTTATTTATATTGAGCTGAGCAATTTTTCGGCGCGCCTCGTGCCCTTTCACATTGCTCGAAGAAAAAAAGTCAGCTGCAGTGGATTCAGCGCCCATCAACTCCCGCCGTGTTTCGCCATTGTTAAAAATGGCCACTTCCGTGCCTTCGTCGTGCAATGCCTCGCAAATACGCCTTGCAAGAGTGCTCTTGCCTCGGGCAGGCAAACCCACCATGACCACATATAGCTTGCGCATACAACTCACCTCATATACATATTTAAAGGTCTATGAATTTGGACGTGTTCATTGGGCTGATAAGCTGTACACGTCATACATAAAACCCTGCATATCCTACCGTTCTTTGCGCATCGCCGCCTTTTTCAAAAGACGTGGTGTGGTTGACAAGAACACCGGGTGCATGCCCGCCCAAAACTTTTTTGGCATAAAGCGCAAGCACCGATGCATAGACACCGCACATACTGATGGATTTTTGCAGTACCACAGATTGCAAGGCCACAGGATCCAAGGTCATCAAAGCCTTGAGCGCCAAGTCGTCCAAAGCGAGGGTGGTAAGGTGATCTGAAAAATGATGCATATCTGAGCTGACAACCATACACACATCCTGTCCTTGTTGGCGCAGCTCTTGTATACAGCGCCCCAAAGCTTCGCCCGCCACGCGCAAAGTATCCATACTTCCGGTACCCACGGCAATGGGCACGATGCTCAGCTGCGGTACATATTCTTGTAAAAAAGGAAGTATAACCTCCAACGAATGCTCCCGCACATGTGCCAACGTGTCCGCCGTAAAGCCTGCTTGGGATTGCAGCAGCATATGCGCCACAGGCTCTGCCACGGGCACCGCACCCAAGGGTGTTTGCCACGAGCCCTGTGCCCACACAGAAAGCGGCCTCCCCTGCCCTGTATGGTTTGGACACAAGAGGATGAGCGTTTGGGGCAAGGCGACGCGCACAAGTGTTTGCGCCATAATATGCGCACAAAACACATGCCCCGCATGGGGGAGCATGACCATGTCGACTGTTTGTGGTGCAGGGGCATCGTCCGAGAGGGCAGCGCGTTCGGCTTGGAGAGCTTCTTTTACATACGCTTGCAGTTTTTCAGGATTTTTCTCATAAAAGTGACCGGCCACGGCGCTGGGGCGCATGTGCTGTACGGACATACAAACCTCCTTAAACAAATGTGTTTTCTTGGGTGATTAACAGTTTATGATGAGTGTCGTCAAGCTGTACGGGGGGTTGTTGAAACACGCCATTTTTGACAGTCCGTTCACAAGGAGCCAGCGATATCAAGTTTGCTCACATATAACCCCGCATTTCATGACAAGACCCACAAAGAAACTTTTTATCTGTTGTTTGGTTACCACACAGTATGCATACCTCACTCATGGTCGCCAAAAGATCGTTCATGACTTTTTCTGAGACATATGTGAAATGTGAGCGAAAATGTGGCGGATCCTTCGTCTCCACTCGCAAAGTTCCTTCCACACTCAAAAACTTTGTGATCTGTATATGTAAGCCGGTGGCAGAAAAGGTGTCGAATACCCTCTCCAGATGTTCAATCCAGCCCACAGGAATATCTCGCAGACCCATGTCGTGCTTGGTGAAAAAGTGTTTATACTTTTCAAAAATGAGCGTTGTCTTTTCAAGAGCGTATTCTTGCGCTTTATTATGCGTTTTGTATTCACTCGCTGTACACTTTTGGGCGTCTTCGCCTTCTTCGCACACCTTTAACTGCGCACAAGGCTCTTCTGTATCATCATTCAAAAAATCAAACGTTGAGGCAAATTCGTCATCGGCCTTAATGCGTGCAGATTTTTTTCTCTTTGTGTTCTTTGAATTCTTCATACGATTTCCCTTCAGTGGCTGCTAGTAGCGTATTTTGTCTAAGGAAACACTGATTAAATGCCTTTTTGCCCTCTAACTGCGTCAAGCTCGCTTTGTGAAACACTTATATATGTCTATATATACCGCGTGCTTCCCAAAACTCGCTTTCCTTGTTAGAGAACAAAAATTCTATTTAATCAGTGTTTCCCTAAGTGTGTATTTTTTAAAGCATGTGGGGGGAAACTTTTTTTGGGAAAAAAAAGTTCCCCCCCACACCCCCTTCAAAAAAACCAATAGGTCCGGATGTATGCCGAAGTTTTCTTGCTTGAGAAAGAAATATTGTGTGGCGCATGATACCATATTGCTCCCCCAATTAAACAGTGGACAAAATTCGTAGCGTAAGCTGTCAATGCAAAAGGTTATATGTGTTTTAACGCTTTCATATCCATGTAATAGTTAGCGGAGCACTCACTTGTAATGCATTTTATATATTTTTTTCTTTAATCAGTATTTCCTTAATTGCCAATGATTTCCTCAAGCCTTTTATCAATAACACGCTTTTGCGCGCTGCGCTTCACTTTCCTAAGACACAACTCGATATGTTCCGCATATTTATGCAAAGGAAGAGTGGCATGTGCCTTGATGGACGATTGAATGTCCGTACTTTCTTTCACATCCTTCAACAAGGCCTGCATATGTTCATAGGCTTCTTGCATAGTCTCAACACTGTTTTTGTGTTCGCGTTCCCTGCTATCATATTGAATAAAAAAAGCTTTTTTTCCAAGCTTATTTAATTCTATATCTTTGTCATATATGCTCGCCATCCTCATTAAAAGGGGGTCGTCCGAATACAGCAAGATGCGACAATTACAATTTGACACAAACTGATTGACACAATGTTCATCATGCTTTTTGGAAAGTAAAGCCGACATCGATTGCGTTGCACATATAAAGATGCATCCAAACTCCCGCGCTTGCGCCACAAAGCTTGCATCCGAAAAACGCGCATCCGATAGATCGGCATATTGCTGAAATTCATCCAAAACAACAAAAGTGTACTTTCCATCGGGACGCTTTAAACCCAATTTATACGTTGCGGCATAATTGAGATTTGTCAAATACCTCGATATACAAGCCCCCATGGGACCAGATGTCGGATTGAGTCGCAAAAAAACAACTTTACCCTGTTCCAAAGCTTTTTCCATGCAAAAAGACTCTTGGGTAGCACAACAAAAATTCCTTGCAAAGCCGGGGGTAGATAAAAACTCCGCAAAAGCGCCACGTATGCACTGAAAAGCCCACGTGGTCTGTTCCGCATAATTTGCACTTGTCCGCACTTTTGGATCCACAGTGAAAACATGAAATCTATTTCCTTTAATAGAAGAAATAAGCGCTTCAATATTCGTTAACGATTCGCTGTCATGTTCATCAACAAAAAATTTTTTATTTTCCTCAAAGAGTTGAAAAATACGCGGCGCAACATCATCACTGTTGTTCATAATCTGTGCGACATTGCTGATGGTCGGCGCAAAAACCCTATCCAGCCGAGAAAGGTATTGTAAAACTTCTGCCACATCCACGGCCACCAAACGTCCTTTTTCATGCCAGCTCTTGCTCGGATCCTGCGTCGAAACGATTGGCGTAAGGAGCAGGCTGAACAAATCTCCAATCTCATTTCGACGCAAACCCTCCAAGAGATTAAAGGATATGGCTGTTTCCTCAGAGCCTATCTCAATAAAGTCCTCCAAGCGAGCATGATGCGCACAGATGGCACGTACTTTTTCCGACATATTATTCTTACTGTCAACCCCAAAACCGCCGAATTGCTTCATAATACAATTATTGAGCATCTCAAAAACAAAACTCTCTGTTTTTCCGGAACCTGTCGTACCAAAGAGTACAATGTGATGAGTAGCATCTTTAAATGTCATATAGTTGCCAGAATCAAAGCAATACAGCACATCCGCATTGTCAACATGTTCTTGACGCTTTTTTCCTGCCTTTTTTGCATGCTTTGCCAAAAATCCCACTGTATTCATCATGAACTCCTTTCACTACTCAAAGGTTTGCCTATACCGGCACGTTGCCTTTTCGCGCCTTCTTTCAGCTTATTCTCCGTGACGAAACAATAGTCAGCAATTAAACTTTAGTCAAGCATTAAATATATTTTTTGTAAAACTCTTCACTTTTTCGCTAATAATATAACTAGCTATTAATATAAAATATTTTACTTGAAGCATTTTTTCCTCACATTGACACGGTCGGAAAATTGGTTTAGTTAGTAATTGTATTTGAAAATTCCTCTACACCGACAGACGCGGGCATGGCACGGGTCACACACGAGAGTGTCATGGGAGTCTGTTAAATATGGCGTTTTCAACAGTCTCATAGCAGCCCGTTGAAAAACTCAAATTTTCAGGCTGTTCAAAAAGTGTGAGCTACAAGGAAGAGAAAAAAAGTAAGCAACGCCGTGTATATAGACATACATAAGTTGTTTACTTTTTTTCTCTGACGCCATAGATTGCACTTTTTCAACAGCCTGATAGGAGCACATATGGCACATTCTCACTACAATATTCTTCAGTATACCGCTTCTGCAGATGATGATTTGAATATTTCCCCAAAATACCGCTTGGAGCCGCCTAAAGCCGGCGCTTCATTTTTGGCACATATGTGTTATGCACTTGCCCCTTTTCAGTCTTT
>CAYJPE010000033.1:0-17879 GCA_964371965.1 uncultured Desulfovibrionaceae bacterium
CAATAGGCTCGCGTGAAAATCAACACGCATCAGTCTATCATGAAGTAAGTAAGAGTAAATAAAGGGAAAATCATGCACAACGACAGAACACAACATTTAGGCTTGCCACTACCACACCCGCAAAACACGCTGCAAGAGGACTTGCCGCGCTTGCGGGAGAGCTTCCAAAAACTTGATACAGCGGCAGGGGAACACATGGAAAGCCTCACAGCTTTAGCCGGAATAGTCACAGAACTGCAAGAAAAAGTCGGCGACAATATCACAAACTTACAACAAAGCGTCGAGGACATTGACGAAAAAGTCGGCGACAACATCGAGCAGCTCCAGCAGAACGTGGCAACAATGCTTGAAAGCGGCACAGCCACACTCATGGGCGCACCCGCGGTCACGCTGCCAAGTATGGCTGGTGTGGGCTATCCCCTGCAATTCGCTGTCACGGCAAGCGCACACCGCCTTTTTACGCCACAACACTTTGAAGTCACTGTTAACGGTCAAGACGATCCGCTCATTGTCCCCGCTGTGAACGGCACAGGCACGGGCGAGACCTCTTTCACAGGCGCGGCAGGCGGTACCGTCGCTCTCCACGTGCGCACTGTAGATATGTTCGACAATGCGTCAAAAGTGACAGTCGAAAGCGCGGACATCATCGACGCCTACGTGGCGGCTCCCGTCGTCACAGGCACGTCAAAGGGCGAGGCTTTTGCCAATGGCGCCACCGGTGTGTCCATTGGCCCCACGTTTACCATTGCGCCCTTTGCCATCAGTCACGCGGGCTTTGACACGCCGACAAATCCGGAGGGCGAAACAGGCCGTGGCCTGCGCGTCATTGTCACGAATATCACGACGGGCACCGTTGCCAGCAACACGCTCCACGCCATCGCAGACGACGGCGCACACGAGACGAGCGTGACACCTGCCTGCCCGCTCAACGCAGACGTCAGCGTGTCCTTTGAATGGGTGTGCGGTATCGTCACATCTGCGCCTTTTGTGTTGACATTCCGCACGGAAGCGAAAGTCATCAGCCCGGGAGGTCAGGCATTGTACACGCACGAAAGCGGTGAAGGCGTTATTATGGAGTACACGGAAAAGGGCGTGGCGAAGGCACTCTTTATTGCCGGCGCAAAGCACAGGGGCAGCGCGGCTTTTGGGACGTATGGCAAAGACGTTGCGGGTGTCACGAATTACACTGCCGCCTCTCGCTATATTGAAAACGAGGCAAGCCAAAACTACAACACGCGACCCCTGCCGGCACTCACCGACGCCGCCGTGGACACAAAATTTGCGGAGACTGTGGCAAGCCAAACGGCGCACGCCATATGTGATGTGTGGATGCAAAATACGAGTACGACGGACACCCAAAGTATCCGCGGTGTTCCCGCTGTGGAGCATTGCCGTTACATCACGACCATCTTTGGCTTTGAGCAGGGTCTTGACTTGCCAACGAGCAACCAGCTTATCAGGATTTTTTGCAATGCTGAAATCATTGACGCGCTGGACCCGTACGCAGAACTGTACCCGCACAACAAACTTGGCAAGACAAATCCCGATGGCTTTTGGACGGTGGCGGGTGTTAACCGGGCATGGTCGTGCCTTGAGTACGGTAGCATCGGCGTGCGCTGTCAGTACTCTATTGGCAACTCGGGCTCCGGCTACAACAAGTACGGCGTAGGGGCGGTGTTGCCCGTCACGGAGATATTATAAACCTTTTTTCTTCTCTTTCCCGTCGGCTTGTGGCCGGCGGGTGCTGGGGGATTGCATGAATATTGATGTGGAGAAAGAAATGCAAAGACAGAAAAATATACGTGACGCGCACAGGCGTTTTAACGCGGAAGAAGCTGTGCGTGAGGCACGAAATCCCGCGCCCAAAAATGCGACTCAAAAAAGTACAGTACAAAAAGAGCGTTTTGTCCGCAGGAATTGCGAGAGTGGGCACGGCGTATTGACGATTGGCTTGGCAAGCACAGGGCTTTGCGACTCAACGCGAGCAAGACGCACATCAGAGAGGCAAGGCACGGCGTGGACTTTGTGGGCCGTGTGCTGAAGCCGTACCGGGCGCACGTCAGAAAGAGCACGGTACGCTCTGCCAAGGCGGCGGCGGAGGCTTTGCGGCGCAATGTCTTTGACACAAAGGCCTTGGCGCGGCTCAACTCGTATTTGGGCATTATGACGCACTCTAGCTCGTACCGTCAGCGCAAGGCTTTGTGTGCGCACTGCGTACTGGACGGTGTGCTTGAGGCAAGAGGCGATTACGGTGCCCTTGTTAACCATTACATTTAAACGGAGGGATACATGACGTATAAACACATTGAAACTGGTAAAATAGCCACATCGGCAATGCTGGAGTTGCAAGGCCTCACGACGCTTGAAGCTGTCAAGGCGGCAGGATGGCTACAGCTTAAAATGCACTACGCGGACATTGACACGGCTTTTGAGTATCAAGAGGCGGCCAGCGGTACAGAGGGCGAGGCCGTGCTGTCTGAAGACGGGACGCACTTTGTGCAGGGCTTTGTTCAGGGCTTTGTGGTGCGTGAACGGGACGTGTCACAAGCTCGTAAGAATGCCCTTGAGCGCGTGAACGCGACGTACACAGCACTTGTGGCAAGCGCGAAGGAAGGCGTGCCGGAAGATGAGGTGCTCACGTGGGACATCCAAAAACTAGAGGCCGAAGCGTGGGAAAAGGACAACACGACACCGACGCCGGGCGTTGACCGCTTGGCAGAAGGCCGCGGTATGGACAGGGAGGTGCTGCTGGGTAAAATCTTGGAAAAAGTGCGAGCCTATCGTGAGAGCGTTTTCCTTGCCACGGGAGTGCGCCAAAAGCTTGAAGACGCCATCTTGGCAGCACAGAGCACCGCGGAAGTACGCGCCATCTCATGGCCTGTTTGACAGGCTGTTTAAAATGACTGTTTAAAATGGCCAAACACGCTTTGCACAGGAGACACCTACATGAAAAAGAGCTACGGGAAAAACGTGGGCATTGCCCTTGACCAGCTGGCGAACGCTTTGAGCGGCGGCTGGCCTGACGAGACACTCTCAAGCCGCGCGTACCGCTGGGCACGAGATGGCGTGAGACACTGGCCTGCAAAGGTCATCAACAGACTTGCGTGGTGGGACAAAGAAGTACGACAAGTGCGCTTTGATCCGGATTTAGATGTGCATGACAAAAGAATTGTCCGGCACTGCGAGCTGTCATACGAGAGCGAGCAGATGAAACGCCATCACCCGCCGGAATTGAGAGGCACTTAAAAAGCGGACAAATGTACTATTTTTTTGCTTCACACTTCATTGCTATGTAACTTATTAAAAAGATAGGAAAAACAAAAATGTGCAAATATGCGAAAAAAAGTGCAAATGAAGATTGACAAAATAAGCTTATCAATATATAAACAGGAACCCCGTCGAAAAAGTACAGATTCGACAGGGTATGAAGGTTATTTAATCTTCGTCTTTGTCCCTGTGTTTTAAAAGTCCGAACTCGATGGCTATATCGTAGCGGACTCTAAAGAAACGATAGACTAACATAGCAAGTTGATAGACTCCAAGAATATTGAATTCCATGAGAAAGACTCCTCTTTGCCTAAATGAGGCGGTTTACAGGGGGTGTGAATGTTAAAAAGCATTCCCCTAAAATTCTCGAACGGTTTCCTAACCATGTTTCAATTTCTCCTTGTTGTGTTATTTAAAATCGTTCTCTCGCAACGTGTCAGGGGTGTTTCTTTGATGCCCCTGACGCCTGACCACTTCTTTGTGCAGAATAAGAACTTTTCTCGCACGTAAGTAGACTGTACTCGCAAATATCTGCTTATGTCAAGAGAAAATTTAATCAAATACACAATTATCTATAAATATTTGTTATTGCGTGATTTCACTTGCCAAACGCGCCCATCATCACCCCGCACTCGCGGGGAATTTTTTACACCCAAAAATAAATTTTTTTCAATAAAAACAAGCAGAAAAGACTTGCATACTTTTCTGAAGCAAGCTTAAGTGTATTCAACGCAAGGGGCATAAGCCTCAAGAATATAAGGAGTTTGCTATGAGTCGCATGTTTGGAGTCGAATTGGAAATGGTCGGTATCACCCGTGAACAAGCCGTCCGCGCTTTACGTCTTGTGGGCATTCATGTTGAGTCAGAAGACTATAACCATACCACGCGCACCCATTGGAAGATTGTCCCCGACGGTTCTGTTCATGGCGGTTTTGAAGTCGTCAGTCCTGTCCTGCAGGGCGAAGAAGGCCTGGAGCAACTTCGCACTGTTGTTACTGCGCTTGACGACATGGGCGGAGCTGTAAATCGTACTTGCGGCTTTCACGTGCATTTTGACGCAGCCGATCTTGGTGTCGAGCATATCCGCGCCATTGTAACGCGCTATGCCGCACATGAGGCAGAAATTGACGCTTTCATGCCGCCATCGCGCCGAGGCAATGCCAACCGCTACTGCCAAAGTGTTGTCGGTGTGGTACAAAATTCGCGTTTCTGCACTGCGACTACCTTGCAAGAGCTCCTCAGCGTACAAGGCGGCCGTTACTTCAAGGTGAATTTGCAGTCTTACAACACACATGGTACTGTGGAGTTTCGCCAGCACTCCGGCACATTAAACGCCCCCAAGGCAGTTAATTGGGTACGCCTGCTGGATTCTTTCATTACAGAAACCAAGCGCCGCGTGGACGCCCCTGCCACGCAGGTTAATGTGCCCAGCTTGCAAGGTGTCTCCGCACAGCTTGCCGCCATGTTCGCTGAAGGCCCTGTGAGCTTAGAAGCCATGTGCCAACGCTTTGACTGGCAAGTGCATTCTGCCCGTGCCGCTGTAACCCGCTTACGCCAAGCTGGTATGGACATTGAGTTTGACCGCTCTGTTGGCTATCAAGTGCGCGACACACAAACTGTCCAGCCAGTAACTTCCGGCAGTCTGTTTGACGGTGTTTCAGAAGCTTTACAAATTTTTTATCGTAACCGTGCGGCAGTGCTCAACGCCGCATAACAACAAAGGAGTGGCGCTATGTATCGCTATCAAACACTTAACGGAAAAACCTTGGAGGCCGAGAGCCTCCAAGGTATTGCAGAACAACTGTGGCACATGAAGCTTGTCCCCGAAGCCACACTGGAAGAATGGATGATAGGATCCGCCAAACGTGCTAAGGACTGGAATGGCGCAGAGATCAGCGTTGCCAACGTGGAAGAGCATGTGCAAGGGCTTGTGGATGCGGGGGTGTTGCGTTAGGCTACTCACTTTCCTCTGGACAGGCTTCCCATTCTACATCGCCAGAATTATTAGATATACGTGCAACAATTTTTTCTATGTCAGGCATTGTTTCTGAAAGATTCATAATTTCGACACCGCTTCTAGTCAATAGGTAGCCTTTTGCCACCAGCACCTTATTTGTAGTATTGCGTAAAACCCATTTGTATTGCCATTTACTGATAGCAACACGTTCATTTGGCTGTATTGATTTTCTAGAACCATAAGATAAATCTGTTATAAGCCCCATGTTAGCTAGGTGTATGATTCTCTCTAAGTTATCCCCCTCAGTATCTCTTAAGAAAATTACAGCATTCGCAGTACAATGTGCAAAACTTTCTAGCATTTCAGCGTCTTCAGTGGACATTCTGCGTAAGAGATGCACGGTATTGAGTGAAATCGAACCGGGACTGCGACATTCTCCTGCCATAAGCTTCGCCCACCGCTCTTGCGCTTCCTTTGTGGCACAGTCCCCGGCATACTCAAACACCTTACTCGCAATCTCTTCTCGTATTGGAGGTAGCTTTTTTATTTCTTCATCATTAAAGTAACTAGCAAATTTTTCAAATACACCATTGCGTTTTTCTGTTTTTCCTACAGCAATAGAAAGTTCATCCATTGAAGCTTGATTGACCATCTCCAGCGTAGTGCCAGGAGGTAATGCAATGACACCATTTCTCAAAGCATTTTCTATGACGTTCTGTTTAGCTACTTCAAATATTCCACTTGCTTCACCCGCTAACCTAGCATGTCTTTTCACAGCAGAAGGACAGACAAATGCAAAAACACTCTTTACAATATCCGCAATGGCATTCACTGCTCCACGCGGTACGGGTACGTTTGAAGTACTCATAACTCATCCTCAAAAAGCGTTTTACTCAATCACACACAAAGCCTCCGCCCAGACGTCCTCATGCACGATGAGTGGCTTGCCGTAGTTGCTTCTGTTGGAGCGAGCTTGTTCAACCTTTCTTCCATAATTGCCAAATTTCCAATCCGGGCTAGCAAGGGAACCAACGACAACGTAATCCGTACTTGTAAGGCATGTCTTATGAATAATACCCCCAACAGCTTGTGTGTGTTCTTCGCAGTCTTGACGTTCACCAAAGGCAAAAAGGCCTGTAAAGCAAAAGTGCTTTCCCGAAAATTCAATTTGTGTAATATCATTGAAAATATCTGCGCGTGGCTCAATATATTCACATGTGTGCGCAACGGATTTTGCCACGCCATACTTAGGTACATGCGGTATGATAAGCTTATGAATAAGCACAAGAAGTTTATCAGCTTCTTTCCTATTCAGAACATCGTCCGCAAGCATCTTGGCAAGACGATTGCGTAATTGCCGTACCGGAGGAGTAGATTTTGCGAGTTCTTCGTTTTTTATCAGCCACTGCAAAAGAAATTCAGCTTCATGGTGTACCACTTTCCCATCAAGAATAATACCTGTTGCAAGGCCTTCAAGCTCTCTTTGCGCAAGTGCAATGCGTAGCACCCGCTCGTCTTTTTTTTGCTGTGAAGGAGTTGGTGCCACAACCGTTGCTTTTGTTTTTTGTTGCGCGGGAGTTGGTGCCCTAAGTGTTGTCTCTGCATATTGCATGAGGTCAGAGGCCACAAAGCTTTTGTCGCTGCCGCAAGGCACAAGTCCTTTTCGGTAATCGGCACTCAGTTTTGCTTTGCTGATTTTTAGTCCCTGTTTATGTAAAAAAGCAAGGGCCTCTGTTTGTGTGCGAAATATTTCATGGGGATCATACTCTCTTGTCATATGCTACCTCCATTTTTCCGGCAAGCCCACAATCAAAATGCGTAAAAACTCGTCTTGCGTCACGGTGCGTGTCTCGCCATAAGGACGCAAGGCTTGCCCATCAGCAGCGCCGGGCCTGTCGGGCCTGTGCACTTGGAACGTCACAAGCCCGGGATTGCGCGGCGACTCATGTGTTTGTGTACTGCAAGAAATGGCTTCTGTTATGGTCAGCGAGTACGACAGGCGCGTCAGCGTTACGCCCCACGGTTCACCGCTCGCAATGGCTGTATCGTGGAAAGTGTATCCCGTTCTAAACGCAAACATATTGCCTTGCGTCCACAACCAGTATTTTTGTCCGTCTTTTGTCCGCTGCTGAAGCTTGCAATCCAGCGCGTCGGCAAAGCATGCCCCAACGCTAAACGCCCAGCCTCGGCAAAACTCGTCAGGCGAGATGCTGGCATACTCAATTAAAGGCTCAAGGCGACACAAAAGCTGCTCGCTGCGCAACGTCCGCGCACCGGCACGAGGAGCAAGCAGGACATCGTCTAAAAGGCGCAATGCGTGTTCTTGGTAGGTGTTCATGGTGTTTCCTTTTTATCCTTTGCAGATTTTACACGCCCTAAAACCTTTTTGTCGTGCCTCTTGCGGTGACGACAAGCGCACAGTACACGCTTTGCAGTCAAAATAGCGGCACGAGCTGTTATGATAAATCTTTGAGTCTGCATTGCCCACGTAGCGCGTCCCTTGCGCCTCAAGGTGCGTTGGCAGTATGAGCACAAGGAGGGCTAAAAGTGCGCTTAGCAAAAAATGTTTTTTGAGCATGATGTCTCCTTAACTTTCTTGCGTAGAAATACGTATTGCTTTTTGCAGTCGTCCCTTACTGTTAGCATACACTCTGTCATCTTGAGTGACTGAAATTTTGTTTCCATCTGGCAGTGTGATAAATTTAATACTTGCACTGTAATGAATACGACAAAGCCATTTTTTTATATCGTCAGCATAAAGAATGAAATATGCTTTACGCTGTGCCCATTGTAAATAATCAGGGATGACATCATCAAGCGCGTCTTCAAGCATAGGTTTAATGTCGTCATCCCATGTTATTTCTCTCGGTTCATACGGTTCTGAACGAGATAGTCCATAATCATTGAAGTTATTTGCATGGATTTTGGAATTTTCACGTATGCTCTCAATGGAGACATAACAAAGACGAGATATTGTTTTGAGAATGTGTTCTTCGTAAGGTGGAGACTCACCATACGACCAGCGACCCTCGTCAAAATTAAAACCGTAACACCGTGACCCCGTCAAAACATTCACCCAAGGCCACGAACGTGGTTGTGCATCTATTATAATCGCTTGATCGTTCAATACTTCGTGCGAGGTATATTGTGACACATAGGGCATGCCCCGCTTTTCTCGCGCCTTGGCAAATATTATGCTCTTGTAAGGTAGCAGTGGTGCCGGTATGACGTTTGACTGTTCTTTGTAGTGAGTTGCGAGGTGTTTGCAAATACGATACGGGCTATGTAGTGGAGCATTGCACCGCTTTTCAAGCCAATCTGGGCATGAACACGTGTCTTGTGTAGGTATCAAGATGTATTCACAATCACCTGACGAGCTACGTATCGTTACAGCAACTATGTTATCTGCTGTCGCGCAACTGAATTGAGTGTTTATTTGACGCGAGCAGAATTTATTTTTCAAAAAGAAAGCGAGATAGAGAAAAAAAAGGGGAATTGTGCATAAATACCAAGGGTTCTCTGGTTGTAACGGAATGATAACTGTGGGAAAAATAAAAGAAGACAGAAAAGCAAAACAAAAAGCCCGTGCCCGTGTTTGTTTTTCGGGTGCTGCCCACCATAAAACAGATTTTGGATAAAACACACCGATAATAGCCCAAATCCATCCTAAAAGAAGCAAACAAGAAAGAATTGTATCAATCATTTTGAGCATGATTCCTCCTTATATTGTCATTTTCCTCAGTTACAGCCTCCGCCGCACATAAACAACGGGTGCAACACGCACAACGTGTGACGCAAGTACACTCAAGAAAAAGTCTTTCTGCACAATGCCTTCTCCCTTTTTGTCAAGCCAACCTCTCAATTTGATATATTCCGCGCCCTGCCTCTCTTCCCGCCCACAGAAAAGCTTAATTGTGGAGATTCCCTCTCTTTGTTCCACAAAGACAGCGTCTCCTTCGGCAGGCTGAAGGCTTGTGTCGCAATAACACACATGACCATTACCAATACCGGCCGGCAGCATACTGTCACCGCTCGCCATGACAGCAACCATGCCATCATGCCAAGACGGTACGGACACAGTCACAGGAATGGACATTGTGCCGTGCCAGCCCATAATGTCGCACGAGGCAAAGCCTAGCAGTGGCGTCGCTTGAGGGCTTTGTGGCTTGGGTGGTGTATTGGCGAATGGTTCGCCTTCGTTGAAATAAAGCCATTCGCGTGAAACTTGTGGGTATAAATCAAGTATTCGTGGAAGCAATGGCCACAAGTTGTTTTGCCGAGACTCTGTAAAGTATCCTTCGAACGTTCTACCGGACATTCCTATTTGCTCGCCAAGTTTTTTTTGCGAACCAACGCAGTCCGCGGCAACTAGCTTTACACGCTCAAATAAATTTTTACGCATTTTTTAAGTACCAACACTTGACACTTACGTGAAAGTTGCGTAAGTGTATTTCAGCAAGCGCAAAAATTACGCTTCAACAAAAAACTTCAACCAATTTTTTCAACCTATAACAAGGAAAAAGAAAAATGACAAGCCCTTCTCAACTTCCCGACATTCCACGGGAAAGACGGTTACGGGCATGGATGCTGGAGTACGACATTAGCAATGTCGCACTTGCAGAACAGCTTGGCATCTCTCACCAGCGCGTTGCGCTCATGCTTAAACGAGAGCACATGCCAACAAAGCTCCACGCAAAATGCCTTGAGCTTGGTTTTCCAGAAGAACTTTTACCCGCTCCCGTGGACTGGCCACGCGGGCGCAAGCCCCGCCAACCTATTTTTCCCGGACTCATCAATAACGAGGGTGCGACCGTTACAGAAGCATAATGTATTTTATGTAATATTTTCAACGTTTTTCTTAAGGAGTATAAGCATGACAGCATATTTTCCATCACTCACCGCTGTCGTACATCAAATGGTGCGCGAGGCAGAGGCACCCAAAAAGGCCATAGCCGATAATATTGGCTACAGGCGGTACCAAACATTTATAAGCGAAATATCCGGCCAGCCCGGGCACAAATTGGGTGCCGACATGCTGCTCCCGCTCATGGCACAGTGTGAGTCTGACGCAATTGTTGAATTTTTAGCCCGTGAGCGAGGCGGCGTTTTTATCCGTCTCCCAGAACCTGCCCAGAACAGCGGAGACCTTGCTGAGGCGCTGTCTTTGAGCATAAAAGAATTTGGCGACTTTGTGAGTGTCAGTGCCCAAAGCGTCACGACGGGCGTTGTGGGACGCCTGACGCACGAAGGCATTGCGCGTGAGGGCCATGAGGCTATGGAGGCCATCATGGACATGATACATCTTGCTCGTGCAACACATAACACACAACACGGCGTACCTATGACGGGATCGGCGGCTGTGTATCAATAGGGAGTGGAGCAATGTCAGAAAAAATGCGTGAAGCTCTTGTTTACCGCGTACTACGCACGGGTGAAAATATGTTTCAGCTGGGTGCCGTCATTGACGTGAGCGAACCCATGCACGGTGGCAATGTGCACATGCTGAAAGGTGTTTACACAAACAGGAAAGATGCAGAGTTTGCACTGTTAAATGCGACGAAGCAAATCCTTGAGGAGTCAAAGAAATGAAATACAAAATAGGCGAACGTGTACGCATTATCCGTGGCTATCGCGGGTATCGTACTGGTATTGTGGTAGAGTATGAGTGCGGACAATACGTGCTGGAGCTTGAGTCCGGCATGCTTATGAACTTTCATGAAAGAGAGCTTGAAGATGTGTAAGGTAGGACATGAGACGCAAAAAAGCCCTGCATTAAAAAACCCCTTACGGACGGCAATCTCGAAGGGGCAAAAGCACGACGTACAAATCATGCGACAAGATTTCTTTTACGCGCGACGTTCTTGTCTGTCAAGTGCGCGTTTCAAAAAGTGCACATTTTCTTGTTGCGTCACTATTGGCGGTACGCGCCTTAAGTTTTCACGAGTTTCTCTGTCCGTGCTTATGATGTGGGTAGGACTTGCCCGCACATTCAGAAAGGCACAAGCATGATGTTTTACATCACAGCTCTTTATTTCATTATTTTATGCTTTGCCGTGGGCAACTGTGTGCGCGAAAAACGCCGCATTGCCCACATGGCAGAGCGGTTCCAGCAGAGGAAAATATGAACACGGCACAACAACTTTTTGTTTGCGACAAACTCAACGCGCGTATCTCACTGGCCTCTTGCGAAGCCAATCGCCAAAAGCCGGACAAGGTTAACCTCGCCCACGACAAGCCTTTGCGTCCAAAGCAGTGTGATAACTGCACCGACTGGCAGGTGTGGATGTCTGCAAGCTTGCCTGAGACAGATACAGCACTTTTGGAAAGTCGCGTGAACGACCTTGAAAAAGAGCTTGTGGATAGGAAAAAGATGTCCGTAAAAGACATCAAAAAACTTAAGGACCAGCACCTTAAAGAACTTGCAGAGCGTGACAAGACGTACACAGAGACGATGGAACAATTTAAGGCAACATGTACGCAAATGATGGAGAAGGTCACGCAAGAAGCCGACGACGCCCTTGCGTTGTGGCATGAAGTCTTTGAAAACGCATCGGCGGTCACTGACATTTTGTGCGAATTGGCACATGCACGAAGCAAGCACCCTGTCTTTGCAAAAGACCGTAACCATGCCCTTGCTTTGCTCATGGAAGAAGTGGGCGAAGCAGCCGCGGCCATAAACGACGACGACGGTGCCGGTGCACGCAAAGGGCTTGCGCAGGTGGCGGCAGTGTGTGTGCGTTTTCTGGAAGAAACAAATTTATATGAGATGTGAGATTATTATGAATACAGTTTTTACACCTTTTAAAATTTACGTGGCGGCGTCATACAGACACTTACACGCCGTGCATCTTCTGTATGGACTTGTTCGCGAAAAACTGTGCCCTCGGGTCGAGTTTCTTGACTGGACAGCCAAGGCCACACCGCCGCCGGGGCTTTCCGTGCAAAAGCGTCGCTTGTGGATGGATACGAACCACGGGGGCGAAGTCTTTTCTTTTTGCCGCGACGCTTGCGGATCAGCCGACCTTGTCATCTACTACGGCGACAGCGGGCAGGATGTAGGTGTAGAAATAGGCATGGCCAACACGAGCGGCGTGGAAGTCATAGGCCTTGCCGGTCCGCTTGAAAGCCCGGGGCTTATGCTGCACGGTGCCGTTGATGTGTGGGCGACAAGCGTGGAGCATTTGCTGGTGCTTATTTATGAGCGCATCAAGTTTGTCGGGACTGACAGTGAGGGCAAACGCTGCCAGCAGTGCACCATGTTTGGCTGTGAGCATGACGAGAGAACATACGGGGGGATGTTATGAGTACGGTTATCGTCACAACTCCAGAAGAGATCACGGCCATTTTGCGCCAGATTATACCACAGGCCGCACCGGTGTTGCCGGATGACATTTTGGAGCTTGAGCGGCTTAAAAGAAAAGCCTTGCTCACAGCTGAGGACGTGGAAAAGCTGTACGGCCTCAACTCTGGCACGTTGCGCAATAAACGTGCTCAAGGCGGCGGTCCAGAATATTTGCAAGAGGTTAAAGGCGGACCTGTGTTCTATGAGCACAAGTCTATTCAGTCTTATCTCTCGAAGTGGAGGAAAAAGACGTATGACTAAGCACATCATCAAGCATGGCCACGGCGTCCCTCTTGGCGTCGGGGCACAGGTGTGCGTATCTTTGCGTCATGGCAAGACTCTTGTGCCCCAAGAGTTGGCTTATGACGTAGAGAGGGACGCCCTTTATGGCAAGCCACGATGCGAACGTGTGGCGAAGGGTATGAAAGACTACCCGCTGACGCCTATCGGCAATACCGTCGTTGAGGCCAAGGGCGTTGACGCAACGCTTGAAGCTCTCGCTGGCTTCCGTGGACGCGCGACCAGTTCCGCGAGCTGGAAAGACAAGGCCTGTCTCTTGCGGGACACGTTTGCGCAGTATGGAGGCGGCACTTTTCGACAGTGTGGCCGTACGACTTCCGGCCTTAGCGTCCCTGATGATGAGGCTCTGGCCGGCAAAGTCCACGTCTTGCCATTCGAGCTGCAAGATCTCGCCAAGCCTCATACCTGTGTGGAGCGACAAAAAGGCGATGTCGTGCCATTGCTGGCTTTTCTTCTTGAGTGCGTCGAGCAGGGCTTGTGCTTCTGCTTCTGTGAGGTATCTTGTGCGGGCGGCGTCGACCTTTGGCATTGTGACTTTCTCCGTGGGAATGGACCCGTCGTACAAGCCCCAAAATTTGACCTTGCGGTATACTCGCCGCACAAGAGCTATGGCGTGTTTGATTGTTTGTGTGGCGTAGCCTTGCGCTGTCATATCAGCAATCAGACGGTCGATGTCGTGCGGGGTGATATCGTGGAGAAGCTTGTCACCAAAGACAGGCTGTACATTTTTGTACACGCTCATGCTTGCGTCAGGCCTTTTGGTAGTGGGCAAATGATCACGTGCGTATATCTCAAACGCACTGGCAAAAGTCAGCTCTTTATCATAGCCATTTTGCGCAGAGGGAACGCGCATATCGCGCACACGTTCTGCCCGGACACTGCTGGCCATTTGTGCGGTGATCCCCTCGCTTGTCCAGCCGATTTTCTCCCAGATCTTCTTGCCATCTGCGTTTTTGTAGGTGATGTCAAAACAGACATCTTGACGCCCCAAGTGTCGTCTTGTACTGTGCTTACGTTGATACACGCCAGTGTATTTTGTGCGCTCTCTCATAGTGCTACCCTGCTACCCTCTTGCTACCCATTATCGGCAAATGCTACCCAAGTGCTACCCATCGCCGTTCTTTTGTGTGGGCATACATTACACACAAGCACCGAATATGCAACAGAAAATGACACGCACACACAACACATATCTACACGTTACAATAGCACTGTTGGCCTCCGGAGCCAAAGGCCACAGGTTCGATTCCTGTCAGGCGCGCCAATAAAAACCAAGTAAATACAAGGCTTAGATAGAAAGCCACCACAAAGGGAGAAATGCAAAAATACCTTGCATTTCTCCCTTTTTCTCTGTACTTTTCCCTTGTGTGCGGACAATGGTGCGGACAAAACCTTTTCCCCGTGCGGACAAGCAATCGACAAAAAGTGCATTGCATCTTTGATAGTTACGACAAAATTTGCGTCATAAAATTCGGAGCGGTGCGGACAAGGTGCGGACAAGGAGGAAAAACAATGTCAGAACAGCAAAAAACACGTTATGCAGGGGTGACTTTTCGCGAGGCCGAGGACGGCAAAGACAAGGTGTTTTATATCCGATACCGCAGAGGCGGACGGGGCAGTAAGGAAACGCGCGAACCCGTAGGCAAGGCAAGGCAAGTCGAGGCATGACCGCCGCCAAGGCAAATGCAATAAGAGCTGACCGTATGGCAGGAAAAGAACTTTCAAACACGGAACAACGCGCAGAACGTCAAGCCGCCATTGATGCAGAACAGAAGCGCGTGACGGTGTGGCAGTTATGGAAACAGTACGCCGAACACATGCAAGGCCGCTCTACTGCCAAGGCAGATACTTCACGCATAAAATACCTTGCCCCTCTGCACAGTAAAGAGCCGTCTTGTATCACAGCCGCAGATATAAGCGACCTTACAGACCGCCTTGCCGTCACCACAAGCGGGCGGGGAACGCCTTTGAGCGCACAGACACAAAAACACATACTGGCACTCTTGCGCCGGCTGTTTGTGTATGCGAATGAAAAGGACTTATGCCCTGTGCCGAGCCTCAAATTCAAAATGCCCACCGTAGACAATGAGCGAACGGAACACATGACTGGTGACCAAACAGCACGATATATACGCGCATTGAATGAGGACAAAGACCAAGTGGGGGCAAACCTGTTGCGCTTTATCATGGTGACGGGCATACGCAAGGGCGCAGTGCTTGCCCTTGAATGGAAAGACGTTGACCTTGAGCGAGGCTTTATCACTTTGCAGGGAATGAGTGCCAAGAGCGGACGCACCGAAACCCTACCCTTGAGCGCAGAGGCCGTTCGCATATTGCAGCACACAAAGCGCACAGAAAGCCCATATGTGTTCCCCTCACCACGAACGGGAGGCAAGAGGGAGGACATACGCAAACTGGCAGACCGCATAAAGCGCAATGCAGGCCTGCCGCAGGACTTCAGACCTGTACACGGCTTGCGTCACCACTTTGGGAGTACGCTTGTTTCGAGCGGGCAAAGTCTGTACACGGTGCAAAAATTGTTGCCCCATTCAAGCCCTGAGATGACAAAACGCTATGCGCACATTGCAGATGAGGCTTTACGCCGTGCGCTTGAGAGTGCGCCGAAGGCTACAAGTATCGGAGTTGAGTATGAGTGACCAGAAGCATGAAGACGACTTCGAGAGGGGATATTACATTCACGAACTTGAAAATTACCGCGAAACTGGAAACAATATATATTTGTGGGCAATTATTGGTATATGCAAGGAATACGGCCTCTCTTTACCGGATGAGTGTGCTGCATATCTTGGGCGCGTCGCTGACTTTTTGGTGTATGGAAACCATGAGAAAAACAAATTGCACACCATAACGCAGAGAGCTCTTGGTTTTACGCATAAGAAACAGCTGTCAGCCATACGAAGCAGAGACGCATTTTCCGACGAGCACGACGAGGTTACAATATACGCACAAAGCAATAATGTTTCGCGAAATGTCGCATATGACAATTTAGAACTTTCGGTGGCAGGGCAACTTGATAAACACAGAATATTACAGCAGAAGAACGCCACAGACGCCGTTAGAAAAAACAATGAAGTGCGAATGGATGTGTTCGCGACTCACGAACTCTTTGGTGAATTGTATGCTGCCGAGGGAATTTTGTATAAAGCACTTGCAAAAAAGCACGACAAAGCGACCTCTCAGACAATGGAAACCATATTTGACGGACTAGAACTGCTTATTTCAAAGAATGTTGACATGATACAACGCGCGACATTCTACGAAATAGACGAATTGCTGGACTGCCATTTTGCTGAAATGCGTGAAATTATAGCAGAAACAAAGCGCGACGTGGAAAAGCTACTCGAAGCGTGGCAAGAAAACCTGTCGCTATCTCCAAAAATTGACGAGTTAATTTTTCCGCTGAAAGAATTCGTTTTGAAGGAACATGACATTTAAAAAGTACACGTTTTAAATGACGCAAAACGCTTGCTGCCTCTATACGCTCTTCTCATTGAGAAATGGGAAGAGCTTTTTTTGTGCTCTTCCCCAAAGCAACATGAGGGGAGCATATGAGCCAAGACAAGAAAATACCCAGCGGGCTACGCACTTTTGACGAATATCAGACAGCCGAGATAACGGGCTTTTCAGTCAAGACGCTGCAACAAAGGCGATGGAAAAACTTACCACCAATTTTCTTAAAGGTCGGACGTAAAGTTCGCTACCGCGAAAGTGACTTGCTTGCATTTTTGGATACTAGCACACAAGAAGTCCGTGGCGTTAAAGGGGTGTAAAAAAATGACAACCCCCACCAACTTCGGAGAATCGGCAGGGGCGCAACATGGGATTCTTTTGCCCTTCGAGCATGACAAAAAAACGCCCCGAAATCAAGCGTTTTGTGCCGAGTGCGTATACTTCCGAAACGAAACCCGTAGAGTTTGCCGCTTCACGGGCGAACGACTGCTACGACAAGCCACAGCGTGCCGACATTTTTCGGAGGTGACCTTATGTCGATGAACGTTGACAAGGAAATTGTTCGTAGTGCCTTCACCATCGGAGCCGTTTTACAACATTATGGCGTTGACATCTTGCGCAACGAGCAGGTGCGCTGCCCTTTTCACGGTGAAGACCGCACACCGAGCGCAAGCATTAAGAACGGTTTTTTCTATTGCTTTGTGTGCAATAAACCGCGTGATATTTATGGTTTTATCATGGAAATGGAGCAGTGTGACTTTAAGACGTCCCTCAAACTTGCCGCAAAAATGGCAGGACTTCCAACACATAACACGCGAGAAAGCAAGGCCGTACTTGCCCAAACCTTGCGCCGAAGAAGCCACGACTCAAGCGAAAAAAGCGTGTTGACCTGTCAGGCCGTGGAAAATATGCCTTACTGGCAAGTGTTGCGCGTGAGTACCGCATTCAAGAGCCTGAGTGGATAGGGAAACTCGACTTCATACTTGACGCATGGCTGACAAGCGTTCCTCTATGGGCAGACTTGAGGCCGCTTGCTCTTGCATTCAGGGGAAAAAACCTTGTCAGCATAGGTCATGCCGTGAGTCGCCTTGCTTGGGAAGAGGGGGCGCGTCATGAGTGTTAACTTCACCGCCGCCCCCTTTGCAGGCATGGAAAGCCTTGGCCCGACCGAACCACCTCAACCATTTGATGAAGTCGAATTCTATGGCGAACGACTAGGCGCGTATGCCAGCGTGGATAAGGAACGGGCACCCGACACATGGGAAACACCTGTGCCCTTTGACGGCCTCAACCTCCCACAGATTGACCCTTCATTCTTACCACCGGAGTTTAGAGAATATTGTGAAGGTATTTGCCACGAGTTGCAAGTTCCTGTTGAGCTTGTCGTGGGCAGTTTTCTGGCGATGGTAGGTACGTGCGTTCAAGGAAAGTTCGTCGTGCGTGTGCGACAAAACTATGAAGAAGAGCTTTGTACCGCGTGGAGTATTGCATTGCCTCCAAGTGAGCGAAAAAGCCCAGTTGTGGCGCGTCTCAAAAAGCCCG
>CAYJPE010000034.1:0-17741 GCA_964371965.1 uncultured Desulfovibrionaceae bacterium
CGTTGAAAAAGTGCAATCTGCGGGCTCCCTCTTCGGAGCGCAGACAAAAAGCCAAATCGCTTATGTATGTCTCGTGTACTGTTTTCGCTTTTTTGTAGTGTGTACTTTTTGAACGGACTGTCGAAAATGGTGTTTTTCAACAGCCTGGTAACGGGAGAAGGAGGTTTACGGTATGAATTTAGAATCAAAAGTACTAGTGATCACGGCTTTTTGGTTCACCTTTAGCTTTGTTTTTGGTATTCTGGGTGCCATTGCATACAATCGTAAGAAAAAGTGAACGGAAATATTGGCGTAATGCCTTTTTGCTCTTTGATGACGCAAGACTCCTTTAGGAGCAAGGTCACAGAGCAAAAAAATCTATTAAAGCAGTGTTTCTAAACGGTTTGAAGTACTATATGGCATAAAAAACTTTCTTGAAAGGCGCTGTATAAGCAGATGTTTTGTAAATCGCAAAACTCCGCGTATGCAGCGCCTTCTTTCATTCTTTTGCGGTGCAAACGCTCTGTTTTATGTTTTGTTTGTCTGCAATTGCGCACGAGGCTCGTGGTCATTACGTACGAGTTTTTTTGTGAAAAGCCTGTGTACGTCGTCAAGAATAAGATAGAACGAAGGCACGAGCAGTAAGCAAATAAATGTGGCAAACAGGATACCAAAGCCTAAGGAAAGTGCCACAGGTATAAGGAACTTTGCTTGCCGTGACGTTTCAAAAATAATGGGCATAAGTCCCAAAAATGTGGTGAGCGTTGTCAATAAAATGGGTCGTGCCCTTTGTATGGCCGCTTGCTGCACGGCATCAAATGCCGACAGACCCTTGAGACGCGCCTTGTTGGCAAAGTCAATGAGCACAAGGGAATCGTTGACTACCACACCGGAAAGCGCCACAATACCAAACAGTGAGATAACGCTGAGACTGTAACCCATGATATAGTGCCCTGCCACAGCGCCTACAATGCCGAAGGGGATGGACATCATAATGATGAGCGGTTGTGTATAGCTTTTGAAAGGGATAGCCAAGAGGGCGTAGATGCCCAAAAGCGCCATAAGAAGTCCCAAACCCATCGCCAGTGTGCTGTCCGCCATATCACTTTGACGTCCGCCAAACTCCCATGAAAGCCCATCGTAACCTGCCATAATAATAGGCATAGCTTCCTTTTCAATAACGCTCATCATGGCGCCGGTGGCAGAAGCAGGTGTTATGTTGGCGGTCACAGTGGCGGTACGACGAGCGTTTGTATGTCTGATGGTGGAATCTGCACGACCGTCTTCTGTGTCTACGATGTCACGCATGAGCACTTCCTGCCCTGAGGGGGAGCGCAGTACGAGGTTTTCAAACGTGGCTTCACTCATTCGATCCTCTTCCGGCAAGCGCACACGCACGGTCATTTCGCTGTTGCCTCGTTGTTGCCGCAGGGCAGTGACGCCCTCAAAGGCGTAACGCAGTTGGCGCGAAACTTCTTGAGATGTGAAGCCCAATTGTTCTGCCAGTGGCGTGAGGCGCACGTCAAACTGACGCATGGTGCGGCTGGTGCCAAAGTCTACGTCGCTTACGCCGCTATACGTTGCGAGTAAGGTGCCAAGTTCGGCTGCGGCAGCTTCTAGCACATCGGTATCGCGGTGCGACAAACGCACGGTAAGGCCGCTACCACTGCCGGGCCCGCCTCTGTCGGCTTGCAGTACAAGACTTTCTGTGCCGGGAATAATACCTATGGCCTTACGCCACGCATTTGTTACATCTTCGGTGCTCATGGGGCGGATGTCAGGATCAACCAAATGTACAAAAACATAGATTGAGGTATCTCGAATTTCAGCTTGAATGCCTGTGGCGAGGGTGTCGCCGCCATTGGCGTCCACCACTTGGCGTGCTGCATTCACTATTTGGTCTTTGACGCGCGTTAATTCCGCCCGTGACGTGCCCGAAGGAACGGTGGCTTGGGCAAAGGCATAGTCTGACTCCACGCGGGGCATGAGGTCAAAACCCAAGCGTCCCGAGGCCACGTAGCCGGCTGTAATGGCTAAGATTGCGAGGCCTATGGAGACGGTCACATAGCGCTGGTGCAGCACTTTTCCTACAAAGGGGCCAAAGGTATATTTGACGAAGTGTATGAAGTTTTCGCTAAAGCGTTCTTGCCATGCACTAAAAGCACGAAATGGCGCCCCTATGAGCGAGCCTTTTTCTGCATTTTTTTTCTTTTCTTCGCGTTTTTTAAGGTGGCTTAAGTGCGCCGGTAGCACGTAGACGCTTTCGATAAGAGAGCAGATAAAAACAGCAATGACAATGAGTGGTATAACCATCCATACCTTACCCATGGTGCCGGGAATAAAGAGCATGGGCATGAAAGAAATCATATTTGTAAGCACAGAAAATGTCACTGGCCCTGCCACTTCCTTTGTGCCTTTTATGGCGGCTTCCAATGGCGGCGCACCTCGCTCAAGCCATGCCCCCACATTTTCTCCCACTACAATGGCATCGTCAACGACAATGCCGAGCGTAATGATAAAGGCAAACATGGAAATAACATTGAGGCTTATGCCAAAGGGCACAAAGAACCAAAAAGCCCCCAAGATAGATACAGGAATGCCAAGGCTGACCCAAAAGGCAAGAGACGGGCGCAAGAACAACGATAAACACAAAAACACGAGTAAAACGCCCATGAGGGCATTTTTTGTCATAAGTTCTTTGCGTTGAGCATACACGTCCGCCATGTTTTTTTGTTCGTAGACGCGTAGGTTGCCGGGCATTATGGCATTGTATTTGTCCATAATTCTGAGGGATGCTTCGGCCACGTCTGTAGGATCTTCGTTGCCGAGGCTGTAAATTTCTATGGAGAGGGCACTTTGCCCGTTAAACTCACTCCATTTTCGTGTATCGTCAAAGGTATCGCTGAGTATGGCAATATCGTCGAGGAGAAGGCGACTGCCGTCAGCATTGGTGCGTACGGCAATATTGGCAAAGTCTGCGGCATAGTCGCGGCGTTCGTTAAGGCGCAAGAGGATGTCACCGCTGGCCGCATTCACCCTGCCTCCCCCTTGTTGCACAGCTCCCACACCTATGGCGGTGGCCACATCTTCCATGGTAAGACCATAACGTCGCAATGTTTCTTGCGATACTTCCACCCATACTTCGTGGTCACGGGTGTTTTCCAGTTCCACTTGTGTTATGGCGGGGTCTTGAATCAGGTCTTCTTTGATGAGTTCTGCCCAATAGCGCAGAGAGGCAGGGGCAACGTCGCCCGCAACCATAAGTTCAATGGCTTCGCGTCGGGACGAGCGTAACGATATTGTGGGGCGTTCTGCGTCTACGGGGAAGGTTGTTATGCGATCCACGGCAGCTTTCACATCTTGCAAAAGCACATTGCCGTCAACATCGTCGGTGCCCTCAATTATGACAGATGCCGATCCTGTGGTAATGCTGGCTGTGGTTTCTTCCACGCCGTCAAGACCTTGCACGGCCTCTTCAATGGCTTGAGCCACGCTTTTTTCCATTTCTTCGGGAGTAGCACCGCTCACAGTGACGGAGACGGTGACTTCGGTGATTTCAAAGTACGGAAAGACTTCGCGACGTACTTGTGAGGCGACTATGATGCCGCCAATCATAAGGATGACCATGAGTAGGTTTGCCGCTACGGGATTAGAAGCCATCCAGCCCACGGAGCCTCGAGTTAAGCTTTTGGGCGTTGTTTTGCTGTGTGTGTGGCTCATGATCTGCCTCCCTCCCTAGGTTCCCTGGCAGGAGTGTGTGGAGCGGCCTTGTTGTCTTCTTTCTTCAATGTTGAAAGACGCACGGGCATATTTTGGATAGGGGCACCGAGGGGAGAGGTGATGATATGCTCGCCTGCTTTGAGCCCTTTAGCAATGATAGCATGCTGCGTATCCTTCCACGCCACAGTTACAGTACGAATGTCAAGTGTGTAACCTTGTTCTTGCGCGCCCCCCTCTTGTGCTTTTGTGGGCATGGCCACCCACACGGTGTCGTTGCCGCGTAGGGTAGCGCGTGGCAGTGTGACCACGTTTTGGAGTTCTCCTGCTTGTAACTCAACGCGTACTTGGTCACCCAGCAAAAGGTGGGCTTTGTTGTTCTTTAAGCCTAAAGGATCCATAACAGAAACAAGCACACGTCCCATGCGTGTGTTTTCATCAAGGGAGGCAATGCTGTGAAGCACTTTTCCTTCACGTTCATTACCTGTGGCAAGGTGTATGCGCACTTTTGCGCCGTCAAAAACAGACATGCCGAGTGATTGTAATTTGTCCAAAGGAATGGCGGCTTCAATATGGTATTCGTCTGTCCCCACGATGGTGGCAAGGGTGTCGGAAGGGGAAGCCTGACTGCCAAGAGATACATTGCGCGTGGTTACAAGGGAATTGTAGGGCGCCACAATGCGTGTGCGTTCAAGGTCGAGTTTGGCTTGTGCCACGTCTACTTCTGCGGCCTGCAAATTGGCCTTGGCTTGTGCAAGTTGTGGTTCCCTAAGAGCAAGTGAGGTATTTCTTACGGCATTGGGAGCCGTTTTGCTGAGTTGTTGCAATTCTGTACGCGCCACTCTTTGCTGCCCCATTTCAAGGTCATAGTCGGCCTTGGCCTTGGCAAGGGCGCTTTCTTTAAGGGCAAGGGCATTTTTATAGTCGGCGGCGTCTAATTGTAAAAGAAGAGCGCCTTTTTCCATGATGCCACCGGGTTCAAAGTGTTTCCCCAGCTCTTCCACAGGGCCGGACACACGCGGGCGTAAAACGGTTTCTTGCGCTGCTTTGACCGTGCCAAGGGCGGAGATAGTCAGAGGCGCGGTACCCAAGGTCACAGGCATAACAATGACAAGGGGGCTACTTACTGGCGGTGCCACGCGCTTGGACGTGGGTTTTGTTGTGACAAGCAGGACAGCCACACCCACACCGGCACCTATGAGAGCAATACAGATGATGTATGTGAAAAATTTTTTCATAAAAAGCCTCAAGATAATTATGGTAAGGTACGTGTGTTATTCTGCGCCTATGAGTATGGTCGGTTCTGGCACATGATTCATAATGTTGGGAAATGTATGTCCCCCAAGAACCCGATAGAGGGAGATGCGAGCTTGCACAACGGTCGTGTGCTGTCTGGCAATGGTACGCTCAAGGGACTGTACATTGCGCAATGCTGTAATGTAATTTAAAAAACTTGTAACGCCGCCAAGATAGCTATTGCGTGCTTCGTCTCTTGCTGCTTGTGCAAAAACATATTGTTCTTGCAATTGTTTTAGTGTTTCTTGTTCCCCTTTTTCCGTGGCAAGGGCATTGTCCACTTCTTCAATGGCCGTTGCCACGGTTTTTACATAGGCTTGTACCGCGGCATCGCTTATGGCTTTGGCGCGAGCTTCGTCGGCAGCTAAGGCGCCGCCATCAAAAAGAGGCATGGCAAGGGAGCCGGCAAGGGCAGCGACCCAATTTGTAAAGAGCAGTGACGTGCTTGCCGCCTCAAAAAGCATGGAGGCCGAAAGGCGCAGTGAAGGATAGCGCTTTGCGTGGGCGGCAGAGATGTCCCAATCGGCGGCAGCAAGGCGTGCCCATGCGGCTTGTATGTCTGGTCGTGCGTCCAAAAGTTCTATGGGCAAACCGGGATCCGGCATGGCGTCAAGGGGAGGAAGGGGTGCATTTTCGTCAAGTGTTATGTCCGCATTCAAGCGCGTGCCCGGAAGATTGCCTTGGAGTATATCTAACCTGTTGCGCAAAATGGCGGCTTCTTGTTCTAAGGGGGGCACTTCCGCTTCGATGGATGCAAGCAGCTCTTTTTGTTGCAGTACTTCAAGGCTGTTGGAAAGGCCATTGCTGAAGCGCACATTTTGCAGGCGCACCAAGTCCGTATTGACCTCGATTTGAGCTTTGAGGACAGCCAGCTGTGCCCTGTTACCAAGAAGCGCTGCCCACGTTTCTGCCACGGATGCCGCTACTGTCATGGCCGATGTTTGCAAGTCGTAGGCTGTGGCTGTGGTGCGCAAAAGCTCTGCGCGCCTTTCGGAAGTTATGCTTCCCCAAAGGTCTACCTCATAAGCTGCGGCAAGGCCAAGGCTATAGCCATACGCCACGTTTTCGGAGCGCGGCATATCCGTGTCTTCTTGCACCGATATGCGGCGTTGACTGCCGGAGGCATCAAGGTCAAGGGAGGGAAAAAGGCCTGCCGTGACTCTTTGTGTCAAGGCTTCACTTTGACGAAGGGTGGCCCATGCTGTTAAAATGTCAAAATTTGCCTGTAAGGATCTGTCTACAATGGCATCAAGGTCGGCACTGGCAAAGTTTTTCCACCAGGCGTGTTCATGCTTTTGTGATAATATGTGAGCAGATGTTTGTGACGCGGAATCGTTGTCTTGCGCCGCAGACGGGAAGCCAGCAGGCATACTGTTTGGCAGTATCTCTTCGGCAACACGTACAGAAGGGGCAAAAGGTGTGCAGCCTATGGCGAAAAAAAATGTTATGCAACAAAAAGCAAGTAAAAGTCGATACATGGTTTCCTCAAGCGATGGAAAAACGTGTGAAAAAATTATGTGCACAAAGGGTCTTTCAATTTCCGTGCCCAAAATACCCTTTGCCCTCTTCAGAAAACATGAAAGAGGGGAAAAGTCAAGAGGGAGATGGTATTGCTGCGGCTGTGGAGTGTGTGTCTTGAAAAAAAAGCTGTTTTTATGTCTGTGCTTGACAGAAAAAGTCATGCCGCGCGTGCTTTGCTGTGAAGGTGACAGTGTATAATTTTGAGTCGTTGTCAAAAAAACAGACATATGACTGAGATTTGTTGTAAAAAAAAATGCTCAATACCGAATATTTGTTGTATCTTAAGAATTTTTCTAAAAAAATAATCCAAAAAAATCAAAGAAGAATAGGCTTTTTTACCCATTCGGCTCAAGGCTGCTCCCTAAAGAATGTGTGATTGGTGACGATAGATACAGTCACATGGGTGTGACTTTCACTGTCAGCTCGTTGAACAAGGCAGTCTACTGCGTTGGTAGTAAGCGGGCAAACAACGTATAGGCAGTATGTATACGGCTTTGCGTATGTTTTTTCATGTGCTTCTTTTGAACAGTCTGTTGATGTGGAGTTTTCAACCGACTGTTATGGTACAATAGGCCAATTTTATCCGTGCGAGGCGTTTATGTCAGACTATGATCAATTCCAAAAACTTCATCACCTTTTTCGCCAAGGCAAATATGACGAAGGTTTACAAGTGCTCATGCAATTGCAAGCGCGTTATATTGCCTCGCAAGACAATGCAGAGTACCTTAAAACTCGTCTTGAAGAGTTGGAAACTATTATTGCCTTGTCAAAAGGGCTTTCTTTTGATGCGCAGTTTTATTGGATAAAGCTCAATGGCGTCACCTATGGCCCTTTCTGTCCCATTTGCAGGGAGCGTGACGGAACGCTTTTCCGTTTACAGCGGCACGGGGACGTGTATGATTGCCCCTATTGTGGCGCGGAGTATTTGACGGCGGCGCGAGCCGTTGGGGATACCACAGCAAATCACTCCCATGTACGTCAAGCAAAGGTATTGCCTTTTGTGGCAGTTTCCCGTAGAGGTAATGTACGGCACTGATGTGTTTGACGGCGGGACAGAGTGTTGGTGTACATTTTGGGGATTTTTTGAAAGCCCAGTCCTTCTCTTGTGGAATTGTTTTTGCACGTATCTTTTGTGTTTCTGTAGGTGTCAAAAAAACTCTTCCTAGGGATGCTATATGGAAAAAGCTTCTTCTTCAGAACGCGCTTCGATTTCACGAGCTTTTGGCGGAATTTTTGCTCCTCTTGCACAATTTCCCGGGGCGAATTATGCGCGTATTCTTCCGGCGCAAGATGTGACCGCTTCCTATTTAAAACCTTCGCAACCAGAAGGGCGTGAGAAAATTGTTGTGCGTTCACAAACGCGCCAAAGCGTGAGTACCATGAAAGCATCATCGCTTCCTTATAATTCTGCGCTCCTTCTTGTTGATGTGGAGGGTAATGCCAGCACGGAGAAATTTTCCTTGCGGGAAGTGGGTATCATGCGTACGCGTATTTTTACGTCCGGCATTCAAGCAGCACGGTTTTTAACTGGGAAGGAAAGAAAGTCAGAGCAGGAAGCACAGTGTGCTGTCGACCTTGTTGTGTGTCACCCACGCCTGTCTGATATGACAGCCTTGCAGTGGGTGGATCTTATTCGAGCTCATCCGCGCCTTTCGCAACTTCCTGTACTTATGATTACAAGTGCGCAAAAAAATACTGATATACTGCAAGGCTTGCACAAACACCCTTTCACTGCTTTGCTCATGCGCCCTTATGCACAGGATGATTTGCGCAAGGTTCTTATAAAACTCCACGAAGAAGCTCCTTTGCCACAAAAAAAGTCTGTCATGGAACAAACACATGCCTTTGACGCGCTTTTGCAACGTTTTGAAAATTGTCAAACTGAAAGTGGCAGGGCGGAATTTCATTTCAACGAAGGTTTTCGGTGTTTGCAAAAGCAAGAATGGGATGCCGCCATACATGCCTTGGCGCGGGCAGTCACGCAGCTTGAATTGAAGGGCGAGGCGGAGCTTGGCCTTGCCGCAGCGTGGCGTGCCAAGGAGCATATGGACAAATACCACTACCATTTGTACGAGGCTGCCCTTACTTTTGCCCGTGCACAAAAATGGGATAAGGCTCGCACAGCGTATGGGCGTCTTATGCGTACATTGCCCCAAGCAGAAAGTCCTTTTTTGAAGAGTGCGGAAGCCTTTGTCCGTGCGCAACAATGCGCAGCGGCCGCAGAAGCCCTGCTTGCCGGGCGTGGGCTTGGTCCTAAGGAATTGGTATCAAAACGTCTTGCAAGAGCTTGCCTGTCCACAGAAAATCCCAGTCGAACCGCAGAGGCTTTGGTACAAGCCATGCACCAGCATGCCTTGAAAAACATAGTCGCTACGTTGCACGAGGATGTACGAGCCTTACAAAAAGCGCACGATGTGGCGGTAGAAAAGCGCGAAAAAGAAAAAATTCGTATGGAACGAGAGGCGCGTGCATGGGAAGCACGAAAAAAAGCTTCCCAAGATGTTATGCAAAAATACGGCATAGACGATGAGGATTTGCACTCCCTTGACGAATTGCAAGAACTTTTGAATATGGACATTGATGGTTTAGATGACATAGACGATATAGACGATGATTTTGTCAACGATATAGAACCGCCAACGCCCCAAAAAAAAGGTCTTCGCGGGCTTTTTGCGTCAAAGAGCACATCGAATACAGCCGAAGGGCACGACAAAGCAATGTCCAATGCGCCGGATATTCTGGAGAGTATCACGGATAATGCACATGCGGACAATATCCTTGGCAAACGAGGTAAAAAGCAGAGTGTAAAGAAGTCTGCCAGCGCCATAGAACCTCTTACTGAAGAAAATGCCGAAGCGCGCTTTTTTTCTGCTATTCCGGGATTGAATGATGTTGCCACGGTGATGAAAGTCACATGGAAACTTATGAAAAGAGCAGACAAATAGTGTGTTTTTCTTTCAACGGGTATGCCATGGTAAAGCAAGGTAGCACTTTTCAACACACAGCCTCTCAACATATTGTCTCTCAACAACTCTCTCTTTTTTCTCACGAATTATCTATGCAAGAGGAACGCCCTTTTTTTTCTTTGGGCATCGATGAAGCAGGGCGAGGCTGTCTTGCAGGGCCGGTTGTGGCAGCGGCAGTGCTCTTGCCGCCAGCTCTTGAAGAAAATGTTTTGTGTGGCCTTGATGATTCAAAAAAATTGAAAGCGGCTGCGCGTCAAAACCTTGCTGAGGCGATTCGCCGCCATGCTTTGGCTTTCGGCCTGGGGCTTATGTGGCAAGCTGATATTGATCGCATAAATATCTTGCAAGCCACATTTCATGCCATGAGCAAGGCCGCCGTTAGCCTTTTGCAGCGTTATGAAAGGCAATACGAAACACCTATTGCGCCTATGTTGCTTCATATCGACGGTAATAAAACCCTCCCTTCCCCTGTCCTTTCTTATTATTGGCATTTGCCACGGCCTCCTTTGCAAGAAGCTCTTGTGGGGGGTGATGGTCTTGTGCCGTCTATTTCTGCAGCATCCATTATGGCAAAAACTTTTCGCGATAAGCTTATGAAAAGCCTGCACAGAAGGTGGCCACAATATAACTTTGCAAAGCATAAAGGCTATGGTACCAAGGAACATCTGGCGGCATTGCGACAATATGGCCCTTGCCCTTTGCATCGCATGAGCTTTGGGGGCGTATGTTCCCGCGAAGCGCAAGGGCGGCACTTGCTAGGGACTGTTTCTAAATAAAAAGATTTTGTGTTTCTGCCAAGGAAAACATGTCTTTTTACGGAAGGAATATACTCTTATGGTATTTGACTGGAGTAAAAAGCGCTGTTTGACGCAGGCAGAATGCAAAAGAATTTATTTAGAGACAGCCCCTAGAAAAAGGACGGATAGTGTGACTTGTATGGTAAAGTATGCGCTTAAACTGTGGTCGCATGTTTTTTATGGCTTTCAAAGTCTTTTTCCGGAAAAAACTGAAGACTGGACGCGTAGCATCATTGGTAAAAAAGGTGAAGATGCAGCGGTACGCATGTTGCGTCTTCAAGGATTGCGTATTGTGGCGCGTAATTGGCGTTCAGGGCGTTATGAGTTGGATATTGTTGCCAAGGACGAACATGTTATTGTCTTTGTAGAAGTGAAAACGCGCAAAGCCAATGACTTGCGCGGCCCTTTGGCTGCCATGAATGTGCGTAAATGCCAAGCCATTGGGCATGCGGCACGCTTGTGGCTGGTTAAGCATGATGCCTTTGACAAAAGTTACCGCTTTGATGTTGTGGCGGTTACATATGAATGTGTTGCGGATAAGACGATTTCTTTTCAGGTGAAACAGTATGTCAATGCTTTCCAAGTGTGACGAGATGGTGGGGGAACTTTGGATAGTGGCAACACCCCTTGGCAATGTGGATGATCTTTCACCACGCGCACGGCACATTCTGCAAAGAGCTGACACGGTTTTGGCAGAAGATACGCGCCGCGCAGGACTTTTGTGTCAGCGTTGCGGGTTGAGTGTGAAGCAGTTCTTGAGTTTTCATGAGCATAATGAAGAACAGCGTATCGCGCACGTACTGGCATTGTTGCAAAAGCACAAGACTGTGGCTCTTATTTCAGATGCAGGAACACCCCTTATGGCAGACCCAGGGTATAGGCTTGTGTGCGCATGCCGTGAAGCAGGCATAAGCGTTCGGCCGGTGCCTGGCGCATGTGCTCCCATAGCAGCATTGATGGCGGCAGGCATAGCGCCACAACCATTTGTGTTTTTAGGTTTTTTGCCAAGAGATAGCAGCGCGCAGCAAGCTGTTTTTGCCCCCTTTGTGCACATGGCATACACACTTGTTTTTTTTGAACGCAAAGACAGACTGGCGCGTACGCTGCGCACGGCTTTGAGCATGCTTGGTGCGAGGGATGTGGTCATAGCGCGAGAATTGACAAAAACGCACGAAGAATTTATCAAAGGCCGCCTTGATGCGTATGAAGCACTCTCTTCAAATTTACTGGGTGAAATCACTGTCATTATTGGTCCACCGGAAGGCACATGTGAGCGTACGGCAGAAGAGGAGGTCTGTGCAATCCTACGAGAAGAAATGGCGAAGGGTGGCAAACCTCGGGCGGTGGCGCAGCGTGTTCACAATATTGTACACGGGTGGACAGTAAAAGATGTGTATTTGCTGTCGACACGAGACTCGTGAACGTCATGGAAGCACTGATGAAATCAACTTTTTATAATGTTTTACCAATGTGTTGAGGAAAGGCAGTCATGTTCCCTCTTTCCATAAGTGTGCAGTGTCTTTGGCGCTCATTTTTTACGGGGGCTGTCATGAGTACGTGTGGCATGCAGCATATGGGTGTGCTCTTTGCGCTTGATCCCGGTTTGCAGTTTATGCATAAGGAGCGCGTCGCCTTGTATCATGCCCGTCAACGCCATATGGGGCATTGCCACTCCCATATGTTCATGATGCCGCTTTTGGTGGCTTTTATTTTGCATTTAGAGCACCTTGTGAAGAACAAGAGTGTGGACGAAAAGCAAGTGACGCCCATCGTACACAGTACGGCCACAACGCTCTCTGCCCTTGGCGATTCATTTTTGGGTGGCGCTGTTCTTCCCTTGTGGGCTTTGGTCGCGACTTCGTGTGTCTTGTGGCAACGCCCTTTGTGGGCTGTTGTGTGGACGTGTTGCATCTTGCTCTTCGTACAAATTTTTCGTATTCTCACTTTTTTCATGGCACTGGCTAGAGGATTTGCTGTTTTGAACTTTGTCCGCGCGTTGAATCTTATGCGGTGGAGTCGATGTCTTAAGTGCGTGAACGCCTTGCTTGTGCTGTGCGTTGTCGCTTTTCTCGTACAGTCTATGGCGAGTATGCACGTGGATGTGGTACATATATGCTTGGGTATGGCATGGCTTGTATGTGCTACGCTCTTGGTAGTTTGTGTTCGAGTACCGCGTCTTTTTTTAGTCGCTTTTATGGTGTGTACGTTGTATCTAGTATAATCTTGCTTTGAGAGAGGTAGTTCGTGCCAGACATATTGACGGAAACGGCTCAAGGGCTGTGTCTACAGGTTGTCGTCCATTCACCATTGGGTTTTCACGCGCGCCCAGCGGCACGGCTTGCACAGGAGCTCGAACGTTTTGTTGTGGATATAGAGGTTCATTGTGCCCACAATAGTGCCGATGCACGAAGTGTGTTAGATATGCTCACCCTTGGCGCAGTGAGTGGCAGTCAATTGTTTTTTTATGCCAAGGGTAGGGATGCACGTGCGAGTTTGACACATATTGCAGAACTTTTTTCCAACGAATTTAAAGGATAATCATGGCTCGTTCTCTTCTTTACGGCACACCCGTGGCTCCCGGTATTGCCATTGGTAAGGCAATACGTCCCCAACAAACAAATACCATAGAAGAATACTTCATTGCGCCGGAAGATATTCCTGCAGAAGTGGAAAAACTGCACACTGCCATGAAGTGTGTGAGTGATGATTTGAAAAAAGCAAAAGAAAGCATTTCTCACGCGCTCGCAGAACACGGTGCACTTATTCAAACGCACATTATGATAAGTCGAGATCCGCGTTTGCTTGGAGAGGCCACAGAGCGTGTGCGCACTCAAAGACTGTGTGCACCGTGGGCGTTGCAGAAGAGTATCGATGCGCTGTGTGCCGCCTTTTTGGACATTGACGATCCTTATTTGCGTGAAAGAGCTTTGGATCTGCGCGCCGTGGGCGTGCGCTTGCAATGTCACTTGGCGGGCAAAAAGTATGATCCTTTAGAGGGGATGGATGCTTCGCCGCGCATTCATATGGCTGACGATTTGTCGCCTGTCGATACATTGAATTTATCTGTCGACAGCATGCTTGCTCTTGTCATGTCAGAAGGTGGCCCCACATCTCATACGGCTATCCTTGCCCGTTCCTTACGCATTCCTGCCATGGTGGGTGTGACTGGCCTTTTGGATACGGTGAAGGAGCATGACCTTGTGGTTGTGGATGCCTTTCAGGGCTGCGTGTATATAGAACCTGACGAACATGAATTGGGGTATTTTGCGCAAAAACAGCTTGAATATGAGCAGTGGGAAGAAAGTGTCCGAAAAAGTGCTTCATTGCCCGCAGAAAGCCTCGACAGTATTCCCATTGAAGTGCATGCCAATGTGGAAAATGCCACAGAGCTCGATGCCATTGCCCATTATGGCGCCCATGGTATTGGCTTATACCGTACCGAGTATGCGTATTTGCGCAATCGTCAGCTGCCCACAGAAGAGCAATTATATAAGGAATATGCCACAGTCGTGAAGAAAATGTCACCCCAAAGGGTCATTTTTCGTACGCTTGATGTGGGTGCCGATAAAATGCTGCATGACCAAATGGCGCTTAAGGAGCAGAATCCTGCCTTGGGTTTACGGGCTATTCGTTTTTGCATGCGTCATAAAAATCTTTTGCGTATACAATTGCGCGCACTCTTGCGTGCCGCCCTGCACGGTAATGTGGCTATAATTTTGCCAATGATAACGTGTTTTGAAGAATTGCAAGCCGTCAAATTCTTAATTGGGGAAGTGCAGCAAAATTTGAGCGCACAAGGTATAGAGCACGCAAAGCACGTACCGCTTGGCATTATGATAGAGGTGCCTGCAACCGTACTTATTGCTGATATTTTGGCAAAGCATTGCGATTTTTTGAGTATTGGTACCAATGACCTTGTGCATTATTTGCTGGCCATTGATAGGGGCAACAAGCATGTGGCCTACTTACACCACCCCTTGCACCCCGCCGTTACGCGCTCTATCAAAAGAGTGATTGACTGCGCACGGCGCGAGGGCATTGAGGTGAGTGTGTGCGGCGAAATGGTAGCCGATCCTCATTGTCTTGCCATGCTTATTGGTATGGGGGTGGATGTGGTATCGGCTGCGCCCCAGTCTATTCCCAGCATAAAGCATCTTATTCGTCAGCTCAAAGTAGAACACTGCGTAACTATGACTCAGACCTTGCTTTCAAGCTCCGATATGACAGTGTGCCGACGTATTGTGACCGATACCTTGGCACAGGGACTCCGCGAAAACTTAGAATTTTATACCACGATCATTCATTAATACAGTAAAGCGAAAGTAAATATGGTAAAAAAAACATCTCCGGCTACCATTGCCAGTAATAAAAAGGCGCGACATCTTTATGAATTGCAAGACTTTTGGGAAGCAGGCATAAGCTTGCAAGGACCGGAAGTCAAAAGTTTGCGCCAAGGCAAGGTGAGCTTTATGGACAGCTATGTCGATATCAAAAATGGTGAGGCCTTTCTTGTGGGCTTGCACATTGCGCCCTACGAAAATGCGGGCTATGTGCTACAAAATCCCACTCGTGACAGAAAATTATTGCTTCATGGACGAGAAATAGAAACGCTTGCCGTGCAAAGGGAACAAAAAGGTCTTACTATTGTACCCACAAAGCTTTATTTTAAGCACGGTAAGGTGAAAGTGGAAGTGGCTGTTGGACGCGGTAAAAAATTACATGACCATCGGGAAAGCCTCAAACGTCGCGCTGAGGAGAGGGATATGCAAAGGGATATGTCCGGGCGTTGAGAAATTTCCTGTCAGGCCGTTGGAAAAGTGCCATCCACGGCGTCCTTGCCGAACGGGAAAAAAGTAAGTATCGTATGTCTGTGAACATGGTTTTGCTACTTTTTTTCTCTTTTTTGCGACCTTTGCAGAAGGGGCACTGTGTGAACGGACTGTCAAAAATGGAGTTATTCGACAGGTTGCTAATGTATTTGCCTCATGAGCCGAAAAGATAGTAATGCAGAGCGACTGTCTGTGTAGGCAGGTATTTTGCCCTGACGAGTATAACGAGGTATAGAATCATGAAAATCAAAACGAAACTCCTGCTCCTTCTTGTTCCTGCTATTATTGCCACGCTTCTTCTCTTGACAATGTATAGTTACCTTAGTTCCAAAGAACAAGCGCTAGCCATAGCAAAACGCACCGCAACGACCATTGCTGCTGAACAAGCCTTTCTTATTTTCGATAAAATTAAAAATGCCGAATCTGCCACCATGACTCTTGCGTCCATGGTTGAGGGGATGCTCGAATTGCCTGAACCAAGTCGTGAAACATTGTCTTTAATAGTAAAACATACCACCCTTTCTTCAACAGACTTCTTTGGCGTGTGGGCTTTGTTAGATGCCAACGCATATGGCAATAACGATGCAGACTTTGTTGATAAAGGCGATTATGGCAACGCGCAGGGGCGTGCCCAGGCATATTGGTTTAGAGAAAACAACGATGTTATTTTTGATATTTCAGATGACTACGATCATGAAACGTATTACATCACGCCGAAACAAAACAGACGATTGAGTCTTATTTCGCCCTATATTGATTCGGGAGTAAATATCTTGATGACAACAACGGCTATGCCAATTATGCGTGGTGGAAGTGCCGTGGGGGCTGTGGGCGTTGACCTGAGTTTGGAATTTATTCAATCTGCTATTGAAAATATACGCCCTTTAGAAACGGGCTATGTTATGCTCATTTCCGAGGAGGGCGATATTTTAGTCCAGCCACATACTGGTTCGAAGAGAAAAAGTGAAGAGTTTGAACGCGTTTCAAGCGATATTTACAATGAAATAAGAAGCGGCAAACAATTTTTTACGACAGCACGTTCTATTCGCAATGGTGAGGACGTTTTTGTTTTATACACACCTGTGACATTAAGATCTCTTTCGTCACATTGGTTCTTAGCTGTTGCCATTCCCATGTCAAAGGTTATGGCTGAGTCCAATGACATTCTTTTCAAGCAAAGTATTATTGCTGTTATTGCCACTGTGCTGCTTACGGCCTTGGTTTTTTATACGGCATCAAGCGTGGCCAATCCATTGGGGCAAGCTGTTGCATTTGCAAAAGAGGTAGCCGCAGGTAATTACAATGCGACAATGCAGCAATCCACAACTGTTCACGAAGTTTCCGCATTGCGACATTCACTTACGAGTATGATTGCCTCCTTGCTAGATGTCATGGATGAAGTCAAGAAAAAGCAAACGGAATCTGAACAAGAGACATTGCGTGCTCATGAAGCTATGAATATTGCAGAAAAAGCCAGGCTTGCCAGTGAAGAAAATCGACGTGCCATGATAAATGCCGCCGGTAGGCTGCAAGATATTGTCACTGTTATTACGCCAGCGTCTGAAGATTTGCGTGCGCAAATCGAAGAGGTGTCCAGGGGTGCCCAACACCAAGCTGCGAGTCTGGCTGAAACGGCGGCAGCCATGGAGCAAATGAACGGCAACGTGCTCGAAGTTGCCAAAAGCGCAGAAGAAAGTGCGCAACTTGCCGAAACAACACGTCAGGAAGCTGTGAATGGGGCAGAAATAACGCATAAGTCCAAGGAAGCTATGTTGCTTGTTCGTGAAGATTCTGCAAAAATCCGTGTAAGCATGGGCAAGTTGGAAGAGCACGCGCAAGCTATCAATACCGTTATGGGTGTTATTTCTGATATTGCGGATCAAACGAACTTGCTTGCTCTTAATGCAGCCATTGAAGCAGCTCGTGCTGGGGAGGCAGGTCGCGGTTTTGCCGTTGTTGCCGATGAGGTAAGAAAACTTGCGGAAAAAACGCTCAGCTCCACAACGGATGTGGGAGAAGTTATTGCGGCCATACAGCAAAGTACCGATGCCAATGTGAAGCAAGTAGAAATTGCCATACAACAAATTGAGCACGTGTCGGGCTTTGTGGAAGAGAGTGGCATTGCTCTTGAAAGTATTAAAGTGATTGCTGAACGAAGTTCAGACGGTGTACGAGCCATTGCCACTGCCAGTGAAGAACAATCTGCCACAGCAGGAGAGATTGCAAACTCGGTTGCTCAGGGCAATATGATTGCCACCGAAACATCTCAAGCTATGGGACGCGCCACACACGCTGTTCAGGAGCTTACATCACAAATACAAAAATTATCAATGCTTATCGATGAATTAGGGCGATCTGACAGAGCATAACGTGGTTGGTACGGCAAAGCGTGTGCACAGCCCTT
This sequence comes from uncultured Desulfovibrionaceae bacterium, assembly GCA_964371965.1. Classification (GTDB taxonomy): domain Bacteria; phylum Desulfobacterota; class Desulfovibrionia; order Desulfovibrionales; family Desulfovibrionaceae; genus CAYJAD01. Next base: position 17,510 of record CAYJPE010000034.1, read on the forward strand.
AGCAGTCCGTTGAAAAAGCACAATCCGCTGAAAAAGGGCAAACTGCGGCGTCAACGAAAGCTTTGCGACCGCTTATGTATGTCTGTATACACGGCGCGACCGCAAAGCTTTCGTTTCCTTGCATTTTACCCTTTTTGAGCGGATTGTGGGAGCTGTAGGCCGTTGAAAAAGTGCAATCTGCGGCGTCAGCATAAAAAAGCCAAATCGCTTATGTATGTCTCATACACTGCGC
>CAYJPE010000035.1:0-17260 GCA_964371965.1 uncultured Desulfovibrionaceae bacterium
TTTCCCAAGTAAAAAAACTTCGGCATGCATACGAACCTATTGGTTTTTTTGAAGGAGCCGACCGAATGGCGCCGTAGGCGTAGCCGTTACACGAGGGACGAGCCTTACGGCTATCGAGAGCAGCGATGGTGTGGGGGAAAGCTTTTTTTCCCAAAAAAAAGTTTCCCCCCACATGCCTTTTAAAAATAAGCTTTTAGAGTAGACACGCTACTCGTGTCTTGTCTACCGATGTGGGAAAATCATGCCTGATACAAACATTCCCGGCAGAAACAGGCGATGCAGAAAACATTTATTCTTTCATGAACTTGTGCACAGAATGCACGTCCTCAAAAAATCTTACTTACGAATTGCCAACAGGGGCACGTCGGTATTTCTCAACACTCTTTCTGTCACCCCGCCAAGCAAGATGTCGACAATGGAGTCATGCCCATCGGTAAACATGACAATGATATCACAATTTTGCTCGTGGGCTGCTTTCACAATGGTACGCGCCGGCGTGCCATCCATCACAAGCTTACGGCAGGCAATATTTGCTTTTTGTACAGCTTGAAAGACAGGCTCAAGTATGCTTTCGCCTTCTGAGAGTTCTTCTTTTTCCAAAGCGTCGTGCGCCTCGCCGCTGACACGTTGTGAAATGGGGTCGCCTACATGCAGCAAGACTATTTCACCATTTTCTGCACAAAGGTTTGCGGCATGAAAGAGTGCTTTGCAAGCGCGATCACCTGCAAATTTTCCGCTTACCGGTAATAAAATCCTTTGATAGCTCATGTTGATCCTCCAATATATGTGTTATTGTTGTAAACCTATGCGTGTTCTTTCCAGCGTTGTTTCAAGGTCTGGCAAGATATTCCCAAGACATTCCATGTCCTTAGCCTTAGCAGCAGATTCTACGGTTCGTGCCATGCGAGCAAGTGTGCGCAGGGCATACGTGTCTGCATTAAGAGCAATGTTCGCAGCAGCCTCCGCAACGCCTGCCGGATTGTTCGTCTGATAACTTTCCAAGGCGTATTGCATGAAGGTATTCAAGTCGTTGATGAGTTGTTCCAAGGGTTCCAAGGTTTCGTCATCAGATGTCAGCATTTCGTTTTCATCATGATCAGTAAAAGAAAAGTCTTTGTCCTCTTCCATGCTTTGTGATGTTTGCGCGTCATGCTGGGTATTGTTGTCACCTGTTTCAAACCCTTCGTCCTTTGCGTGCTGTTTTTCAGTTTTATCGCCATCAAAGGATAAAAAGCTTAAGCTCTCTTCGGGAGAGTTTGTATGTATGTGCTGTTCTGCATGATGCGGCGCATCTGTTTCTTCTTTTATTGCATGTGCAGGAACCGGTGCAGTCGGATGTTCTTTTGTGCTTCCTGTTTTTACCATGCTCATATTGGTGGACGTAAGCTGCAAGGACTTTTTCGCTGTGCCTTGTGCATCTGTCTCGGGCTTGGCAGTGTCTTCTTCCACGTCTAAAAAGGACTTCAAGTAAGCAGCATTGCTTTTTTCAGAGCTTTTTTTCTTGTCAGACCCACCTTCTTCTCGCAAGTTGGAAACAAGGTTTAAAAGGCTGTTTTCTGCCTCTGCCAAGGAACTTTTTGATGTGCTGCGGTCAATGTCGAGCAAAATACCTTCACTCAAAGATTGGGGCGACAATGTCCTTTTGAAGCTGAGGTTGGATGATGCGCCTTCTTTTGACGTTTTTTTAGACGAGGCGGTATTTTCCATGATAAGATGCGACATTATTGACGAGGAGCCTTTGCCTTGATTTTGCACTGAGACTGAGGGCTTTTTGGGCGTTGAAATGCCAAAGGCCATTTCAGGCGTTGGCAACATGCCGTCGTTTCCTTGCGCAGAGACAGAGGCAAGCGATTCATAATCTTGAGTATCCTCAATGTGGGCATCTTGGGATTTTCTCTTTGCGCTCTTGAGCTTGCCGGTAAGGCGTGTTGGTTCTGCTATGTGTGACCCGAAGACTTGGCTGCCTAAAGATTCGAGCTCGGACAATGTATTTTGTGCGTGTTCCGGTGCCATATGCTGACTTTCGGATGCATCGCTCAGTTGTGATTCCGCATGTGTGTCAAAGCTTTCCAACAGTATACCGAGCTCTCCATTGCTGTTGTGCTCTGTCTCGTCACGATGTTCGTCTTGATAGTCTGACTCGTTGGCAGAAAAGTTTTCCATGTGTAGAGATGGTATGCCGCTGTGTGCCGGTTGATCGGGGTGCAGTTCAAGGGTTGGCATGCCGGCGTTTATGATACCGGCATCGTCATAATGCGCACCGTCGTAATCGGTATCGCTGAGAGTCGAAGTGTTATTTGTGTGTATTTCATCCGCAAGGGTTGTAATCTCCACCTCTTCCTTTAATATGCTGGCAAGCATGGCGCACAAAGTGTCGCGTGTGATGGGTGCGGGGAGAATGTACTGGAAGCCCATGCGACGAAAAATATTTTCATCATCATTTTCCGTACCTTGAGGTGCCAAGGCGAGGCACAATACTTCCGGTAATTGTTGTTCTTGCTCATATTGACGTAGACCCTCCATACATTGGCGCAAGGAAAGGGCAGACATGTGACCGTCAAAAATGAGGAGATCTGTCTCATATTCTCTGTAGAAGGCAAAGGCCTCGTCGGTAGTGCGTGCTTCAATGATGCGCAGGGGCATTTTTTCAAGGAAGTAGGCCCATGTTTGTCTGTCGGTATCATGGTCAGAGCAAAGGATAACAAGGGAACGTTGTGCTTCTTCGGCTTCTTGTTCCACAGCGGCTTTGAGCATTTCTCGCGTGGTGACTTCATAGTGTACGGTGAAGGAAATATTGGCACCGTGGGGGCCGCTTTCCACGCCAAGGAAACCGTGGCTCTTGCCTGCCAGCTCCCAAGCCCGCGTAAGGGCTGTGACACTGCGATCGTGGGGTGGGTTGCCTGTGCCGGAATCGGAGACGGTAAAGAGCAAGTGTCCGGGATTGACACTTTCCGGTACGCGACGCACAGAAATTTGCACAGCACCCCTGTGTGTGGCACATACGGCGCTTTCGAGCAGGCGGCGAAGGACGAGGAGAAGGTGCAGGGAGTCGCCTTTATAGCATTGAGCCAAGTGTGGTGGCATGTACCACGAAAGAGCAATGTTTTTATGGTCAGCCATGGATGTGACACTGTCGTGGGCTTGGCGCAAAAGGCTTTGTAGGTCAAAAATATTTTCTGTCATGGCGCCCATGAGTATGTGCGATTGGCGTTCCTTGGTTGGAACGCTGAGAGTGTGCGAAATGTCGCGCGTTGTTTTTGTAATATTTAAAATATGCTGTCGTGCTTCTGCAGGAACCGTATGTTCAAGTGCTGCCACATCAAAAAGCAGTTTGTCCACATATTCACGCAAAACTTTTTCCGTGCTTCCTTCTTCTGTCTGTTGCGCCTGTGCATAAGGGCTTTGTGCATCGTCAGGAAGAGCCCCCCCAGTGGGCACAAGTCGTAAATTGGGGTCATGTCCGGCAAGTTGCATGGCTTTTGACATGTTCTCGTCTATTTTGTCACGACGTGCTTCCATTTCGGCAGTGTACTCGGGAGGCGCTGCGGTTGTGGCAATAATAAGCGCACTCAGAGCCACAAACCAGAGGGGCATTGCAGGCACAAGAGAGGGTGGGATGATGTCAAGCATGCCATTGCCTCCCATAAAGGCGACGATCATGCCTATGGGAGGGAGCAGGCAGCCCAATAAAAAGCGTCGTGCACCCGGCAAGCCGCTGAGCCAAGCAGCTAAGCTTGTGGGCACCATGAGCGCGATGACCAAGGGCCAAAATTCTATGTAACGTGTTGTCCACGCATAGCCTGGTATGAGGGGTACGAGGGCTACGGCAATGCCCGGCAGCGAGAGCAGTAAATATTGTATGTCGATAATGCGAGAGCGTTTGTAGCTTTGTGTTAAATGGCGCGCCACATGAGCCAAGAGGAGCAGTGCCACGCCCGGCAATATGACCGCTAGCAGGTGCAGCATGGAGACGTAGCCCTTGCCGGTGCCGGGCATGCCCCAGAGCACATGGGCAAGTACCGTCGCGGTAAAAAGGCTTGTCCAGACACGCCACTGGCCTTTTTCTGTGAGACCGCGCAAAAGACAAAGGAGCATAACCACTGCAAGCATAACGACCAAGGCCGGTTGGGCAAAGCGTGAGAGGTCTGTGGCCGCATTGAGCGCTGTGCGCAACACAGGTGAGAACCATATGCTTGGTACGCCGTCCACACGCACATACATGGTAATGGGGGTGCTTTGTGGGATGGGCAGAGCAAAAAGGTTTCCCCGGGAGGGGAATTGGGAGTCCCAATTCATAGTACTGTCAGGTGATTCCGGCACAAAAAGCATGGGCGCTGAGGGGATGCCCTCTCCAAGGTCAAGAAAAAGCCCTTCTGTCGGTTTGTCTTGTCCTAGGCGCAGGGCGCCGAGTTGCGGTGCGCCCGATTCTGTGTCAACAAGCGTCATGCGAAGCCATACAACACCTGTTTCACGAGGGATGTCTTTGGGATTCAGCGGCTGAAAGCGCATTTGTTGGCTGGCGCTTTGTAAAGAATGTATGTCAAGTTGCCCCGTCATATCAAGCAGGTAGTCCATGTAGGGCAAGGCTGACGCACTTTCTTTATCTAAGGTGAGTGGAATAGTGTTTTGCGACAAACTCACGGCGGGTGCGCCAAACAAGAGGCAGGCGAGCAAAAGCCCGCAACGTACCCTAAAAATACGAGAGATTTTGACCATAATGCTTTTGCTCCACATTGTTTTTCTCCATTTATTGCAATTCACGCAGTAAGTCGACAACGCTTTGCCCATTGGGGGCCTTGGCCGAAGGATTGACGGTCAAAAGTTTTTCAAACATCTCCCGTGCTTCGTCCTTACGCCTCAAGTCAAAATAAAGCACAATGCCTGCATTGAAAAGAGAATTTTGATGTTCAGGATCCAAACTGAATGCCTTGCGGTAGGAGTCCAAAGCCTGTTCATACTTACCCATGGCGCGATACATGGTGCCTCTATCTGTCAAGACATTGGGATTGTTGGGATTGATAGTGAGTGCGCGGGTATAAGCCAACACACTTTTTGCGGGCATTTGTGCGTCATAATAAAGATTGCCAAGAGTTATGAGGGCACTCACGTTTTCTGGGGCGTTCTCTACCGCTTGTTCTGCGAGTTCGATTTGAGAGAGCTCTTTTTGACTTGCAACAGGCGCGTTGGCAGCAGGCACGTTGGCAGCAGTTGCTTTGCTCTGAACAATGGCTTGGTCGCTATCCATCAATGTGGGCACAATGGTGCCTAAATATAGACCCATAAAAAAAGCAACAGCAATGCTGAGCGCCAATGTACTTGTGCGTATGTACCCTTTTGGGGGCTGAGCGCTGTGTATGTTGTTTGTCTTGCGTGATAAAAAGTCAGCTTGTGTGGTCTTTTGTTTTTGTGACATGAGTTTCTCGTTATATTTTTTTAACAATGCCTCGGGGCTGTCAGTCAATGTTTTTTTGCTGTACTCTCATAAGCGTTTGCGTATTTTTTCAGTCAAATACCGAAAACACTGTTTCTTTCACGTGTACGCGTGTTCTTTGAAACAACATGTATGCATGCTGCCATGTTCCACAAAATGTTTTCCCTTCTTCAAATAAAAAAATGTCAATACACTAGCGCACATCTTGGCTTTTTTTGAAGAGCCGATCGAATGATTCCTTTGGCGCGATCGTAGCCGAGAAACGAGGCGCTCCGGCATTGAGAGCAGCGCCGGCGTGGGAGGAACGTTTCCCCCCACATGATTTTACAAATATTTTGTTGGCTTTTATGGGGCACTATTGGGTGGTAGTGTCCTTGTTTACTGGCACTTTTGCCAGTTCTTTACGAATGGCTTCAAGCAAATCTTCCGGCGCAAGAGGGTCATCTAATCCCTTTTGGAGATGTTCAATGCCTTCATCGACGTTTTTCAAGTAATAGATATATAAAATTCCAAGGCTGTAGCGCACCGTTGCACTGTCATCGAGCGTAATAACTTTTTCCAAGGCGGCGGCGGCTTCTGCATGCTTGCCCTCATGATTTAAGATAAAGCCATGTAGGTAGTGTGCCTGAGAATTTTCTGGTGCCATGGCGAGTGCGCGATGAATAAAGGTATCTGCGGCATCCCATTGTGACTCGCTAATAAGCACTTCTACAAGATGCAGCATTTTTGTTATATTTGTCGGGTCTTTTTGAACGTCCTGCATGAGTCGTCCAATCAAAGGGGACATGCCGGTGTCTTCAGCGCTTGCTGCTTGCGGTGTGTTATGCATTGTCAGGCTGGGATTGAGTATACGTTCTTGTAAGGAAACACCAAACATGACAATAAGACCTAAGGCCAGAATGAGAGCCGTGACCTTGTGAGGCCATATCAGTGGCGCGTGTTGATTCATGACAGGCTCTCCTCATTGTGTGTGGGCACTGTGTTGGTCCCATCACCGTGGAGCAATTCCCACTGTTGTAAACGTTTTTGCAAGGATTTTTGGGCATAAGCCACAAAAAAAATATAGACACAAATACCAAACCATGCCACCGAGCTGGCGGCCACAAACCACATATATTCCATAATGTTCCTCAATATTATGCTTCAAATTTGCTGTGTGCTGAAAACAGCTCTTCCACCGTGGCCTTTTGCATGAGTTGTCGTGCTCGCAAGAGAATAAGGCTTATGCAAAGACAGCCAAAAGATGCCAAGCATACCAATAGCGCTGTCAACATGTCTTCATCCAAGCCACTGCCCTTTGATGTAAACACGGCAGGGTGAATGGTGCGCCACAAGCGGGCTGAAAAAAATACGAGCGGCACGTCCAAGAAGGCAATGATGCCCAAAACGCCACGTATGACCGCATTGCGTTCTTGCGCCATATCCATGCCCCGCACAATCAAGTACGCCACATAGACAAACCACATGATGAGCGCGGTGGTAAGACGGGGATCCCAGGTCCACCACACGCCCCACGAATGACGTGCCCAGATGGAGCCTGTTATGAGCGCAAGGCTTGTAAACAAGACGCCGATCTCCGCCGCTGCCTTTGCCCATGCATCCCATGTGGGTGATTTTGTGCGTAAATAGGCAATGGAGGCCACAAAGACCACGAAGAAGCTGACAAAAGCCCACCACGACAAGGGTACGTGTACATAAAAAATCTTTTGCACCATGCCCATGCTTTGCTCCATAGGAGCGTATATAACAATAAAATATTGACTTATTACCATGCCAAGGGCGGCAAGAATCACAAATAAAGGCAAAACAGAAGGCATTTAGTCCCCTCCGCCATAAATATAAGAAAATAGCACCATGCCGGCGCCAAGAAAAATGGCGTCGAAGGCGCATACAATACCAAACCACGCTTCTGCTGCTGTCGCACTTTCCGCCACAGCAGCTTCCGCATCACCTGCAAAGACAAGTGCTCCCGCACGAATTCCCGCCAATAAGAGGGGGATAAGCAAGGGAAAGAGCACAATGCTCAACAGTGACTCGCGTCCGCCTTGCCCCGAACCGCCGCCATGTGCCAAAGCGCCAAGGAGTGAACCAAGGGTGACCATGCCAATGTCTACTAAGAGCAGCATGGCCAGGCCGTGGAGCCACATATTGCCGACACTTTGCCCCAAGAATACAATGGCGGCAGGCAAAAAAATCACTTGTGCCAACAATAACAATACAAGGCCGGCAACTGCCTTGCCCAGCCACACAAGCTGCACTGCCTGCGGCATGAGAAGCAGAGCTTGACGAATATTGTTGGCCTCGTCAAGGCCATAAAGCATATTAAAAAGCAATACCTGACAAAAAACTGAGGCCAACCAAAAAAGCGCCGCCGCCCCCTGTGCGGGCATGACTGTGCCTACTTCTTGCGACAAGCTGAGCACAAATATGAGGAGCAAGCCCAAGAGCAATGCTTGGACAAGGCCATTGCCCCGCACAAGCACAATGCGCAAATCTTTGCCGATGAGAGCCATGAAGGCGCGCATGGTTGTTGCAAAAGCCATTATGCCTCCTCCCCCTGTATCGCCTCACTTTTTCGTGGCGCACCGGCACCATCATACACAAGCCGCCCCCCTTCCAGCGTCAGTAAGCGATCCGCCAACGCGGCATGCTCTCGAAGCTGGTGGGTAATGCACACAATATGCGCACCTTCTGCCTTGGCCTCCTGTATGTGCTCCCACAAAAGGCCGGCTGAGCGCGTATCAAGCCCCGTGACAGGTTCGTCCAAAAGCCACAGCTTCGGTCGCAAAAGCAAGATTCGGGCAAGGTTGAGCCTTTGCGCCATGCCGCGGGAAAAGCGCCCCGCCATTTCTTCCGCAAAGGGGAGAAGTTCCACGCGCTCAAGAGCCGCGCGTATGTTCGCGGCACGTGTGTGGCGCGCAAGCCCATACATATTTGCCCAAAAACGCAAGTTTTCTTCGGCAGTTAAGGCACCATATACATATGTGCCGTGCCCCAAATACCCCACATCCGCAAGGGGCAAGGCACATTCCACCGTGCCGGCATTGGCGCTGGTCAAACCTGCCATAATACCAAGCAATGTGGACTTGCCCGCCCCGTTGGCACCGGTCAGCAAGGTGACGCAAGGTCTTTCAAGCTCAAAACTCACATCACGGAAAATACAACGACGACCATAAAATTTCGCCACCTTATGCAAACGCAATACCGCAACCATATGTGCTACGCTTTTGCCATTGACGGTTCACTCTCGGGCTTGCGTTGTGTGCGCCCAAGCCCCAAAAAGGGGAAAAAGCATGCGAGAACGCCACCAATCCATATCCAATTGACCAACGGCGTCACACTCACACGGATGGTAAGGTGTTGCGATGCGTCAAGACCCAGCAGTGAGGCATATATTTCGTTCCCCAAGCTAAAAATGGTACTGGCTTCAGCAAATTGTTGCCTGTCAAAGTTGACATAGATACGTCTTTGCGGCGCCAGGAGCCCCACAAGAACGTCTTCACCCGCACTATTTTTCGTGGTAATTTGCAAACGCGCTTCAATGAAGTGGTAGCGAGAATTGTTGTCCTCCACAAAGTCCACTAAAGACACCGCATAGTCACCAAGTTCGGCAGTGCGCGTGCCCGTCATGGAGAAAATAAAGCTTTTTTCCACTTTGTAAGTGCTGGAAAAAGCCACACCCACCACCATGAGTATCATGCCCAGATGGACACCATGTGCTGCAATAAAGGAGAGCTGTAACCCCCTCCACCGCTCCGCCACAAGTAAAATAATAGACACAAGACCCGCTGCGCTTGATGCCGTTGCTATAATCGTCGTTGCCTGTCCGTCGTCTGCATTCGGCAAAAGCAAGTTCACCGGTATAAGGGGCGCTGTAATATACAACATGATCACGCTCGTGATCAGAAAGGTAACTGCAACTATGAGAAGCTTTATCCAGTTTCGTACGCCGCAATTCCACTTAAGCCAAGGACAAAAAGCCATAATAAAGCTCAAGAGGGCAAAAAGAGGCAAGCACACACGATTATAAAAGCTCGCTTCCAAGCCTTGTGGATCGTCGGAAAAAAGCGTGCTTATGAGGGGCCACAACGTGGCTATGCAGATAATGATCGCCAGTGCAATGAATACCCACATGCTGATTAAGAGGAAGCCCTCTCGACTGTCAATACCCACAAGCCCCTTGCGTGAATTGGGTGAAAAAAAAGACACCCAGATGCATAAAAGTGTACTTGCGAGAATGAACACAAGCAGGGGGATTCCCACACCGCCGTCGCCAAAGGCATGGACAGAATCAATGACACCGCTGCGCACAAGGTATGTGGCAAAAAATGCCGAAACGGTCGTCAAGGACATGAGAAAAATATTTGTTCTGCCAAGCTTTCCTCGGCGCGTTTCGACAATACAGGTATGGATGGCGCCTGTGCCGATAAGCCACGGGATAAGCGAGGCATTTTCCACAGGATCCCATGCCCAGTAACCGCCCCAACCAAGCTCCAAATACGCCCACCATGCCCCAAGCACAATGCCTGCCGTTAAAAACAACCACGCCAAGAGCGTAAAAGGACGTGCAATCATAATCCACGATTGTTCCTGCTCTGTGGTGTTGGAAAGCCCTTGTGCCAAGGCCAAACAGCCCGGTATGACAAAGCCGCCGTAACCAAGAAAAAGCAAGGGGGGGTGTACAATCATACCGACATTTTGCAACAAAGGATTCATGCCTCTGCCATCGTCCGGCGGGTGGCTGAGTTGCAAAAATGGGTTGCTCCACGACGTGAGTAGAGCGGCAAAAAAGGCCATGATTGTCAGAAAAAATACCCAAAACCACAGGCGTGTTTCCGGACTAAGATTTTTATATGACCGCGTACACGAGAAAAGCAGGCCACATACGCCCACAGAAAGCGCCCAAAATAGTAAAGAGCCTGCCTGACCAGCCCAAAATGCTGTCAAACGATAAAAGGTTGGCAAAATTTTGTCCGTATAATTGGCGACATAAAGCAATGAAAAGTCGTGCCAATACAAAGCGTGCAAAAGCAAGGCTGAAGAGACTGTCAAAGCTGCTGTCATGGCAAATTGTGCCTTTTCTATAAACCACAAACCTTCGGAACGTCTTTGCACGACATTCATAAGAGCCACAGCGGCACCGCCAATGGCGCACAGCAGTGCCACCATCAACAGGCCATAGGCAAAAGTATACATACAAACCCCTTAGGATTCTAAATTTTCTATATCGCCACACAAATGAGGCACGACAGGAAGAGAGGCTGCCGGACAACTCGTGGTATTTCATACAGTCGGTAGTGCCGGTTTTCGTGTGGCAGTGATTTTAGGCAACATATCGACATAAGCTAACACTGAGTATAAGCCTGCGTGTTCTTTGATTGCTCAGGCGAGCTCTCAATAAATTCTTTTGCGCTTTGCCTATGCTCCGAAGGGGGCAAACGGTGTTTTTTGCTCAAGCTACGTCTGTCTGTATACGTGCCTTGCGCAAAAAAACGCGTTTTCCCAGGCAAAAACACAACATCTCTTTATTGAGAAGCAGCTCCTGAAGCACACGCGCTTTTCATCCGCGGACGTCAAAGAAGCAGTACGCATGATATCAGCCCTTAACCTACGTCCGATTTTCCTTTTCGTACTTTGATGGACACTTGGTCATAAGTGTTTTTGCCGAAAAGCTGCCGTCGGTGGCAAGACCACCCTCTACGATAACCTCAACCCCCGCTTTAAACGTGTCAGGCACAGCGCCACTGTAACGTATAAGCAGGCTTTGTGAGGTGTTATCCAGGTCTACCAAATGAAAGGTGACGCCCGGACTGCCGTGGGTGAACTCAATGTCCTTCTCTGCCACAACGCCAAAAAGGCGCGCGGCTTTGAGTTTGTCATTTTCTGCGGCAAGGGCTTCAGAAATATGCAGAAAATAGACGCTGTTTTCTGTGAGTCCGGTATATACCAAGAAGCCAGTGCCGCCCAAGAAGAGCAAGAGTGCGACAACAATAAATGATTGCGATTGTTTTTTTGCCATAAGTGTTCTCATTTTTTACAGTGAAAGAAATCTCCATCGCGTCTGCGCCATGGCATGCTTACACAGGTTCAGTGTGACGAGGTGTACGTGTATACTTAACAGTTCGTTGAAAAAGTGTCATCTGCGGCGTCAGCGATAAAAAGTCAAACCGCTTATGTATGTCGAATGCACGATGTGCCTTGATTTTTTCGCTTCTTTGAAACCATTATAGGGGCAATCATTATAGAGGCGACCACTACAGGGGGGCACTTTTTGAACGGACTGTCAAAAATGGAGTGTTTCAACAGCCTGTTAAGCAGTGTGATTCTTGCCGCTAACGCAGTAGAGTGTCTTTTTTCAACGGCCAGTTAGGCAAGCAAGTCATCAGCGTTTCCTGAGCTTGGCCATGGCGCGCAAATCTGCCACATGGTCGCTTTCATCCACAATTTCGCGACCGAGTATTTCCTCCAAGACATCTTCCAGAGAGACCACACCCGCCAATCCGCCGTATTCATCCAAAACGACAAAGAGGTGTGTGCGTGAGTTGAGAAAAGCTTGTAATAATTTGTCAAGTGTTTGGCTTTCTTGTACAAATTGGGCAGGCTGCATGACGTTTTTGAGTATGTCGCTCTTGCCCTCAGCCATATATTTACCAATGGTGCGTCGTTCTACGATGCCCACAATATCTTCGTTATGTTCCGCATATACAGGAATACGGCTAAAATGCCATGTGTTTGGTACCGTATAGGCCTCCTGCAAGTCAAGTTCGGCCGACAGAGAAAAAACCACCGTGCGGGGCGTCATGATGTCCCACACCCTCTTGCTGTCAAGGGACAGTACGTTGCGGATAGTGGCCTCTTCAAAAGGGGCGATACTGCCCGCTTTTCGCGAAAGGCTTGCCACGGCACGAATGTCATCTTCCGACATTTGCGGGCCACCATTTGCGGGGGCGATGAGTCGAGTCAAGAATCCGGAAAACCAAATGACAGGCGTGAGTAATTTGGTCACAATGGCAAGGGGGCGCGCCAAGAACGTGGACACGGGGTTTGCGTAAAGTACGCCGACGGTTTTAGGGATAATTTCACCAAAAACCAATATAAGGCATGTAAAAATGGCGGCAAATGCGCCCATATAGATAGAATCAAAGACAGCAGAAAACGCTGCTCCGGCCACAGCTGAGCCGGCGGTATTTGCCACCGTGTTCAGCGTCAGTACGGCTGCGATGGGGCGCTCCACCTGCTTGCGCATTTGAAAAAGAAGTTCGCCGGAGACTTTACCTTCCTTGCGAAGTTTTTCTATGTGCGCCCATGTGACGGAATAGAGCATTGTTTCTGTCAAAGAGCAAATGGCAGATATACAAAGGGCAAAGGCCACGGCAAGGGCAAGGGTCATCATAGGGTTTTTTCCATATAGGGTTTTTTCCATCCACAAAAAGAGTTGTGATACATCTACAATATTTTTTTACCGAGGGCAATGGTCAATTTTATGCTTTCCTTGTTAAAAAATATGATTCCCATGAAAATACGTATTCATTATTTTTTTTGCGGGGGAAGGGGGGCTTGTGCCAAAATCCAAAAGCGTCCTTTTTTACTTTAAAATGCTTTAATTATTTCCATTTTAATACATTAAGACGAGGAATCGACCACGGGCTGCTCACGCGCTGCCAGCCAATGCCCCACAGTGTTGTATAAAATTTCTGGAGAAATCGGCTTTGCAATATGCGCATTCATGCCACTTGCAAATGCCATATCTATATCGTCTTTAAACGTATTGGCAGTCATGGCAAGTATGGGCGTTGTTTTTGCGTCTGGGCGATCCAGTGCTCGAATCGTTGACGTTGCTTCATATCCATTCATCTTGGGCATTTGTATGTCCATGAGAATCAAGTCATAATGGCCTTCTGCCGAGGCTGCATACATTTCCACGGCCTCTGTTCCGTCAGCAGCTTCATCAATAATCAAATCAAAGGGCGAGAGCAATTCCATGGCAATGATACGGTTCACGTCCACATCGTCCACGAGCAAAATGCGTTTGCCGGGCAGGATGGTCATAACTTCCTTATGTATCGAAGATGTTTCGTGTTGCGTATCTTCCATGAGCCAAAGCGAGAAGTAGAATTCGCTTCCTTTATTTTCTTCAGTTCTTACTTCGATTTCACTGTCTAGCAAGCTGGCAATGCTTCTGCTGATGGAAAGCCCAAGACCTGTGCCGCCGTACATGCGTGTTATATGTCCGCCACCTTGTTCAAAGGGGACAAAGAGCGAGTGCAGCTTTTCTGGGCTAATGCCTATGCCGGTATCGACTATGGAGAAGGATATTAAAGACTTATCGTCAGCACGCTTTTTTTGCGTCACATGGAAGGAGACTGTGCCAAGTTCCGGCGTAAATTTAACGGCATTTCCCAATAAGTTTAAGAGGATTTGCCGTATACGCAGTTCGTCAGAAATAAAGTGTGTCTTCTCAAGGTCTGTGACATTGACAGTGAATGTGATGTTTTTGCTTTCGCAACGCGGTGCAATAATTGATGAAACGTCGGTTATCAATTGTGAAATGTCAAAGCTTTCATAACTGATGTCTATTTTGCCGGTCTCAATTTTTGAGATATCAAGAATATCATTCAATAAGCCAAGCAAATGTATGGACGACGATTCAATTTGCAGCATATTGGCATGCAAATCATCCTTGGAGAATTCTTTTTCAAAGAGTTTGCGCTTGATGATATTGGTCATGCCAATAATGGCATTCATGGGGGTGCGAATTTCGTGACTCATGCGCGCCAAGAATTCACTCTTGGCTTTACTTGCTTCGTTGGCTTCGTTGACGGCATGCAAGAGTTCGCGTTGCGTTTGGCGCAGCTCTTTTTCCACATCAACGCGCAAGGAGACATCTCGCCCCACGCCAAGAATACCGCGCACGGTGCCATCTGCCCCAAAGATGGGCGTACGCACAATATCCAAAACTTCTTCGTGTCCGTCGGCAAAGGGAGTGAGGCGTTCGTGATATGTGGGCATGCCGGTGTGTATGACTTCTTGATCTTGCTGAGCGCAGAATGCGTACACATGGTCTTGCAGGAGATCTCGATCCCTTTTCCCTTGTATTTCCTCCGGAGGAAGGCCCATCATGCTTGCAAAGCGTGGATTCACGGTAAGGTAGACACCTTCGGTCGTTTTATACCAAATTGTGTCCGGTGAGGCTGAAAGCACCATGTCAAGCAAGGCTCGTTCACGTTCTATTTTTTCTTGTTCTATGATGAGTTGGGTCACATCCTCTGCTTCTATGATAAAGCCCACATTATTGTTCTTTTTGTCTACAAGATAGGATGTTCTTCCCTTGTAATAGCGTTGTGTCGCCGCATAGTAGGAAATAACCGCAGGTTGGCTTGCCAAAAATGTTGTGATGGAGCCATTCTCATTGCCAAAAATACTCAATGCCGGATAAAATTTCCCTTCAACTTCTTCAAAGCTTTTACCCAAAATATCTAGGGCGAGCTTGTTCATGTAAAGGATGTTTTTATCAAGGTCTGTAATTGTCAAAGGATTTTTTGTACTTTTGTCAATGCCGTCAAAGAGTTCATTTAATGAGTGACACAAGACACCAAATTCGTCATTGTTTTCTGATTCAAATCTAAAAATGCGATGACCGCTGCTAAAGCGAAAAATTCCGTGAATAAGAAAGGTGATTTTTTGTGCAATGCTAAAAGCCATCCAAATGGCCACAAGGACAACCAAGACCGTCATGAAGAGTGTAGATAAGGAGAGGCTGACAGCGGTATCCCATATATTGTTTGTGATGGCATTAAAAGTTTGTTCTGAAACGGCAGCGAGCTCCTCGTCGGTGGTTTGTATGAGTGCTTGGATGGTTTCTTGCATTTCCATGGCAGGTCGGTGAAAATCATCAATGCCCACTGTCATGGTGACTATGCCAAAGCCAATGAGATTTTGCCCGTAGTGGCTCGTATAATATGGAATGGCTGATACCGTTGTGAGCTTCCATAAGCCACTCCATAGAAGGAAAAAGGAGCCTGAACCACCATGTTGTGCCAGATTATACCAATCAGTACATTGAGGGGCAAAGTTGAGATAGCGGCAATCAAGGCCAATAATGCCTTGCTGCAGTTGCTCTATGGCGGGTTTTTTGTCGCGGCTTTGATTGGAAAATGGCGCTTCTCCTTCGATAAAGTCCACATAACTTAAACCGCTGTTTTGCCACTTATCATATGTTTCGCTATCAAGAAGCGGAGGGTGGCGCTCGCCTGTTTGTGCGTTGAAACCTGCAATGGAATGATGGCGAGGGTGAAAAATATTGTAACCCTTGTTGTCCCACATGAAGGTGTAATTTCCTTCGGCGGCGGCATTGATGTCTGAGTAGCGCTGTGTGTAGGGGACGAGGTGCTCAACCTTGCTTATGATATGGTCGTGATTTAAGGCTATGGTCACATATCCCACAATTTTGCCTTGCTGCTCAAGGGGCATGGCAAAGCGAACCAGTCCGCGAAAACGCTTGCCATTGGGATTTTCGTCACCCACATAGGCGGCTTTTTCCGGTTCATATGCAACGCCTTTTTTTCGGGCATTTTCCGGCGTGTACATGCCTACGAGGTTTGAGCCGACATATTCGCCAATGACTTCTGATACATATATTTCGCCTGCTTGAAGTTTTTTTAAATGGGAAAAATATTCTTCAGCCTTGCAAAATGTATTTTTTTTGTCCGAGACATCTTTGAGCGCGGGATCCAAGAGGTCAGATGTGGTTACTTTAATGAGTTCACGGCCTTCGAGGTCAATATAGGTGGCTTCCAGATACAAGGGGACGCGTTCATATTCAAAATTATCCGGCGGGCGGGTGCGAAAATGTTCTTGATTTTCTGCGTTTTGCAAGCGCACTTCGGGAGCGCTTTTGTGTTCCGTGGTGGGCACCCACGAATTTTTGTCATCGGACAGCTTCCATGTGCGCGCTTTGATGACAAGGGCGGTTTTTGACGCAAGAAAGTCACGAAATACGTGTTCACTTGGGTTCAAGGTCACCAAGAAGCGTAAATCGTCATCACGCGCGTAGAGAAAATTTGCCAGTGTTTTTGCCGCGTCCGTGGTCATGCGTTCAATCTCATCCGTCGCCCTGTTATCAAGGGATTTCACGGCATCGTCAACGGCCAGATCACCCACATGGTCAAGCTCTTGCATGGCTTGCATTGCCATATCGTGCGTGCGTGTGCGCATCTCATGTCCAAGCTCTGTGGCCTGATTCCACGCCACAAGTGCCAAGAGGATAAGGGGGATGACTTTAATGAGAATAAAAAGCAAGACAAGCTTCGCGCGCATGCCAAGGCCAAAATACGCAAAAACCTTGGCCATGCGTGCCCATATTTTATGAAAAGGAGATCTATTATACGCCATGCATTATCTCTCTTTGTAAGTGCTTATTCGTATCCCTCACGGGGTAGATTTTTTCTAAAACATAATAAATGATTGACTTTTTTCTCAATGGATTTTCATCTTTTCAGCGCTAAAAAGCACAAAAGCTTCATAATATTGACAACTTGTGCAAACATGCCTTTTTGCCAATGAAGATTTTTGAGGAAACGCTGATTAAATAGAATTTTTGTTCTCTAACAAGGAAAGCGAGTTTTGGGAAGCGCGCGGTATATATAGACATATATAAGCGTTTCACAAAGTGATCTCGACGCAGTTAGAGGGCAAAAAGGCATTTCATCAGTGTTTCCTTTAAAAATAATATATAAGAATTGCAGGAGTTTTGCCCCGTGAGTAGATACGCTTATCAGGCTGTTGAAAAACTCCATTTTTGACAGTCCGTTCAAAAAGTGCCCCTCTGCA
>CAYJPE010000036.1:0-4197 GCA_964371965.1 uncultured Desulfovibrionaceae bacterium
TCTGCGATACCAATAACAAAGGTATCCGCGGTATGACGGCTTTGTATCTTGAAACAAATGGTCGCCTGCCCGGCACTTTGACAAACATGATTATAGAATCTGCGGCTGGTACTGGTACGCTTGTACAAACACAATTCGGTGGTGATACAGCTAATGCCGAAGAAGTTCTTTCTGCAGCCTTCACCTCCCGAAACTTCCCGGGTCTCTGGACTCTTTCTCAGGCAGAAGTGAACGAATTGGTTGCTATGGGTGTGAATCGTGTTGTTCACCATGAAGGTGTCGCTGCTGGGGATACTGTTGTACGTCCCGATGCCAAAGATGCTCTTGCCGCAAATGATGAAGTCATGATGCTTGGTATAACAAATTCTAGTGGTACTGCTGCTTTAGCAGATCTTATCAGTACAAACGTCGTCACAGTAAGCGATGGTGGCAGTGGCACTGAAGACGTTCCGCTTTATGGTGATGCAGCTACTGCCGCTACTGCTACTATGGCTTCAGCTACAGAAGTAGGTAATCCAAATTGGATTGGTCGCATAGTCATGGCCGTGAACGATGAGTGCGATTTGATCACATCTGGCCTCATCACTGCTTCTGCCCTTTGCCCCACAGCTGTTTTGGCTGATGGCCTCTTCTCTCATGAAGAATTCTTCATCATCCTTCCACGCCTTCAAGCCACAGTTACTGCTGGCGTAGGATTGTTTGACGGCACCACCATGGGCGGCCTTGATACTTCTGATGCTGATTCTGAAAAGTGGGTCGCAGGCACTTATGTCGATGCTAGCAATACCACAACTGGTAAACAGATGGAAGTTGCTTGGGAAGCCCAAGAAGCATGGCAGTTTGAAGTGTCTTGCCCCGAAGGTCACAAGTGGCCTGCAGCTGACGCCGAAAACTGGACAGCTAACTAGTCTAACCCCACAACCTAACCTAGACGACGTGGCCCTCGTCGTCACATAAGGTTGACAAAAACATACGGTGGTGGGGATATTCTCCCTGCCACCTTTCTCAAGGCACGCTTATAGGCCATACAAAACACGAAGACACGAACCCACAAACACAAGAGCACAAGAGAGCACATATCATGGCACTGAAAGATATTTTGCATAAAATTTCGCCGACGCTGGCGGGGCTCATGGGGCAAGGTATGGGACAAGGGGGCAATGCGCTCTTGGTGGCCGTGCTCGAAGAATTTTCTGCCCGCGGTGTCTTGGTGCGTAAGGGAAAGAAAGGCAGTGTGGAGCTTGTGCGCTTTATGGAAGTCAACTTTGAGACTTCGATTGACAATACGAAATTACGCCTTGCCCACCTCTTCAAGCAATGGGGTGCCATCACTGCCAAGCGTATCCTCATTGTGAGCGACGAATTTATATCCACAGTAGCGGAATTGCCAAAACCGCCAAAGGCCGGACGCTTTGGCAAAAAGAAGGCTGACGAGGCACTCAAAGCCGCGGGCCGCTACGAAATAAGCCCCATGCTCGACTATCCTGCCACCGAGGCTATGGTGGGTGTCTATGTGCCGCCTTCGCCAAAAGGGGAATTTGACGAATACGGCATTGATGATGCAAGTACCGTAGAAGCCCATATTTTTGCTCTGCATGAAAAACATTATGAAAGCATTGAGCACGTATGCCGTAGCCTCAAGCTCAAACTCGTGGGCGTCATGCCCCAAGAAATTTTTGCCTTTGCCCACTGCGCGTCCGCCAAAAAGAATATGGACGTGAAGCTTTTGAGCGTGGACAATGAAAAGCCGCGCGTGCTCATAAACTGGCGTCCCTATGACGCCTTGATTGCCCTCACCGTCAATCAGATGCCCGTGTCCTTCCGACAGACAGAACTTCATTCCCAAGAAACATCGCTCATATCTGCCTTGGAGGTGGTGCAAGAGGTCATCGAAGAATATGAGGGGCCATTGAAAAGCAAGCCTCTGATTATATTGGGCGGGGAAAATGCCGAAGATGCGTGGCGTCCTGTGGTGCGTGAACACTTCCCCAAGGCCGAAGTAAAGCGTTGGGACTTGACCTATGACTTGCCGGATGTGGATGCGCCCGGAGTCGTACCGCCGCGCTACATGACGGCCTTGAGCGCGGCATCACAGGCCTTTTGCAAGCAATGTTGCAATCTTTTGGTGGACAATCACGTGCCCGTGCATACGAAGATTGTGGCGCACCCCTTGGCCTTGCCTGCTTTGATTTTGGCCTTCTTTATTTTCTGCATGGGTGTGGAGGCGTCGTGGCTCAAGTTTCAAGTCTATACGACGGAAAATACCATTGCCGCCTTGGAAGCGGACAAGGCCGTCTTGGATGCGGCGGTCAAAAGAGGCCAAGACGCTGTGAATACGTACAATAATCTTTCCAAGGAAAAGCGCGAAACACAGGCGCAAATCACGCTTTTGAACAGCGGTTTGTACGACAGGCAATACTTGGTACGGGCCTTATTGGCGGGCATCATTGCCAGTACGCCATCGTCCATACAGCTCAACAGTGTGCAGCAATTTTCCGATCAAGTGTGGTTTGTGGAGGGTACAGGCAAGCGTCAGAAAGAAGTGAGTAAGTATGTGGTGGACTTAAAGGACTTGCCCATGGTGCGCCAATGTCGCTTGGAAAAAACGACCCAATTTACAGATACGAAAAGCAAGGAAGACTATTTTTCCTTTTCATTGCAAATACGATTGGAGGACGAATAAATGGCGGCACGTCAGTTTTCCATAATAGAACGGTGGGGTGTGGTGAGTTTGCTCATCGTGGGCTGTATCTATATGTACCTCAATTATTATCGCGACACCATCATTGAGGAGCACAAAAAGCTCATTGCCAAGAACAATGAAGTGGTGAAGGCCATTGATTCCACGGTACCACCGGACAATATCGAATCCATCGAAAAAAGGGTGAGTAATTTGCAAAAAGAAGTGAGTGACTTGAAAAAGCAGCTTGAAGAGGTGCGGGCTTTGCGTCTGACGGACAGGAGTCAAGAAGAAGAAATGGTGTTGAGCATCAACGAATTGGCCGCCAACAACGGCCTCGTGGTGGGGCAGTTGGCGCCCTATGTGGAAAACACGAAGACGCCCCTCTTTGCCAATGTGCAAACGGAGCAAAAGGCGCTCAAGAGAATGCTGTACAGCGTAAACCTCACAGGTTCTTTCACGTCTTTTTACGAATTTTTTGCCGAAATGAGAAATCTTCCTTCGGTGGTCAATGTGACCAATGTCAAAATCAAACGAATTAAGGATGCGGAAGATGTCAGCGTTGACTTATTATTTATCATGTAAGAGGCGTTGCATCCTCGTATCCTGTACCGTGCCTTTGCTTGTTATTATGATCGTACCTTTCACCTCCTTGCCTGCCTTGGGGGCGGCTGAAAAGCCTACTCCGGTGCCCCCACCGCAGGCTGTACAAGCAAAGGACACGGTCAATAGCAGCCCCGTGCCCACTGTAGCAGAGCCTGTGCCGGCTCCCGAAGAAGTAACAGCAGAAGAAGTAGCCGCAGAAGAAGCACTTGAAGAGCGCAATCCCTTGCCGGTATCCACATCTGACAGTGCGGCATACTTGAAAACATTTGATACCGCAAACAAGCGGGATCCCTTTGCCGAGATTGGCAATACGGAAACCGCATTCGTTGAGGACACTTCGTGGTGGGATGAAGCCGCAAAGGATACGGAAGAAGCGGATCCCGAAGCACAAAAACCTCCCGATGAGTTGCACTTTGACGGTAGAAATAAGCCCGACCATGCCAGCTTTGCCCGTTTGCCCAACATAAAGGTGACGGGGCTTATGCAGGTGGACGGGCGCCGTGCCGTTTCTGCCATCATTCAAAACAAAGGTTCCGTCATTTTATTTGAAGGGGACAATGTGGTCATTGACGGTGCCAGAGCCAATTTGACCAAGTGGTTGACCATTAAGAAAATACACATCAATCAGCTCACTGTCGTTTTGGATGACGGTAAAGAGATCAAGGGAAAGTTCTACTAGTAGTTTGTATTTTCTAAAAGTTGATAGTTGTTAGTGGTCAGTGGCTAGAGCATTCTCATAACATTTTGAAAGGTCAGATGAATTGATTTTTCTTATGGTGCGAAGCACCTACATTAACTGACCACTATTCACTAGCAACTATTCACTCATGGATACAAGCTGTTAGAAAAGACAAGGTACTAGTATGTTTGGAAAGACGTCGACTTTGAGTGACACATGGCGTTCCGTATGC
>CAYJPE010000036.1:4297-17244 GCA_964371965.1 uncultured Desulfovibrionaceae bacterium
TACTAGTATGTTTGGAAAGACGTCGACTTTGAGTGACACATGGCGTTCCGTATGCGGCAGCGTGCTTGTTGTGTGTTGTATTTGTGTGGTGTTTGTGTTGGCTTCTGCCACGATGCTTCGTGCGGCTCAAGCAGAGGCCGGCATCAGTCAGCCTACTGTGGAGGTGTTTCAGTTCAATAAAACGCCTCTCAGTGAAATTTTGCAAATGATTTCGGAAATGACGGGGCAGAACGTGGTGGCTACGCCGGAAATACAAAATATGCCCATTTCCCTTTTTCTGAAAAACATTACGCCTATCTTGGCACTTGAGGTCATTTGCAAGACCTATAATTTGTGGTTCACCGAGCAGGACAAGGTCATTCGCGTCATGAAGGTGGAAGAATATGGACGGGAATTGACGTTGCGACGCGATGAGCAAACGCGCGTCTTTAACCTCAAGTACGCATCCTGCTTTACGGTGGGCGAGGCCATTCAAAATGTCTTCGGTACGAGAATTGAGCTGACAAATCCCGAGCAGACAGAAAGTTACGGGCATGTGGGTACGGATGAATTTCCCGAAATAGGTGAGAATGTTGACGCGGATATTACGGACACAGAGGCGGACGAAAGTGCCCTTGACTATGACGAGCGCGAAGATGGCATAACGGAGCTTGCCGGCGTGAAGATGGACGAGGAAGACCTTGGACGCATGGCGCGGCTTTTGCGTGAGGGTTCCGAGTTTACGCCGGAGATGTTGCTTGAGCGTCAGATTGGGCAGGCGCGGGCCTTGATGACCATATTCCCGCGCAATAACAGTGTCATTGTGCGTTCTGTGGATTCAAACCTGCTGGCAGAAGTGGGGCATTTGATTGAGCAGATTGACACGCCCACACGGGAGCTTTTTCTTGAAGTCAAGATTTTGGGTGTGACCCTTGAAGATGGCATGGAATCCTTTTTTGACATTGATTTTCTTCCCTTTATGAGGACCGGCACCAGTCTCTCCTTGGCAGCGCGAGCGGCTTCTTTGACCCAATCGCCCCCTTCCTTTGCCTTTTCCTTTATCAACGATGTGATAGGCCTGCGTTTGGAGCTTTTGGAAACTGAGGGGCGGGTGACGGAGCTGAGCACACCCATGATGCTTGTGGCCAACAATGCGGCGGGTCGTTTTTTCCAAGGCATGGAAATTGCGATACGTGAAGGCTATACGGTGACGCAGCCCCAATTTAATGCCGACGGGGCGCAGATTGCGCCGGGTACCGTAAGTACGACCTATAGTAGAGAAGATATTGGCTTTACGCTGGAAATCGCCCCTTCCATCAACGAAGACCGTTCTGTGACCATGAAGGTCATGACGGAAATATCGCGAGCCGGCATAGGATTGGGGCCGGAGTTTGAATATGTGTTGAACAATGAGTCTCGCACGGGTCAGACGGACACGATTATTACCACCGAGATTGAGGACATTGTTGTGGCCATGGACGGGCAAACCATCGTGCTTGGCGGTCTTATTGCGGACAATATTGTGGAGAGCGAAGAAAAGGTGCCCATTTTGGGCGACATTCCCATTTTGAGCTTTTTCTTCAGCAATAAAGTCCGAACGACGGAGCGCACGGAGCTTATCATGCTCATAACGCCTCATATCATCATGACACCCTATGAGGCGCAAAAAATACGCGAATCGGTGTTACCGAGGCTTGCGGGGCATCCCACCGTAACGCAAGGAAAGGACAAGTTACTGCAACTTGATGAAAAGACAGGTGTCTTAGAGAGTACCATTGAAGGTGCCCTTGGCGAAACGCCCTTCCCCTTCAATGCCGGTCGCGAATTGCAAAAACTTATATACGGCAATCGCACAAGAGGTGCCATTGTGGAGCTGGGTGAATAGTTATGAGTGCAGAACTTCTCACAGTAGAGCAAAGATGCGCCCCTTTGAACGAGCTTTTGCGGGAAACCATAGAGCGCAAAGCGTCGGACTTGCATTTGACGCTGAATTCCCTGCCCATCGTGCGTGTGGACGGGGAGCTGGTCAAATTGCCGCGGGAAAAGCTGTGCAAGGAATGCTTGTACAATTACATCACGCCCATTTTGAGCGAGCGGCAGCATGTGGTCTTGCAGGAACAGCTTTCTGTGGATACGGCCTACAGTTTGGACGAGCAAAACCGTTTTCGTGTCAATGTATTCTATCAGCGCGGCGCCTTGGCGGCGGTATTTCGGCAATTGCCCCATATTAAGCTATCCCTTGAAGCGCTGGGCATTCCCGAAGGGGTGCACTACTTTTCCGAACTGAAAGACGGTTTAGTCTTGGTGACAGGCCCCACAGGTTCGGGCAAGTCCACCACCCTTGCCGCCATCATCGACAAAATTAACCAGAGCAAACCGTGCCACATCATCACCATTGAGGATCCCGTGGAATTTGTCCACACAAACAACAAGGCGCTTATTACACAGCGAGAAATATTCACCGATGTGCTCTCATTTTCCGGTGCCTTGCGCGATGCCATGCGGGAGGATCCCGATGTCATCTTGGTGGGCGAAATGCGCGACCTTGACACCATGCGCACAGCCATTATGGCGGCGGAAACGGGTCACCTTGTATTCTCCACCCTGCACTCGCGGGATGCGGAATCCACCCTTGCCCGTATGATTGGTGTTTTTCCCATTGAAGAGCAGATGCAAATTCGCCAGCAATTGTCATCGACCCTCAAAGGTGTTGTGTCACAGAGATTGCTCAGGCGCACCGGAGAAAGCGGGCGCGTGGCCGCCGTTGAGGTCATGCGCGTCACCCCTGCCATTTCCAATATTATTCGCACAAATAAACTGGAGCAGATGTATTCCGCCATAGAAACCGGCTCAAAGTTCGGTATGCAGACCATGGAATTGTCCTTGGTAAAACTGTTTCGCGAAGGACTCATTGACCGCGAATCGGCAATCCGTATGGCAAAAAGTGAATCCGTCATAGCCCCAAGGTTGGATATTGCTTGTGAGTAACGCAGCTGCAAAAACGGGCACTGTCGGCAATAAGTTGGGCGATGCCCTTCTTCAAGCCAATGTCGTCACCGAGGCCCAATTGCAAGAAGCCATGCAAATGCAGTCGCGCAAGGGCGGCACATTGGCAGATACCCTAGTCACCTTGGGCTTTGCCGGTGAAGAGAGTATCACGCAGTGTATGGCTGAGGTGTGGGGCATGGAATATATCAGCCTCTCTGATGTCAGCTTTGACAAGCATGCAAGAACATTTTTGCCCGAGGCCATAGCCAAGAGGCACAATGTGCTGCCCATAAGCTCCGACGAGAGTCTGTGGGTGGCCGTGGATCAACCCCTCTCCGGGCAAGTCGTCAGAACGCTTGAGCGCCTTGCCAAAAAGCCCCTCAAATTTTCCATCGCGATCAAGAGCTATATTACCGAGCTTTTGAGCAGAATGTACGAAATTGACGCGGTGCTGGATTTTGCCGACAAAAGCGCCATAGAAATCGTGGACGGCCTGCTCACAAAAGCCATACGATGCGGCGCGTCGGATATTCACATGGAAGCCCTCGAAAGCTGCATTAAAGTGCGTTTTCGCGTGGACGGTATCCTGCAAGAAATCAGCGAGTTCCCTCCTGACATGTTGCCCGTCTTGACGTCCAGAATAAAAGTCATGGCCGGCCTCAACATTGCCGAAAAGCGCAGCCCCCAAGACGGCGCCTTTGTGTACGAAACAAAGGACGATTCCATTGATTTACGTGTCTCATCCCTACCCTGCATCCACGGCGAAAAAATCGTCATGCGTATTTTGGCGGGCAAGTCCAACAGATTAACCGTCGACCAAGTGGGCCTCTCAGACAGAGACAAAGCCTGCTTTGACCAGCTCATTCGCCGCCCGCACGGCATTATTCTCATTGTGGGTCCCACAGGTTCGGGCAAGTCCACCACCCTGTGCGCCGCCTTAAACTCCATCAATTCCACGGATATCAACATCACCACCGTGGAAGATCCCGTGGAGTACAAAATTGACGGCATAAATCAAGTGCAAGTGAGTAAGGGCGACAAAGTCACCTTTGCCGCCGCACTGCGCTCCATTTTGCGTCAAGATCCCGATGTGGTCATGGTGGGTGAAACACGCGACATGGAAACCGCCACCATTTCGCTACGCGCTTCACTCACCGGCCACCTCGTCTTTACCACATTACACACGAACGATGCCGCAGGTGCCTTGCCGCGTCTCATAGATATGGGCTGTGAGCCCTTCTTGGTGGGCGCTTCCGTGTCCGGCGTGCTCGCCCAACGCCTTTTGCGCAGATTGTGCCCAAAATGCAAGGAAGCCTATGATCCAAGCCCCGAAGAATGCGCAGAACTTGGCATTATGCCGGAAAACCTCACATCGCCGTGGTATAAAGCGCGCGGCTGTCCGGCCTGTCTGCATTCGGGCTATAAAGGCCGCATAGGCATCTTTGAACTTCTCGAAGTGGACGAAAATGTGCGCACGGAAATCCTCAAAGGGAGCAATGCCCGCACCCTCGCCAATGTGGGTATGGCGGCAGGCATGACCACTTTGCGAGAGGACGGCATTCGGAAAATTCAACTGGGAACCACGTCTACGGCGGAGGTACTCAGAACTACCATAAAAGGGTAATGAGGGAGCGTTATGCCGGATTATACCTATACTATTCTTTCCCCTTCCGGTGAAGAGGTCAAGGGGAAAATGACCGCCGTCAGTGAAGCGGAGGCCATGGCCTCTTTGAAAGACGAAGGGCATTTCTTAATAAAGCTTGAAGAGGTCAAAGAGAGGGAAAGACGTAAGGGCGAATTGAGCTTTGACGCCATACGCGCATCCCTTGACCCTGCAAAAAGCAAGCACTTGCCCCTCTTATTTCGCCAAATTGCGGTCTTGTTGGAATCCGGCGTCAGCATCATCAGTGCCTTGGCGCTCATGGAAAATCAATCCGGCCCCTATGGTTTGCGCAGAATGATGCATGCCATTAGAATTTCAGTGGAATCAGGCGAAACCCTGTCTCAAAGTATGGCGGCCTATCCGACCATTTTTACACCGTATATTGTAAACATGGTCGGCGCCGCCGAACTTTCCGGTGACATTGAAACAGTCATGGTGCGCATTGCCGACCAGCTGGAAATATCTGCGGCTTTCAAACGACAGCTCATCACCTCATTGATTTATCCGGGCTTTGTGTTGCTGGCAGCCATTGGCGTCATCGCCTTTTTGACCTTGAGCGTTATTCCGGAATTTGCCCAATTGCTCGGTAAGGACGTCGGCTTGCCCCCGACGACGCAGCTTATCATGGATATTTCTGAATGGATGCAAAATAATTGGCAATACTTCTTTGGCACCATCTTTGGCGGCACCTTTTTTGCCATGCTTTTGCGCAAAACACCGGAAGGCAAGCTCTTTGTGGACAGATGCCTCTTGCATGTGCCCGTCGTCAAAAGCGTCGTGCGTTGCGACGTGGTTGTGACATTTTCGCGCAATCTCGCCATGCTCTTTGCCTCCGGCGTGCCCTTGGTGGAAGCCCTCGGCACGGTGAAAAATACCATCGGCAATGCCTCGGCGGGTATCGTTATCAACAAGATGAAGGACAGTATTTTGGAAGGGGAAAGTATGTCGACCATCCTCGCCCAATACGAAAAAATATTTCCTTCCATGGTGTGCGAAATGGTGCGCACAGGCGAAGAAACCGGTGAAATGGTCAAAGTCTTGGAACTGACGGCAAAAATCTACCAAAGTATGCTGGAAACAAATGTCAAACGCATGAATGCCATGATGGAACCGCTCATCATCGCCGTCCTTGGCGGCCTCGTGGGTTTCGTTATGTATGGGTTGATCTCTGGCATGCTTGCGGTCTATGGCCTATAGAGTAAATATAAGGAATTGTTATGAAGAAAAAAATAGATTTGAAGAAGTGTTTTGTCCTTATGATGTTTTGCGCTTTGGCCTTATTGCTTCTTGTCCCCACACGTGCTTTGGCGCAAGAAGAAAAGCTCGCAAATGCCGTGCCCCCTGCCATACCGACCGACGCGGAAATTATGGCGAAACAGGACGGCACCGCAGTTATCACTGTCAATGATACCGATATCCCCCGCTGGATGTACGAAAACAGCTTGCGCGACGGCATACGCAAAGCCAAAAAAGAGCAAGGCATGACCTATGACGAAAATGCCATCAAAAAAGCCGTGGTGCAAAACTTGATCGACATGGAAGTGCTGTATCAAGAAGCCGTAGATGAAGGCCTGCAAGTCAACGAGGCCGGCGGCTACTTGCGCAGTACCATCATGGGTTATCGCTACAGAAACGATCCGGGCAAATTTAAGCAAATACTCGCCGCCGCCGGCATGACCGAAAAGCAATATGCCGCCATCTGGCAACAGCAAGGCGCCGTCAATAACTTGCTCAGTACAAAAATATTGGCGAACGTGGCCGTGAGTGACGAGGAAATTGCCGCGCGCTATGAGCAAGAAAAGCATACATACACGCCTCAATCTTCCATTCGTGCGTCACACATTTTGATTATGGTTAAAAAAGGCGCTACCCAAGAAGAAAAAGACGCGGCGCGCAAAAAAATTGAAGACGTGCATAAGCTCGCTATGTCAGGTGAAGACTTCGCAGAACTTGCCCGTAAGTATACGGAAGAACCCAATGCCGATATCGGCGGTGACTTGGGCTTTTTCACCCGCGGAGAAATGGTAAAACCCTTTGCCAATGCCGCCTTCGCCCTGAAAATTGACGAAATCAGCCCTGTGGTGGAAACACAATTCGGCTATCATATCATCAAAAAAACAGGCGAACAAGAAACAATCCCCACGCTTGAACACATGAAAAACCAACTGGCAACGACCATAAAAGGCGAAAAAGGCCGTGCTGCCTTTAATGAATACAAAGCCGAACTCATGGACGATGCTGATATAGAAATACACGACCCTGCCTTGGAGGTATTGTATGAAACGCGGTGACAGTGGCATGACCCTCATGGAGCTGCTCATCGTCATCTCCATCTTGGGTCTGCTTGTAACGGTTATGCTCCCCTTTTCGGGACGCATGAGCGATAATAATAAGCGCGAAGAAACCATTCAGCTCCTCGAATCCATCCGCTATGGCCTCTTGGGGCCCGATAATGCCTACGATGCCAATGGCAATCGCGTGCTTGGCGGCTATGTGGGCGATTATGGCACACTGCCGGATTTTGTGTTGCACCATTGGGATACTACCACAAATTCATGGGTCATTGCCAAGGAAGGATCGAGCGATGATCCGCAAGTGCTCAACTTAGATAATATTGCTGAAGACAATTATGATGCCAACATCATGCCCTTGGGGCTTTGGACAAATATCATACGCGTGCATAACGTTACCGATCCTCACGAATTTATGGATCACAAAGACTGGAACGGCCCCTATGTGGTACCGCCGCGGGATGATTTTACAAGCGATGATGATCTCTATACCTATACACGTTCTGCTATTCCCACGACTTCCGAACCTAATGTTTCCGGCGGTTTAGATCCAGACGGAGCCCACTACACCGATGAAGAGCGACACTTTTTGTTGCGCCAAGGGACAGGGCGTTTGACAGACGGATGGGGTTCAGCCTTAATGATTTATTTTGACACTAGGGATAACCTATACTTTGTGAGTGCAGGTTCCGATAGGCGTATAAGTTTTGGGGATTCAACCAAACCCCTGGGGGATCCTGACGACGACCTCGGCCCCGCCGATCCCTCCCTTCCCAACAACGACGACAACTTGGTGCTCATGATTTCCAAAGCCCAGTGGAGTTTGGATGACCAAAAAATTGCCATGACCAAACAGAAGCTCAAAGACATACGAACAGCCATTGTCGGACAGCGCGGTCAGGTGACCGACGGCATAAGCCAGCCCAACGGCTTTGTGGCCGATATGGGCAGTATTGAGCTTTTGACGGGATCGTATGTGTATGTAGCAAGTGTCGATACCATATATAGGTGCACCAGTGGTCATACGTCCGTTGGAGCCGCCTTTCCCGGCGCCGGTTCCGAATGGCAAGAAGTTCCTTCCACGGACCCTAATGACGATTATCCCTATGTGCCCGAATGGGTTTCGGGGCGACAATATCATGAAGCACGACCGGCCTTGGTCATGATGAACGCCGCCTATGTGAAGGTGGATGTGAGTGGTGGTGCTACCCCTGAATATGAGTATTACCGGTATGTCTATGATACGCCGGCAATGAACAAAACTCCCGATGCAACGTCAGCGTATTGGGTCGAGGACGATACCTTTGCAGGCCAAGATTGGGTGCCTGACTATGACGGCAGTACGGAGTATAGCAAGAATATGAAAACGCCGTGGCGATACTTCCAAAATGTGGGCTTTGGCGCAGGATGGCGCGGGCCTTACACGTCGTCTGGCACCACATCCCTTTCCGACGAGTGGGGCAATGAAATCACTATGACACCGGACGATCAGGGCATGGAAATTCGTAGTTCCGGCCCTGATAAAACCGCCGACACTGTGGATGATATTGTGGAATACATCAGCCGCTCCGAATATGAAGTGCCCGGAAAGGTGATCGTGGAGGATATTACAGCCGTTACTTCAACCACGGCCTTGGCCTTTAAGGCAAACGACTATGTTTCCATGTACACGGTGTTTAATGGCGATGTGGCTTCTTTTAATGTTCCCATAGTATGGCCCTTGACTGGAGTCAATGGGGAATTCTTATTTAATAAGACTGGCAGAGCGACAATGACGCCTCAAATCTTAGCAGATCCAGCTACTGCGCCATCTCTCTCAGATCCTGTGACTATAAGCGATAGTGACACTTTATGGCTCCCTGTGGGCAGGGTTACAGCAGTGTTTAGACAAGAGACAGCAACGACGTCAGTGTACAAAACGCCCGACACTGTTACGTCCGGAGAACGATATTATAAAACCTTTGTCATTCATCCGCGCACCAGCCCCGATTTGACCCTTGGGGATTAGGCGCGCAAGTGTACCATATATAACCTATATTCAAAAAGGAATACTTCAATGAACATGAAAGTCACTCTCTTTGCAATACTCTTGCTTGTCGCATGCGTCTTTTTGGGCACAGCGGTGGACAGTCACGCACACAACCGCGCAGGCATGGTGAAAATCACACTGGACGCCGACACACTCAACGAAGACCATGTGGCCTATTATTTTGAAGCCAAGGTGAACAGCCGCATAGGCGACGATGGCAAGGGCAACAGATTTTTCGTCTGGAGTTTTGATAATATTGAGACGCTGGGCGACAAGGCCAATGTGCATGTGACCATCATCGACCAAAAAACACGCAAGCAGAGCAAGGAAACGCTCTATATGACGCGCAACAGTGACGGCTCGTGGAATCACGTGGACGCCGACGGGAAAATTATTGAAGAGAGCATTTATACCATGATCACGCCGCCGGATTACACGCAAGAATATATTGTAGCCGGTGCGGCTGTGGCGATTTTCGTACTGCTCGGTGTCATGTTTTGGTTGCGTAAGAAAAAGAAAAAAGAACAAGCGGCATAAGCCAAGCATAATGGGATAGTTGAGCACGACCATGACTGAGCATATGTTTCTTCTCATATTCGCCGGCATTTTTGGCCTTGTCTTGGGCAGTTTTTGTGGCAGTGCTGGCTACCGCATTGCCCACGAATGGTCATTGTTCACGCCTTCGGGATCTCACTGCCCACGTTGTAAAAGGCGTCTTGGCTGGAAAGAGAATATCCCGCTCGTAAGTTTTACCATACAAAGGGGCCGTTGTCGGGGCTGCGCCGCAAAGCTTTCCATGCTCTATCCCATTGCCGAAACGGCCTTTGCGTTATGGTCTGTGCTCCTGTTTTGGGAATATGGCTTGTCGGGGCAATATATAGAATATGTCGTCTTTATGGCTATCGGCATGATTTTGCTCCTCATCTCCTTGGTGGACCTTGAAGAATATTTCATTCCGGACTTGCTTGTGCTCGTGGGTGTCGTGCTTGCGGGCGGTGCTTCCATCATGGGTATCGGCGTTCCCATGCCCGACGCGCTCATTGCCGCCTGTGTGGGCACAGCCATCATGCAGGCTTTGCGTCTTACCTATCAAAAGCTCCGCAAGCAGGAAGGTATGGGTTTTGGGGATGTGAAGCTCATGTTTTTTCTTGGTCTGTGTTGCGGCGTCATGGGATTAGCCTATGTCTTTGTGCTCTCGGCCATATTGGCTTTAGTGTGTACGCTGATAGCGAATTGGCGAGACGTACACAAAGAAACGCGCCTTCCCTTTGGGCCGTATTTGTGCGCCGGCTGTGCTGTA
The DNA here is from genome assembly GCA_964371965.1 of uncultured Desulfovibrionaceae bacterium. GTDB lineage: Bacteria > Desulfobacterota > Desulfovibrionia > Desulfovibrionales > Desulfovibrionaceae > CAYJAD01. Next base: position 14,548 of record CAYJPE010000036.1, read on the forward strand.
TACATGCTTTTTGAAGAGCAGATTTTACATATTTTTTCCTTTGTGAGATAAGAGACCATGCTGCGTTCTTTTGTGCTATGGCTAATACTGGGTGTCGTATGTGCTTTTTCTTCACAAGCGCACGCGACACAAGGGCAATATGATCAAAACCTCATGAACGAAGCGCGCTCCTATTTCAAAATAGGCTATGTTTTGCACAAAGAAGGCCTAGATGTTTTGGCATTGGAAGCCTTCAAAAAAAGCCACGCGCTCTTACTGCAAGCGGGTGGAGAACAGGGTATCCCCCCGCACATAGACCTTGATGACACATTGCAAGCCTATTACAATAAACTCTTTTTTCCTCAACCTGACCCGCCTGATATGTCCACCCAGATGATATATCCAAGCAAGAGCCATTGGAGCGGAACACAGTTTGCCAAGTTCATATTGCAGCAAGATGTTTCTGCAAGCATTGAGCGCTACACAACAAAAAGCAGAAACCACTTCATAGCAAGTTTCCGAAGGTCGCAACAATTTCTCCCCATAATACGACAGGAATTTGCCATTCACGGCATTCCCTTTGAACTTGCTTACACTGCCCTCGTGGAAAGCGGCTTTGATACGACCGTTCTGTCCCATGCCGGGGCACGGGGCATGTGGCAGTTTATGCCCGCCACCGCACGCATCTACGGATTGAAAGTTTCCTCTGATATCGACGAGCGTCTTGACCCTGTGAAGTCCACAAAGGCCGCCGCCATGTATCTCAAAAAACTCTACAACCAGTTTCAAAACTGGCCACTGGCGCTGGCAGCCTATAATTGCGGAGAAACACGCGTCGCCAAGGCTTTAAAAACACACAATGCCACAACATTTTGGGAACTATTACAGTATAAAGCCTTGCCAAAGGAAACACGACAATATGTACCGCGTGTCATCGCTGCAGCAATTATCTCTCAAAATCTACCTAAATACGGCATTACACTACAATAGAAGTTTTTTTAATGTATGTGGGGGGAAGGGGAAACTTTTTTTAGGAAAAAAAAGTTTCCCCTTCCCCTTCAAAAAAACCATCGGGATCGGATACATACCAAGATTTATTGCTTGGGAAAAAGAAAAATATTTTCTGGAGCATGAGAGTGTGCATATAGCGCTTCCAGTTGACATTAAAGGATTAAGGACTGTCAACACTTTGAAATAATTTGAAATTTACTCTTAATAAAAAACGGAACTGATATATAACGCAATCACAGCTTTTAGAGTAAAAAACTTCGGCATGCATGCGTACCTATTGGTTTTTTTGAAGGGGGTGTGGGGGGAAAGCTTTTTTTTCCTAAAAAAAGTTTCCCCCCACATGCTTTAAAAAATTCACTTTTAGCCTTAACACGGCACTCGTATCACCTCTCACACAACACCTTGGAGTTTATTTATATGATGAGCTTTGTGACCATTATAGTGACACTCGGAGTCTTGGTTTTTTTTCATGAATTGGGTCATCTTATGACGGCAAAACACTTTGGCATCGGCGTCAAGGTGTTTTCCTTAGGCTTTGGGCCAAAGTTGGCATCGCGCACACTTGCTGGCACTGAATACAGGTTGTCCCTTGTACCCTTGGGTGGGTATGTTTCCTTTAAAGAGAAAGATGCACCGCAAGATGAGCACGTCCCCGGGCGAAGTTTTGAAGAGACGTCCGGGCTTGTGCGTTCGCTTGTGGTCTTGGCAGGCCCTGTGGCAAATATAGTGCTTGCCTTTGTGCTCTTTTGGGGCTTGCTTTGGTACAATGGTTTGAGCGTTCTCTTGCCAGTGGTGGGAGAAGTGCAAGCTTCAAGCCCTGCAGAACGGGCAGGAATCCGTAGCGACGACACCATTGTCAGCATTGCGGGAGTGGAGGTGAGTGACTGGAATGATGTCATACACGAAATGGCGACAACGCAAGGCAATCCCTTTACCCTTGTTTTGTTGCGTAGTGGTACATCAACTCATAGGGAGGAAGTTACACTTCACGTCACACCTGAAAAGCGAACGCGTCAGAATTTTTTTGGCGAAACGGAAACTGTGGGCTTTCTTGGCATCAATCCAAAGGGGCCTTGGCAGGATGTTGAGCTCAATGTGATAGAGTCTGCTGTGGAAGGACTTTCCATGACATGGGAAACGACTGCGGAGACTGCGAAGGCATTTTATATGCTCTTGGGAGCTTCAGAAGCCATCGGAGCCATTGGCGGCCCTATCATGATTTCGCAAGCCATAAGCGACCATGCAGAGCAAGGCTTCTCCAATTTATTGTTACTTATTGCCATTGTCAGCGTCAACTTGGCAGTGGTCAATTTATTACCCTTGCCGGTGCTTGACGGCGGGCATATCCTTATGTTTGCCATTGAAGCTGTGCGCGGTCGCCCCATATCTGAAGAGATGCAAAAAAGCTTTCAACGCATAGGCCTTGCCGTCATTCTTATACTCATGCTTTTGGGAACCTATAACGACATTATGCGCTTATAACAACCCGTTGAAAAAGTTCGATTTTCAGGCAACACTGAGCAAGAGAAATTCTTTTCTGAAAATATGTATTTTTTAAAAGCATGTGGGGAGAAGGGGAAACTTTTTTTAGGGAAACGCTGATTAAATAAAAATATATATAAAATTTACTATAAAATGATTCTGAAAAAGAGCTTCTTCTATCTCAGTGATTGAGGATTCCTCTTTTCAACTTGTTGAAAAGAGGAA
>CAYJPE010000037.1:0-16894 GCA_964371965.1 uncultured Desulfovibrionaceae bacterium
TCGTGGTACAAGCAACCCATCAAGCGATGAGCACCTTGTGAGGCGGAGATTCAGACCCGTACGAACACTAGTTCACTATCAAGACAATCGTCCGCCTCACTTCTTTCCATCTTTCTGGCAAAAGTTTAACTGATTTTCAAGTAACAATATCGAGAGCAACGCTATATCTCACCTTTTTTGAAAGGCCTGCGAATTTGGAGTTTTTCAGTAGGCCGGTAGAGGTTTACCCATGAAACGCCCAGGATTTTATTTTTGCATTTGTCCCGATGCGGGGCTTATACGTGAGCATGTTGATGTTCTTTCAACACAATGGTTACCCGCCTCACAAAATGACGAAAAAAAAGGGTGGGAACGACATCTCTATTGGGGCGATGAAGATCTGGGATCAAAATTTTGGGAACATCTTACTCTGCAAGGTCTTTTCCAAGTGCCGCGAGTCCTTGTTTTGCGGCAAGCACAAAATTTGAATATTGCCCAGTGGAAAAGCCTTTCAACAGCTCTTTCAAGACCCCATGAAAGTTCCTTCCTTATTATCTGTCTCGAAGGTGTGTGGGAAAAAAAACAACCCAAAATACCGGCCGCCATCAGCAAGCAGCAATGCTTTAGTTTTGCCAACAAACAGGGCTGGGTGTGGCGCCACGCCGGCTTGCAGGATGTGGGCGTCAAGCAGTATATTCAGGCAAAAGCACAGTCCTTGGGTCTTGCTTTTGACAAAGGGGTGCTGGAAGCTTTTTGCCAAGCGGTGTCGCCCGATGCGCTTTCTGTCAATGCCGAATTGCACAAACTTTCCCTTGCCGCCCACGCACTGCATAAAGCACACGACGAGCAAGCAAAGATAAGCTCCGTAAATATTACGCAGGAATTATTGAAAGCGTGGGCAGATACAAGCAGTTTTATCCCCGAAGCCGATATTTTTTCCTTTATTTCTCATGTGGAATCGGGTAATGTCAGCGCCGCGTGGCGGGAGATATATCGGAGTCAAAAGGACGTAGATGCACTTTTGTTTCCATTTTTAACCCTTCTTACACGAGAAATGCGGCTATTTTGGCAGATTTTAACGGGCGAAGGCGTTCAGCTCCCGGCGTATTTGATTCAAAAAAAACAGCCATCCGCTCGAAAATTAGGTCATCAAGGCATAACAAAAGTGCTTGCATCTCTTGTTCAAGCAGAGTATGCGGTAAAAAGCGGCGCACACACTGCCGAACAAGCTTTAGAAATTTTAATCACAGGGCTTGTACGGCTTTTCTCCAGATAATCACCTTTGCGTTGCGTGAATCTTCCTATTCCAAAGTTTTATATGCTTTGGGAGGCGCTGGCTTTGTCAGAGCTTCCTTGAAATTGCCTCATGAACAGACGGTTTTCGCTTGCATGCGTATTTGCGTGTCGCATGTGTTTTTTGCAAACACGGTCTCACACGGGTTTCCAACAATGCAATGATTATCAGTTATGGTGGTCTCTACAATGAAGAAAAGTTTTTGTATCCCTTGACCCTTGCCATACGTTGAGGAGAGATTAGATATGTCTGCGAGCAAAACAAATGATACCTTCAACGCCGGACACAGACAGCGTCTGAAAACACGTTTTTTGCACGATCCTGCACATACGGAGGATTATGAGCTTCTCGAAATTCTCCTTGGATACGCTATTATGCGCAAAGACACCAAACCCTTAGCAAAACGCTTGCTCAAGCACTTCGGCTCCTTGCGAAGGGTGTTGGATGCAAAACAAGAAGAGCTTCTTGCCATAGACGGGCTTGGCATGGGCGTGTGGACTTTGTGGCAAGTGCTGCACCAATGTATGGCGCGTCATGCTTTTAGCGAAATTGTTGATAAAGCAGTCTTGGCAACGCCGGAGAATATTGCCGCCGCTGCACAAAAATATTTAGCAAATCAAAGTGTGGAAGAATGCTGGATAGCCTTGCTTGACAAGGGAGGACACTGTATCCGCTGGCAAATGCTTGCAAGAGGCATTGTAGACACCGTTGCAGTCACATCACGAGAAGTATTTGCTGCGGTCTTTGCCGTCAAGGCATGTCAGTTTATCTTGGTGCACAATCACCCCGGCGGTAGCCCCGTTCCATCCAAGGCAGATTTGGCACTGACTGCCGTATTACGGGACGCGGCACAACGTTTGGGCGTAACCTTTGTGGAACATATCATTATTACAGATCACCGTTGCCGTAGTCTCCTGTCTGGACAGGATGTTATACCTACAAGAAACTGCAACCATTAAGGAATACGGATTTAATGCCTTTGTGCCCTTTCACTGTGTCAGGCTCGCTTCGCGAACCCATTATATATGTTTATATATACCGTGAGCTTCTCAAAGTCTGCCTTTCTTGTTAGAGAACAAAAATTTCATGCAATCAATGATTCCTTTAAGTACATGCGGTATACGACACTTTTTTAGCAATGAGACACGGAACAACAGGAGAATATATGTCTGATCACCACGATGATTCTGAACACATCCAAAAAAACATGGACTCTCAGCAAGATGACGCCGAACAGTCCCAAAAAGAGCACGAGCACGAGCACGAAATGCAAGCTCCGGTTGTTGATTCTGACGCAACCGATAATACTGCCGCTCCGGCTCTGCCTACGCACAACGCGAACCAAGAAGGCAGTCACCAAGAAGAGAATGAGGAGAGCGCCGAGGCAAGCACAGAAAGGTCACATCACTTCAGCAAAGCAGAAGAACTGCCCTTTCCTAAGGTATTGCCCGTCCTTGCCGTGCGTGATGTTGTCGTCTTTAACTATATGATTTTACCTCTCTTTATTGGACGGGAAAAGTCAATTCAAGCCGTGGAAGCCGCCCTTGACCGCGACAGACATCTTTTTGTCTGTACACAAACTGACGAAGAATTGGAAGACCCTAGTATCACAGATGTGTATTCTCTTGGCTCGGTCGTTCACGTCATGCGCATGCTCAAAATGCCCGACGGGCGCATAAAAGTGCTTGTGCAAGGTGTAAGCCGCGGTAAAGTAGCGCATATTCTTACCGAAGAGCCTTTTTGGGAAGCGGAAATTGACCCCATTGAAGAGGTCGTTACGCCCTTTACTCATAGAGTGGAGGCTATGCTGCGCTCTGCCCGTGAGGAGAGTGAAAAGATTTTGGCGTTGCGCGGCATTGCCAGCGCAGAGATTATGAATGTGCTCAAAAGTGTGGATGACCCCGGACGCCTTGCCGACCTTATTGCAGCAAATTTGCGCATGAAAATTGAGGATGCCCAAGAAATTTTGGAAATGGAAGATCCGGTGCGTCGCCTTGAACTTGTGAACATTCAACTCACAAAGGAAGTGGAAGTAGCCACCATGCAAGCGCGCATACAAACTTCTGCACGCGAAGGCATGGACAAAGCACAAAAAGATTATTTTTTACGCGAACAGCTCAAGGCTATCCGCCAAGAATTGGGCGATCATGTCAATAACGAAGAAGACGACTTGGAAGAGCTTGCAAAAGTTATTGCCAAGGCCGGCATGCCAAAGGACGTACGCAAAGAAGCTGAAAAGCAATTACGCCGCCTGACAAATATGCATGCGGATTCCTCTGAGGCCAATATTGTGCGTACATATCTTGACTGGCTTGTGGAGGTGCCGTGGAAAAAAACCAGCCGCGATAATCTTGAAATAAGCAATGCGGCAAAAATACTGGACGAAGACCATTATGCTCTGCATAAAATAAAGGAACGGATTTTGGAATATTTGAGTGTGCGCAAGCTCAACCCCAATTCTAAAGGTCCCATTTTGTGCTTTGTGGGTCCTCCGGGAACAGGCAAAACATCCCTTGGGCGCTCCATAGCACGAGCCATAGGGCGTAAATTTCAGCGATTTTCCTTGGGGGGAATGCGTGACGAGGCAGAAATTCGGGGGCACAGGCGCACATATATTGGCGCCATGCCGGGGCGAATCATACAGGCGCTTAAGCAAGCCGGCACAAAGAATCCCGTCATTGTTTTAGATGAGTTAGACAAGCTCGGTACGGATTTTCGCGGCGATCCTTCGTCTGCGCTTTTGGAAGTGCTTGATCCCGAGCAAAATGCCAGCTTCAGTGACCACTATCTCAATGTGCCTTTTGATTTATCAAAAGTGATGTTCTTATGTACTGCCAATAATTTAGAAACCATTCCTGCGGCGCTGCGCGATCGCATGGAAGTCATTACTTTACCGGGCTACACAAGCCAAGAAAAGCTGGCCATTGCGCACCGCCATCTCTTGCCAAAAATGATTAAGGACAATGGGCTGAAAAGCCGCGACGTGCGCCTTGGCGATGCGGCCGTTGAGCGCATTATTAGGGAATACACACGCGAAGCAGGTTTGCGTAACCTTGAACGGGAGCTTGGTTCTGTCTGTCGTAAACTGGCACGAAAAAAAGCCGAAGGAAAACAGGGGCCTTTCAATGTTACCGCACGCCAAGTGCCAAAGCTTCTCGGCATTCCGCGCTTTGTGGAAGACGACAAAGAAAAAGTGCTGCAATACGGCACAGCCTTGGGGCTTGCCTGGACGGCTTTTGGGGGTGAGGTATTGCATGTGGATGCCACGCTCATGAAGGGACGAGGCAACTTGTTGCTCACGGGACAACTGGGGGATGTGATGAAGGAAAGCGCTCAAGCAGCTCTTTCCTATATTCGCAGTCGCGCAAATGAGCTGGGTATTGACCCTGACTTTTCCCGTAAGTTTGATATACATATCCACGTGCCCGCAGGCGCTACGCCTAAAGACGGCCCATCTGCAGGCATAACCCTGTGTACGGCACTGATTTCTGCGCTTAAAAAGCAACATGTGCGCGCAAGCTTGTGTATGACAGGTGAAATAACGCTCCAAGGGCGTGTTTTGCCTGTGGGCGGAATTAAAGAAAAAATTCTTGCAGGTGTTGCCCGTGACTTGACACATGTGATTATTCCAAAGCAAAATACAAAGGATCTTGAAGATGTGCCTGCCGAGCTTTTAAAGCGTATCGAGGTACATGCTGTGAACCACATTGACGAAATTCTCCCTCTTGTGTTTGAAGATGAGCGACCATGCGAAAGCACAGATGCGCATATTGTCGAAAGCGCTGTCGATTCTTAGCAGTCTGTTGAAAAGCTCCATCTTCGCTGGCCATTCACAAAGCGTGAGATGTAAGGAAATAAAAAAGCAAACAATTTGAAATACATAACCAGATATCAATTGTTTGCTTTTTCTCCTTGTTTCGAAGAGGACGCAGTAAAGTGCCTTTATTAATGATCTGATAGACGATGGCATGAATGCTTCCTCAAGTGTTGCTTGATTGATGCTCGGAGGAAAAATGATCGATTTTCAAGGAATCTATGCGGTAACCATTACGCCTTTCCGTGAAGACGGCTCCATTGATTATGACTTTGCGCGGGCACATATGGCGCATATGTTGCGGTGCGGTGTGCATGGCCTCCTTCCTTTGGGAGCCACGGGCGAATTTGCCTCGCTCTCTGTGGAGGAGCGTTGTCAGTATGCAGAATGTATTGTAAAGGAAGTTGACGGCAAGGTGCCTGTCGTCATAGGCGCTGTTTCGCAAAATATTGACACGAGTTTGCACCTTGTCCGCCATGCCCAATCCATAGGCGCTGCCGGTGTTATGCTTTTGCCTGCGCCCGGTTTGCATTTGAGGCAAGATGAAATATATGCCTATTATGCCTACTTTGCAAACAACAGCACTATTCCCATCATGGTGTACAATAATCCCGGCAGTGCCGGCGTTGATATATGCCCTGATACCATGGAACGCATTGCCGCACTTTCCAATGTGCAACTTTTAAAAGAATCCAGCGGTGACATTGCACGTTTGACGCGGGCTGTAGATGATCTTTCCCACGAACTGACTGTGTTTTGTGGCTGCGAAAGCCTTGCGTACGAGAGCTTTATCATGGGCGCAAAGGCATGGGTCTGTGTGCTTGCCAATATTGCCCCGCGCACGGCTGTGACCTTGTATGACCTTATTATCAATCAAGGAAAGCTGCAAGAAGCGCGTGAACTGAACAAGAAAATACTCCCCATACTCCGTGTTTTTGAAGAAAGCGGCGAACTGTGGCAAGTGGCTAAGTATGTTCTTGAAAAACAAGGCTTTGGCAAAACATACCTTCGCCGTCCTCGTGCTCCCATCAGCGAAGCGACAAAAGCGCGCGTGGATGATATATTTCAGCAGTACAAGACAATACTGGTGTAAATGTTCTTCGTTATGAAAAGCATGCATTGTTATGACAAGTAAAGTCCGACACAAAGATACGCGAAGGATGGATTTGACGACAGCGTCTCATGGCCTGTTGAAAAAATACACATTCACAGGTCGTTAAAAAAGGCTCGACATACTATGAACACACTCACATTTACTGAAATCTCTGTTGTCACGGAGCATATGCTCAATCCACAGTCAAGCACTTATAATATCAATTTCGTGCCTCGCTTCAAGGGCGACGTGTCTGCACCACAAATTGAGAGTGCCTTGCAAAAACTTTTGGAGCGTCATCCCATACTCACGGCAAGTTATCCCGTGGAGGGCGGTGAAATAATGCGCCGTGTTCAAGAGCACGTTTGCGTGTATATGGAGCAATGCGCATGTTCGCCCGAAGAGCTTGCCCAAGAAATTCAAAAAAGAAATACGCCTTACGACATTGCGCGAGGACCTTTATATCGGTTTGTACTCTTTACCCTTGGATCGCAAGAGTATGCGCTCCTCATGGGTTTTCATCACCTTATCATGGACGGCACAAGCATCGTTGTTTTTTTAAAAGACTTGATGGACTTGTATGATGATAGGGCTCTTGCGCCCGTAAAAAAAGACTATTTTGCCCATGCCGCATGGCAAAAAGCACAGGCTGCGCACTTGCAAGAACAGAGCGCATTCTTTGTGGACATGTTCCGCGACGGCATTCCACAAAATACCATGCCGTGCCACGCCATTCGTCCACAGCACATGCCGCTGACGGAAAAAAGTGTCGCGTGCCAGCTGACACCTGCAATGCTTGTCAGTTTAAAAAAGCAGGCACACGAAGCGGGCGTGACCGTGTATACCCTCGTGATGGCGGCAGCCTCTCTCACCGTATCACGGTATTGCAATAGCGAAGACGTGGTACTTGGCACGGGACTGCACGGAAGAACACAAGATTTTATGACAACTGTGGGCATGTTTTCCAAAGAAATGCCGGTGCGTACATTTCCGCGCCACAACAGAACTTTTCCGGACTTTCTTGCGGAACTCGCAAGCACTGTAGCAGGTGTACGTGCGCACCAAGTGTGCTCCCTGGACGCCGTCATTGCCCAATTACAGGTACACCGAGAGACGTCGCGCAAGCTTTTTTTTGATGTGAGTGTCAACTATTTGCAAGCCTTTCCTTCGGCCACCATGGGAGACGGCATACATATGCACGCCGACACCTTTGTGGGGCAGACGGTACCCGTGGATTGGGCCTTTGAAGTGACGCGGCATAAAGAACATCTCGATGTTACCTTGCAGTACTCGCCTTTGCTATACGATGACGGCATTGCCCACGATGCCCTTGAGCTTTTTACTACCATCCTTGAACGGATTGCCGTCGGAGAAAAAGGCACGCTTGTAAACTTGACTCGCTTGCCTGAGCGTCAAGAGACTGTTCTTTTACACTCCTTTTGCGGATTGCGCACAAAGGCCGATGCCGATGAAACGCTTGTGAGTCTCTTTAAAAAGCGCGTGGCTCAGTACCCCGATGTTTTAGCCGTAGTATCGTCAGAACAAAGCTATACCTACGCCGAGCTTGACCACATAAGTGACAGGTTGGCATATGCCCTTGTGAGCCGTGGCGCGAAAAAAGGCATGCCTGTGGGCATCTTGGTGGGACGCAATGCCTTTATGGCCATCTGTGCCTTGGGCGTGATAAAGGCAGGGGCGGCCTATGTGCCCCTAGATCCAGCCTATCCTGCGGCGCGTCTTGAATTTATGTTGCAAGATACCGGTGCATCCTTCGTGCTTGTGGACGAATCTTTAGTGGGATTGCTTGAGAATTTTGACGGGGAGCGTATACTCACACAAGCATTGCAAGATATGTCTCCCGTTGTTTCTGAAAAGGCACAAGCCCCCCTGCACCTGCCCCAACCAGAAGACGTGTTCGTGTATTTGTTTACATCCGGCACAACGGGAACGCCCAAGGGCGTCATGTGGTCTCATGCCAACTTTACGAATTTTTGCGCATGGTATCGTCATACTTTTGCACTTAAAGTGGGCGACAATATGACTGCCTATGCAAGCTTTGGCTTTGATGCCAGTGCCAAAGAACTCTTCGTGCCCCTCACGGCAGGCGCCACTGTCCATATTGTGCCGGAGCACATACGCTTGGACTTTCCCGCACTCAAAAACTTTTATAACACGCATGGCATCACCATAAGCTTTTTAACAACGCAATTGGGGCGTCAATTTGCCGCTTTAAAGGGTCTGCAAACGCTGCGCACGCTGACCATGGGTGGCGAGGCCCTCACGCCTTTTGAGCCTACAAGCACCTTTTCTCTTTATAATGTTTATGGCCCCACAGAGTGCACATGCCTTGCCAGCAGCTTTCATTATGACCGCTATTACGATTGTCCGCCTGTGGGAAAACCTGCGTACAATACAGACTTTCATGTTCTGGATGATTTTGGACGTTTGCAGCCCGTGGGCGTGGAGGGGGAGCTGTACATTGCCGGAACACAAGTGGCCTTGGGCTATAAGGATCGTCCGGAGTTGACAGAAAAAGCTTTTCTTGCCAATCCCTTTTATGCCATCACGGGCAGTGCACGGATGTATAAGACAGGAGATACGGCACGTTGGCGTGCGGACGGGAACCTCGAAATTTTGGGACGACGTGATTTACAGATAAAAATTCGAGGTTTTCGTGTGGAACTTGGCGAGATTGAAAAACGTATTTTGGCCTTTGATGCCATAGAAAGTGCTGTTGTCGTACCTGCCGAAGCGCCGGCATCCGGCAAGTGTGCCATTGCTTATGTTGTGGCGAAAACACCTTTTTCTCTTTCAGAGCTCCGCACATTTATTACGGACGTGCTCCCGATGTACATGCTGCCTGCCGCCATTATGCAGGTGGACAATATCCCCTTAACGCCCAATGGCAAGGTGGACGCGCGCGCGCTTCCGGCGCCGGAATTTGCTGAACATGCAGATGTTGTTGTGCATACAAGTGCAACTGAACAAAGTGCATGCGCCACAGCATCACCACAGTCCCGCCTTCAAGGTGAACTTGCACACATTGTGGCAAGTGTGCTGGGTCACAATAATTTTTCCGTCAATACCAATCTCTTGCGCGCCGGCCTCGCATCCTTGAGCGCCATCATGGTTATGGCACATATCTCAGAACACTATGGCCTTGACTTGCCTGTCAATACATTCTTGACGGAGCCCACTATTTTAACGTTGGAAAGTCTTCTTGTGGACGCCTTACTCGACACGGTGTCAACGCCACAACGGGCACAAAGTACCGAAACACAACAGAACCTCTTCCCCTTGTCGGAAAGTCAAATGGGCGTGTATTATGCCTGTGCCAAACAGCCGGATTCCACACTGTACAATATTCCATTTCGTTTTGACCTTGATGCGACACAAGCCGATGCTCATGGCCTTTTACCGGACGCAACACGTTTGCAAAGAGCTGTTCTTGCCGTTGTGGACGCGCATCCTGTATTAAAAACACACTTTGTACAACAAGACGGTATACTTTGGCAGGGGATCGAACCGACACCCTTGGCAGTGAACATACACCAGTGTCGCCATGAGGCACTTGAAGCTTATGCCAAGGACTTTGTACGTCCATTCACGCTCCTCAATGCACCCCTGTGCCGTATACATATTGTGTGTACGGAAAAAACGCTCAGTCTGTTTTTTGATGCGCATCATTGTATTTTTGACGGCATGTCGGTCGATCTTTTTTTACGAGAGTTGCAACGAGCCTATGCGGAAGAAATATTGCCGCCGGCGCAAGCTGTGCCGATTCTTTTTGATGTGGCGCAAAAGGCGCCCTTGACAGAAGGCAGTGAGGCGTGGCTTCGCGGGCGTGCTTATATACAGAACGTGCTCGGTGAATATGGCGGCGTGTGTGCTCTTGCGGCTGATGTGTCTGGCGAATATTCTGCGAACGAACTTTCCGATAGCGAAGCTGCTTTTGGCAACAAAACAGGCGAAAGGCACGAACATATACACACAGTGGACAAGGACGCCGTACAGGCATTTTGCAAAGCCCATGGCATAACGGAGGCAGCGCTCTTCTTAGCAGCAAGCGTGTATACGCTGCATCGCTTCCTTGCCCTCGATGCAGGAGCACATCTCTATCTTGCCACCATCAATAATGGACGTAACAACCCACGACTTCTTAAGGATATGGGCATGTTTGTGCGCACGGTACCCCTTGCTCTCGCGCTGCCCGATAAGACCACACGGCACGATTTTCTTACATATACACAACACGCTTTACGCCAATCCATCGTCCACGAAGACTATCCTTTTACCCGCATCTCCCAAGAATATGGCTTTGAACCTGCCATCATGTATGCTTGCGAGTTAGGGCTATTGGAAGCGTGTTCTCTTGGGGGACAGAACATTTCTTTGCACACCCTTGCATCCGCAAAACCCAAATTTCCTCTGTCCATTAATGTGCAAGAAAGGCAGGGGCAATACGTCTATGCCTTACACTACGATTCTGCTCGCTATTCGGCAGCACTCATGAAGCGTCTTGGCGAGTGCATGGTCACGGCTCTCTTTGGCATAATAAACGAGCCCACGACACAGCTTTCCACACTTTCCCTTGTTAACGAAGAGCAAAGGGCTGTTTTGCGTGCCTTTGGGCAACGCCCTGTGGCAGGCGAACTTGACACATTTACGGCGGTTTTTGAAGCTGCCGCCAAGAAGCATGCTCAAAAAACAGCACTTATTGCGCATGATGCCACACTTACCTATGACGAATTGAATGTTCAAGCCAATCGCCTTGCCCACGCGCTCCTAAAAAGGGGTGTGCATGTGGAGGACAGGGTCGCCTTTATGTTGGAACGAACCAGCCTTGTACTCATTGCCATTTTGGGCATTGTGAAGGCAGGCTGCGCCTTTGTGCCCATTGACCCGACCTATCCCAAGGAGCGCATTGTCCATGTGCTTGAAGACAGCAGTGCGCCCTTTTTGCTGGTGGATAAAGACGTGGAGCATGTGGACTTTGACAATGCGCTACATATCCGGACACTTCTTTACGAAGAAACGCAGTGCACCAATCCCATACCGGCATATGGCCCGGACAACCTTGCCTATGTAATTTATACATCCGGCTCCACAGGCAAACCAAAGGGTGTTATGATAGGCCATGGCGGCATCGCCAATTACGTTTCTTCACATAAAAATAATCTTTCCATGTACATTCTGGCCAATGAAGCGCGCTCTATCATGTCCATCACCACGGTAGCCTTTGATATGTTTCTCAGCGAAGCCTTTGGGGCTTTGATGCACGGACTTACCTTTGTGTTTGCCGATGAAGAAGCCACCCACAATCCCGTGCGCCTTGCGGAACTCTTTGCACAAACAAAGCCTGATGTTTTTAGCGCAACGCCCTCTCGCTTGTTGGAATTTATGGAAAATGACGATCTGCGTGAGGCCATTTTGGCGTGTACATTGATTATGGCCGGCGGTGAAAAATATCCGCCACTGCTTTTTACGCATCTGAAGCGTTCACAAGCCCGCTTGTTCAATGGATACGGTCCCACAGAAATTACCGTTGCTTGCAATGCCACAGAAATAACAGATACGCATATTACCGTGGGCGCGCCCTTGCATAATGTACGCGAATATGTGGTGGACAGAGATGGTAACGACTTGCCCATAGGCCTTACCGGAGAACTCTTGGTAGGCGGGCGTGGCGTCGCAAAGGGGTATTTAAATCTGCCGGAGGAAACGGCCAAACGCTTTATTGTGCATAATCACGAACGTGTTTACCGCACAGGCGACCTTGCTACGTGGACAGAGCAAGGCACCATAGTTATTCTTGGTCGTAACGACGGACAAATTAAACTGCGCGGTTTACGCATTGAACTTGGCGAAATCGAAAAAAATCTTAACTCCTTGCCAGAAGTGAAAAGTGCCGTAGTCATTGTGCGCCATGTGGGGCATGAAGAGCATTTGTGCGCCTATTGTATGGCAGACGCGCCCTTGGACTTTACCCATATTCGTCAGGAACTCGCAAAAAACTTAACACATTATATGGTGCCGACGGCGTATATCCAAATGGATACCATGCCCAAAACACCTAATGGCAAGCTTGATGTTAAAGCCTTGCCGCTGCCAAGCATTGCACAATTGAGAGAACGTACGAGCTGCTATGAAGAGCCTCAGGGAGAACTTGAAAAAGCCTTGTGCACTGTTTTTGGCGAAGTACTCAAACTAGACAAAGTGGGGGCAACGGACAACTTCTTTGAGCAAGGTGGCACGTCCTTGGGTGTCACACGGCTTTTGGGTCTTGTACATAAGCGCGGCGTACAAGCACATGCAAAACATGGTGGGCAAAAACTCTCATATACAAATATCTTCGCCTTTCCCACGCCAAGATTGCTTGCCAAAATCTTACATGGGGAAGATCCAAAGTCTGCCGAGGAGAGCATCGCCACTCATACAGATATCGTTAAAGCCTATGACTACTCCGGTATAAATAAGGTGCTTGCAAACAATACCCTCGATGCCTTGCACGGTGAAGAATCACGCCCCCTTGGCAATGTGCTCTTTACAGGAGCAACAGGTTTCTTGGGCATTACCTTGCTGTATCAATTCCTTAAAAATGAACAAGGCAGAGCATATTGCTTGCTGCGTAAAGGGAGGTTTACTTCTGCGGAAAAAAGACTTACAATGTTGCTGTATTATTATTTTGCAGAACGCTTTGACGCGCTTGTGGGCACACGTATTATCCCCATTGAAGGTGACGTAACGGAAAACACATGGTTTCCGTATCTGGAGGCGGAAGACATCCATACCGTTTTTAACTGCGCCGCCAATGTACGACATTTTGCCCATGATGATTCCATTGAACGTGTCAACGTTGATGGCGCAAAGCGCTGCATTGAATTGTGCCACAAAACAGGCGCCCGCTTAATTCATGTTTCTACAGTGAGTGTTGCCGGTTTTTCCGTAGATGGACAGCCGGCTCCCACACGCAAGCTGCATGAGCAAAGCCTTTATTACGGGCAGCATCTTGAAAACCAGTATGTGCGTAGTAAGTTTCTTGCGGAACGGGCTGTTTTGGAAGCCACCT
Organism: uncultured Desulfovibrionaceae bacterium; assembly: GCA_964371965.1. Classification (GTDB taxonomy): domain Bacteria; phylum Desulfobacterota; class Desulfovibrionia; order Desulfovibrionales; family Desulfovibrionaceae; genus CAYJAD01. Next base: position 13,250 of record CAYJPE010000037.1, read on the forward strand.
TGCCGGGACAGGGCGCAGCATTTGCGTGTACAACGCATGCCGTGAATGCTATTGACGCAAAAATCATGCGTGTTGGCAATTTGACAGGGCGTGCGTCCGATGGCGAGTTTCAAATCAATGCCAAGTCAAACAGTTTTTCCGGACGTCTACGCGCTCTAAGCCTCCTTGGGCATGCGCCCTTTATGATGGCAGATGAGGCAGTTGATTTGTCGCCTGTGGATAGCGTTGCAGAGGCCATCCTTTTGCTTTCCCGCACGCCACGCGCATGTTGCCTCTTTCACCCTGTCAACAACCACGCCTTTCTCCTTGGTGACCTTATTGATAGCATGATTGGCATGGGTATTCCCGTACATTGGGGGGAAGTGGATGTATTTAACCACGCTTTTGAGCAGGCGCGAGAAGCTATGTCCAACATGGAAGATATGGTCAGCCTTGTGGCATATCAAAATATGACTCAAGGGCATGACATACAAATGATGACATACGAATGCCGTTATACGGTGCAAACTCTCAAGCGCCTGGGGTGGCAATGGCCATTTCTTGGAAAAGAGTATCACATGAAATTCCTTGAAGCCCTGAACAGCTTAGGGTACTTTGACAAAGCATAACGATTTAAAGTCGGATACGAACAACAATCAGCCTACACGAGTGTGCCATGGATATAAAATTCATACAAGACAATGCAACCTTAACCGTATTTTTACACGGAAGCCTCGACACATTGAGTGCTCCAGAGCTTGAAAGACAATTGCGAGAAAAATGGGAAGGCATTAGCCATCTTGCTTTTGACTTTAGCAATGTGGACTATGTGTCTTCTGCGGGTCTTCGTATTATTCTTGTTGCCAATAAGCATATGAAGACGTGCGGAACCATGACTTTGTGCCATGTCAATGAAGACATTCGAGAAGTGTTTGAGATGACTGGCTTTGACACACTCTTAAACTTTAGCTAGGGGTGCTATGCAAAGCGTTATTAAAGTATTTCACCATGAGGGCAAAGACCTGTTGACACTTCCTGCCACACTCAATGGCATGGAAAAGTTCAAGGCGTGGCTCTCTTGTATTGCCGAAGAACTTGTTCTTCCTGACAAAACACGAAAACACCTTCTTGTCGTGATAGATGAGATTGTTGCAAACATTGTAAGCTATGCCTATGTGGCAAGCCCAAATGGTCAAAGTGGCGCAACTGGCGCACACAAGACAGACGACTCTTCTGGACACATGACATTGCAAGCAAGTTTTGACAGTCAAGAGCACATGCTCACCCTCATCTTCACTGATACGGGAACGCCATTTAACCCTCTCAATGCGTCGGAACCTGATATTTTCGCGCCATTGGAAGAACGTACCGAAGGAGGATTGGGAATTTTTTTTGTGAAGAAATTTATGGACAGTGTGGAGTATCGCTACGAAAATGGACAAAATATACTGACAGTCAAAAAGAAAACACAATAGTGTAGTGCCACTTCTCATTTTTTCTTGCTTCTTTTGTAGACCTACCTAAGGACTGAGAGAAGAAACCCTCTCTGCAAGAAAGGCGGCTGTATCGGGCGCTGTCGTCAAGTGACGGCAAGGCTGTCTGTATATGTGTTGTGCTCAAAAGAAGTCGCAAATGTGTGGGGTGTTGGCAGGCTGTTTAAGATGTGTCAGGGGAAGGGGAAACTTTTTGGTTTTGACAAAAGCTCCCCTTCCCCCTCAACAAAAACACTTGATGAGTGTTTTCTTAATTGTATTTGGAGTCGGCTAAAATGCCCACCATTGGGTAAGGCCAGCACATACAGCTGTGACAACGCATGTGAGGGCTAAGGCATAGCCCATGACAGAATTAGCGGCATCTTGCCTGTCAATTGTCGCCGCGGCGCTCAAGAGTTTAGAGGGTGATATGGCTCCGGCAAGCCCCCCGCCAATGCCATTGGCTGTGGCAAGGATAAGAGGTGATGCGTTCATGGCTTCGGCTGCTGCCACTTGTAGTTTTGTCAACATGGCCACAGAAGAAGAGGCAGAGCCACCAATAAAGCCGGCAATGAGTCCCAAAAATGGCGTTGCGGCAGCATAGGATGTGCCAAAAATGGCTGTTGCTTCATGAGCAAGAATTAATATCATGTTATTATCAGCCACCATTAGCCAATCTGCACCGCGACCTGAGTGGTTCATCATATAGGCGATGCCAAAAAACAATGCCGTGGCAAGAAAGGGCGCATAGGCGCGCAGTACGCCTTTTTTCAGCATGACAAAGGCATTGGATGCTGGCACATTGAGTACGGGTAAGCAGCAAAAAATACTGACAAAAACCCATGTATATGCTTGCCAAAAGAGACGCAATTTTTCCGGGCTGTCGGGAATAATGGGAAGTGTCATGGCAAAATCATGAAATACAATATCAAAAAGTGGTGGCATATTCATAAGAAAGGAAAAAATGAGCAAGAATATCCACGGCGATGCGGCACGCGCAAGGCTCATGCTTGCAACACTGGCTTTATCCTTTTCTGTAAGCATGCCCGTATCGCGCACAATGCCGCCGCGCAATTTCACATAAATTAAAAGTGCCGCCACGACAGCCATGCCGGCAATAATGGCTGTCACTGTCAAAAGTCCCATATGAGCAAGCCCCATGGCCGCAAAACCTGCCGAAAGACCTGTAATAAGCGCAGGCCAAAACCCGCGGGTGACAAGGGCAAAGCCTCCCGCCACATGAAGACAAACAAAGGCCATAACGGTAGACACAACAGGCATGAATGCAGCTAGGGCAAAGCCTGTTTCAATAAGACCCTCTCCCGCAAATGTTGCCATTACCACGGCAGGTATGCCCAAAAGAGCGTACATACACATGGCCAAATAGCCCAAACACGGTAATAATATGGATGCAGAGACAGAATAGCCAAGACCCATCAATATGGGCGGAAAAAGCGCCAACGACACGGCACCAAGACCCGTGAGCAAGGTTCCCATGCCCACGTTGATGAGTAATACCTGTACAGCCTTGTCTTCAGGGCTTAATGTTTTAATAAAGGCAATGATACGCGCAAGGGCTCCACTTTCAGCCATAACAGTAATTTGTACTATACTAAAAGCAATGACGAGCCCCACAGGCAATGCACCCACGAGCGCCGACAAAAGAATGTTCGGTATGATCCAAGCACTTGTGCTAAAATACAAAAACGCCACAAGAATTGTATACACAAGCCCTATCAAGCCCGCAACATTTGCAGATTTTTTAAGTCCAATGAGCATGATAAGAACAACGACGAGAGGCGAAAGTGCCATGAGAGATGAGAGCAACATATGACCTTGTCTTTTTTAAAGTGTGAGTATAAGAAGTATGTGCTCAGCGCGTCACACAGTCATATACCATATGGCATACGAGCATGTGACTGGACATGGAACAACGATTATGTCAGCCAGCGCACAATGTCAGTATGCAAAAAAAAACATATAAACGCAACTGCTGCATGAGCGGCAACCGCAGCCTATCAGCTGTCCGTTGAAAACGTGCCCTCCGCGTCGTCCCCTTCTTCGGATCGAAGATAAAAAGTCACACTGCTTATGCATGTCTAATGCACTACGCACATTGACTTTCTTCGCTTCCCCGCATCTTACCCCTTTTGAACAGCCTGCATAAAATGGTGTTTTCCAACGGGCTGCTAGT